>DXEY01000058.1 GCA_019114745.1 Candidatus Mediterraneibacter colneyensis | reverse complement strand
TCGCATTGTCCTGAGCGCGTTTTTCTCCAGCCGGCTGACCTGCGCCTGGGAAATATTGATCTGGTCTGCCACCTCCATCTGAGTCTTTCCCTCAAAAAACCTTAAAGTAATGATATAGCGTTCTCTCTCGTTTAGCCGCTCCATCGCAGCTTCCAGGGACAGCTCTTCCACCCAGTTTTCTTCTTTGTTTTTCCTGTCGCTCACCTGATCCATCACATACAGCGTATCTCCTCCATCGCTGTACACCGGTTCCTGCAGGCTCATGGGACTCTGGATTGCGTCCAGCGCAAAGACTACGTCTTCCTTTGCGATCCCGATCTCATCCGCGATCTCCTGCACAGTAGGCTCCTTCATGTGCTGCCTGATATATCCCTCCCTCGCGTAGATCGCTTTGTAGGCGGTATCGCGAAGAGACCTGCTCACACGGATCGGACTGTTATCCCTGAGATATCTCCGGATCTCCCCTATGATCATCGGAACCGCATAGGTAGAGAATTTGACCATCCTGGACGGATCAAAGTGATCTACTGCTTTCATAAGGCCTACACACCCGATCTGAAAAAGGTCGTCGGCATTCTCGTTACTCCCCTCAAACCGTTTGATCACACTCAGCACCAGTCTCAGGTTTCCTTTGATGTATGTCTCTCTCGCCTTTTCATCCCCTGCCTTGATCCGCTCAAACAGCTCCGCTTTCTCCTCCTCTTTTAAAAGCGGCAGCTTCGACGTATTCACTCCGCACAGTTCAACCTTGTTCACCATCATGTAAGAATCCTCCTAAGCGTTTTCTACTTAGAATGATTCTCACTCGGCAGGAAAGATATTCTGTCAGGCGGAAAATTTTATAAACTTTTAGCCCTTGACAACAATCAGGGCGGAACTGCTCCGCCCTGATCCGTACTCTATTCTTCCCATTTGTCCGCCAGGTTGTTGATCTGGCTCTCAAATCTTGCTTTATCTTTGTTTGACAGCCCCTCGTTTCTGTAGATCACATCCAGGAGCCGTTTTCCTGCTGCCACCAGACGCTCAAAAGCGGTGTCCGCTCTTCTCTGGGCAGCCTTTTTCGCCTTCACCGGTATCCTGACTCCCTCGTTAACGACCTCATTTTTCATGAGATCCATCTCACAGCACGGATAGGGGGCCATGGCACTGTAACCGAACTTTTCCTGTATCGTTCCGGCAAACCGGTCTGTCACAGTGTCCTCCCCGTGGACGACAAACACCCGCTCGACCGGAGTCTCAAATGCGCCGATCCATTTGAGCAGCCCGTTCATATCGGCGTGTCCGCTGACGCCGTGGAGGCTCTCAATCCTTGCGTGAACCTCGATCGGCTCCCCAAACAGTTTGATATCCTTTTCACCTTCCAGAAGCCGGCGTCCCAGCGTCCCCTGCGCCTGATATCCGACAAAGAGAATGGTACACTCCGGCCTCCAAAGGTTATGTTTCAGATGGTGGCGGATCCTGCCCGCATCGCACATCCCGGAAGCGGATATGATCACTTTCGGTTTTTCGATAAAATTGATCATCCTGGAATCATCGCTCGTAGTAGACGTGTGAAGTCCCGGGAACACAAGCGGGTTGATTCCAGCGTCTACCAGCTTCATGGCATCCTCGTCAAAACAGTCCCTCATGTTCATGGTAAAGACTTTCGTCGCCTCGATCGCCAGCGGGCTGTCCAGATACACGTCAAAATCCGCATATTCCGGCAGAAGGTTCCTCTCTTTGATCTCACGGATAAAATAGAGGATCTCCTGAGTCCGCCCCACTGCAAAGGATGGGATCACCACGTTGCCCTTCCGTTCAAATGTCTCCCTCAGGATCCTCGTAAATTCACCGATATAATCCGGTTTCTCCGCAGTATGGATGCGGTCTCCGTAAGTAGACTCAACGACCACGTAATCCGCCGACCGCGTATACGCCGGGTCTTTGATGATGGGCTGATCCAGATTTCCCACGTCGCCTGAAAATACGATCTTCTTTGTCACGCCGTCCTCCGTCGCCCACACTTCGATGCTCGCGGAGCCCAGCAGATGCCCCACATCTGTAAAGCGGATCTGGATGCCGTCGCAGATCGTGATCCGCTCCCCGTACTGGCATGGCACAAGCAGTTCGATCGCGTCCAGGGCATCCTGCATCACATAGACAGGCTCGTATTCCGGTTTTCCCGCCCTTCTGCCTTTCCGGTTGCGCCATTCCGCCTCAAATTCCTGAATGTGGGCGCTGTCACGAAGCATGATATTGCAAAGATCCACAGTGGCAAACGTGGCAAATATCTGTCCCTTAAAGCCTTCCTTCGCCAGCTTAGGAAGCATGCCGGAATGATCAATATGGGCATGCGTCAGAAAAACATAATCCACCTCTGACGCCGGGATCGGAAGCCCCGGATTCTCGTAGAGATCCGGCCCCTGTTCCATCCCGCAGTCGACCAGGATATTCTTTCCGGCTGCCTGAAGATAATGACAGCTACCGGTCACTTCATGAGCTGCTCCAACAAATGTCAACTTCATAATCTCACCAGCCTTCTTCGCTTTTCTTCTATTGTATCATATGTATTATACGGTTTTCCATTTTTTCACTTTTTCTTTATAAAATATCATGCCCTCTTCTGCGATCCGGGCAGATCCTCCGCTGACTTCCACTTTTGTGACCGAGCAGTTCGGCGGCACCTCATCTCTCCAGAAATGGTCCACTGTCAGATTTCCTTTGATCCTGTTGAGGATCGCGGTCATCGCAGCTCCGTGGGTAGAGACGAGAATGCTCTTGTCTGCCAGTTCTCTCCTGGACATCAGGTCTGCCAGAAAATCACCCGTCCGATCATAAAGCATCCGGATCGACTCCCCGTCCCGGGGCGCCTCATAGTTCGCCGTATCTGTAAAAAAACGGCTGAACGCCCTGCTCCTTTCATCCCCGCCGCCGCTGATGATCCCCTCATAGCTTCCGAAACTGATCTCCCGGATCCTCGGGTCGTCGATCAGCGGGATGTCTCTGTCGCCAAGGATGATCTCTGCTGTTTCCCTGGCCCGCTTCAGCGGGCTTGTATATCCAAGGTCAATGGGGATCTTTTTCATACCCCGGGCAGTCTCTTCTGCGAGATGCCTTCCGTAATCGTTGAGGCAGATGTCAGTCTGCCCCTGTACTTTATGCGCCAGGTTCCAGTCGGTCTCACCATGGCGGACAATATACAGTATCATAAGGCTCCTGCTCCTTTCTATATCTCTTGCTATCTCTCTTTTCAATATACTTGCTTGTTTTTTAACAGGCAACAGACTATAATAACTAAAAAATGGGAAAGGAAGATGAATCATCTATGGAAAAAATCGCGAGTTTTACTGTTGACCATATCCGTCTCGTCCCCGGCGTCTATGTATCGCGCAAAGATACCGCGGGCAACACGGTTATTACTACATTTGACATCCGGATGACCAGCCCCAATGACGAACCTGTCATGAACACCGCTGAGGTACACACCATCGAGCATCTGGGCGCCACATATCTGCGGAATCACGGGGAATACAAGGATCGCACGATCTATTTCGGGCCCATGGGGTGCAGGACGGGATTTTATCTGCTCCTCGCCGGAGACTACGCATCCGCTGATATCGTCCCCCTCATGAGAGATATGTTTTCCTTTATCGCATCGTATGAGGGCGACGTTCCGGGCGCATCGCCAAAGGACTGCGGAAATTATCTGGACATGAACCTTCCAATGGCGCGGTATCAGGCAAAAAAATATCTCGACGAAGTTCTCACAGATATTCAGGACCGTCAGCTCTATTATCCTGAGTGACGCCGTTTCCTGCGTCTGAGCACTTTTTCCTTTATATAGCGGTATGTCTGCTCCTCCCCGCAGGAGGCGAGCATGTGCAGGAGTTTTTCCAGGAGCTTCCTGGTCTCGGGATGCATCAGGTCTCCTGCTTTTCCGCCGAGATAATACTCCAGAGGATCACTGTCTTTATAGGACGCTCCCTTATACACTTTGCTGGCTGCTATGCGGTCCAGGAACATCTCCACTACATAGCGGACCGGCATTTTCGTGCCGGCCAGCATGCGGGTGCCGTCCAGACTGTAATCGATCCAGTACTCATAGTGGTGCTTATTGCGGCCTTTGTGGTGGAGCCAGGCGGTAGAGCAGCCTGTCTCTTCGCGCTCCGCATTGTTGGGGCTTCTCGTCCCCTGATAGTACCGGCATCCGATCCGAAATTCCGCCGGGCTGTACTTGGAAAGGTCATGAAGCAGCCCCTGGCTGTACAGGCCCACACGGAAACATTCTTTCATTACAATGATCTTATGTTTTGTGATCGTGATAAAATGCTGAAGTGCTTTCATTCCTTCTCCTGCCCGTTCTCCTTTTTCTTCTCTGTCCTGCGCCGGGAACGGCTCCTTCTTTTCGTCTCATCCGGCACGCTTACCAGGACACAGATGCTCCTTGGCATCACTTCTATTTTTTTCTGATCTTCCAGTTCCGCTGACGTATCCAGAATCCCTGATTCCGTACTTCCCGCCCGGGACCATTTCCTGTCCCTGCCGGGAGATGGAAGGGCGTACTCGTGCGGAAGCCAGTGCATATTATAAGCGATAAAGCAGTCGCTGTCTCCGGCTCCTGTACCCGCATACATTACTCCGAGCTGCCTGCTGGACACTTCCGCCATGACCTGCCATGCATTTTCGCCATGGTAGGATACATCCGGCATCCCGCATGCAGTCCGGTCAAGTCCAAGGAGTTCCTCTTCTCTGTGCAGGCACGGATGTGCTTTCCGAAAAGCGATCAGCGCTTTCACAAAGCGGAAAAGGGAATCGTCAGTCTTTAATCTGCTCCAGTCTACCCACCCGGTCTCATTGTCCTGGCAATATACATTATTATTCCCTTTCTGGCTGTTGTAGAACTCGTCTCCCGCCAAAATGCAGGGAGTTCCCTGGGCGCCAAGAAGAAGCAGCATGGCATTTCTCACCTGGTTCTTCCTGAGAGCCATGACCGCCTTCTTCCGGCTCGGTCCTTCCGCCCCGCAGTTCCAGCTATAGTTATAGTCCGGACCGTCGGTGTTGTTTTCCCCATTGGCCTCATTATGCTTTCCGTCGTAAGAAACCAGATCCCAAAGGGTAAATCCTGTGTGCGCTGTCACATAATTGCACTTCCCGTCTGCTGCGGAATTATGCCTGAGCGCCCAGATCACATCCCTGACCATATTTTCATCGCCTTTGAGGAAACGGCGCATTACATTCTGGAAGGCGTCGTCTTTGCGCATCAGTTTGATCTCTTTCAGGAACGGATCGGATTTGAGCATTTCCCACGGTACGAGATACGGATTTACCACAAATCCGTCCACATGGTATTCCATCATATAGAACCGGAGACATTCAAGCGCCGTCTGAGCCGACACCCCTTCAGCAAAGGGCATCTCCAGCACTACTTCTATCCCTTCCCGGTGGCACGCCCTGACCATATCTTTGAGTTCGCACACTGCCGAACTTCCGGCCGCATAGGCTTCTTTGGGCGCAAAATAGTACGCCGGGCCGTATCCCCAGTAGTTGATCTTTGTCCCGGCACATTCGTCAAATTCGTACACCGGCATACACTGGATCTGATTGATACCCAGCTCTTTCAGATAAGGGATCTTCTCGATAACCCCCTGGTAAGTCCCCTTATGGGCTGCTTTTGATGAACTGTGCTTTGTAAATCCCCTGATATGAAGGCTGTAGGCAACGACATCTTTCCATGCAAGATGCAGTCTTCTGTCGCCTTCCCAGTCATACGCGTCCGAAACCAGTTTCCCGCGCACCTGATGTTCCTTATCATCCCGGCGCCTGCCGAATATCTTCTTTCCCGAGATTTCTCTTACATAAGGATCGACATATACTTTACCGTCGATCTCGTAATTATACTCATACTTTTCGGGTTCAAGCCCTTCGATCCCGAGAAAACGGACTTCACCGATCCCGTCCTCCTCCGGCAGATCGAAGCAGTGTCCGGGTTTTTCCTCTCCCGCTTTGTAGAGGAGTACCCGGCATGTTTTCCCCGCCGGTACCTGCAGGGCAAAATTAACTCTCGAACCTTCAACAACCGCGCCAAAAGGCTGCGGCTTTCCCTTTATTCTCTCCATTTTCCGTTCCTTTCTTACTGCCAGCCGTCTGTTCCATACATGTCTACATTATCTCTGTTGATAAAGAACGTTTCAACGTAAGTTTCGGGTTCATACACACCGTTTTCCAGAACCGCCGACGCCGTTTTCACCGCTGTCTTTCCCATATTGATCGGGGACAGCGCCCCGATTCCTGTCATCGGCGATTCGGAAGACACCAGGGCGCTCTTTACTGCCGGAGAACCACCCACGCTGTAAACAAATGCATCCGTCCTCCCCGCTGTTTCGAGGGAAGCCAGCACTTCGAGCGCCATTTCATCATCTCCGCACATAACCGCGTTTAATGAATTTCCGCTGGAGATCAGGTCTGCCATTTGGCCCCGGATCACACTGCTGTCCTTTTGCACATCGATCCGCTTTACCACTTCAAATCCTGCGCTGCTGATGGTCTCCTCAAATCCATTGATCCGCTCGCTGACCGAGCTCACCTCCGGGCATTCCACGATCGCCAGGCTTCCTCCGTCCGGAAACCGGGCCATCAGATCCTCTGCGCAGACTTTTCCGGCATTATAATCATCTGCTCCTATAAATGCCGCAGTCAGTTCGGACTTCTCTACTCTGACATCAAGATTAATGACCGGAATCCCGGCATCGTGCAATGCCTCCAGCGCAGGGGTGATCCCCTCCGGATCGCAGGGACATAAAAACACGCATGACACACCGGAATCGATCATTTCCTGTATATGGGAGATCTGCGCAGCCGTATCTTCCTGCGCGTCCCTCACTAAAATGCGGTCTCCCTGTTCCTGCAGCGCTGTGGAGACAGAGTCCTTGAGCACAGTATAGAACGGATCTTCCAGATCCGGACAGCTAAAGCCGAACAGCCGGTTCTGTTCCTCGTCTTCTGTATCTTCCTCATCAGGTTCCTCGACAACGGCATTATCCTCCGGTGTACCCACATTCTGCTTGCATCCTGATATGAACAGGATCGAAAATGCAGCCAGCAGGACAATAAAGAGCTTTTGTCTTCTCATTTTACTCGTTTCTCCCTGTCATATTTTAAGCTGAATCTCCATCTTTCATTCTACCGTGTTTCAGATGAATGTCAATAGATTGCGGTATAACTTGCTTTTTCTGTATCTTTCTGGTAACCTCTCATTATAGGGGCAGGATACTGCCGCAGTACACGAATCACAGATAAAGGAGAACGCTCTATGAATGAAAATGAATCTCTCACCGTAACACTGACACTGGACAACGATGAAGAGCTTGAATGTGCCGTGCTCACGATATTCGAAGCAGATTCCCGGCAATACATCGCACTCCTTCCTCTCAACAGCGAGGGCGAGAGCGATGACGGGCAGATCTACCTCTACCGCCTGATCGATCATGGGGAAGAGGAAGAACCCGGGCTTGAAAATATACTGGATGATGATGAATTTGAACGGGTCTCGGAAATCTTTAATGAATGGATGGATGAGCAGGATTTCGGCGATATTGACCTGGACGATATGGAGTAGTTTTACTCTTCCAGCAGTTCGCTGACAAAACGGGAAGGACTTGTCTCTTTCCCGTTTTTTGTTTTTACATAAGTGATCTTCAGGCTGTCCCTGGCTCTTGTCATCCCCACATAGAACAGCCTTCTCTCTTCCTCCGTCTGGGCGTCTGTCTTTGCCTTCCGGTAAGGGATCATCCCCTCATTTGCCCCGATGAGGAACACAGCGTCAAACTCCAGCCCTTTGGCTGCATGCAGGGTCATAAGCCTGACTCCTTCCCGGCTTCTGTCTTTCTCCCGCTCCTTCTTTTGAAGCGCCTCCGTATATTCCCGGATATGGCGGAACCATTCTTCCGCTGACGCATAGGGCTTTGCCGCTTCCTCCAGTTCAAAGAGGACTTCATTCAGATCCGCCCTTTCGATCTTATGCGTACAGGCGTAATCCTTCAGGAAATCGTCATATCCGATCCGCTTCCTGATATACTGGATCGCCGCGTACGGCGCCATACGTGACAGCATTTTTACATCCCACTCAAACTGGTCGATCCGGTCGATCATCCAGTCCTTATCACAGTAGAAATTGCGGATCTGCTCAAAAGCGGTCTGCCCGCCCGTCACGCTGTCTCTTGCGATATACCGCTTTGGACGGTTCATGACCTGAAAGAAATCTTTTCTGTCCCGCTGCCCGGATGCCAGACGCAGATACGCCAGGATGTCTTTTGCGATAAAATGATTATACAGATTCGGGAGATGTTCCCGCATCCAAAAAGGAATCTGCCGTTCGATCAGCTCTTCCGCCAGCGGCCTTACATCTGTGTGTATCCGAAACAGAACTGCGATCTGTTCGGCTTTTATGCCCCTTTCAAGGCATCGGCTGATCTCATCTGCCACATATCCCGCCTCCTCATTCGGGTCTTTTACTTCCTGGACATGGACGCACTCCCCTCCGCCTTTCTCCGACTCCAGCTTCTTATAAAAGCGGTGTTCATTCCGGCTGATCACCTTCATAGAGTTTTTCACAATATTTCCGGAAGAGCGGTAGTTCTTTCCGAGAACAACCTGCACTGCATCCGGATAGTCTTTCAGAAACTGAAACATCAGCCCGGCGTCAGCGCCGCGGAACCCGTAGATCGCCTGGTCGTCATCCCCCACGACAAAAAGATTATTCTCAGGGAGGGCGAGCATGCGGATCACATCGTACTGCACCCGGTTGATGTCCTGAAATTCATCGATCAGGATATACTTAAATTTCTGCTGCCAGAGAGCAAGCACATCCGGTCTGGACGCAAAAAGCTCGTAACACGTACACAGCATATCATCAAAGTCTATTTTTCTGAGGGACTTTCTCTTCTCTTCATAACTATGGTATATCTGCCGGAAGCTTTCCCCGCTGCACTTCGCTGAGGTAAACTCCTCCAGCGGAATCCTGCTGTTTTTTATCCTGCTGATCTCTTCCGCGATATCTTTTAAGAAATCTTCTTCATCCAGCACTTCGATCTCACAGTCCCCCGCCGCCGAGCCAAGAAGCTGCTGCTTCTCCTCGTCTGAAAGTATATTTTTCGGACCGATGCGGTAAACCTGTTTCAGTATCCCGTAGTAAATCCCGTGAAAGGTTCCCGATGTGACCGGGACTGCCCTTTGCCCCACCAGCGCGCACAGCCTCTCCTTCATCTCAGCCGCCGCATACCGGGTAAAGGTCACAAGCAGGATCTCCTCCGGCTTTACCCCATACTCTTCGATCAGATACCGGATCCGGTTTACGATCGTGAGCGTTTTACCGGAACCGGGCCCCGCCAGTACCTGACAGGGCCCGTTCCCATGAATGATTGCTTTTTTCTGTTCCTGATTAAATGCCATGTAATTTTTCAATTCCTCTCCGGATCCTGCGAAGCGACTCTTCTTTTCCGAAGACTTCCATCAGCTCCGTCGCGCCTCCGGGCGTGCTCTGCTTACCTGATACAGCAGTCCTGAGAGGCCACATCACATATCCGATCTTATATCCTTTTTCCCCTGCATATCCTTTCAGAAGTTCAAACAGGGCGTCGTTGCTGTAATCCTCCTGTTCACTAAGAAGCGGCAGCACGTCTTCGAGAAGCTCCAGTCCTTTCTCCGGATCCGTTTTCATCTTCTTATGACGGTAGAGCTCGCAGTCATACTCCGGAAGCTCTTCGATAAAGTCGATCTGGCCGTCGATATCCGGTAAGATCTCGATCCTCGTCTTAACAAGGGCTGCGATCTTCCTGAGATCATAGTCTTTTGTCACTGTTTTTCTGATATACGGCTCCGCCATCTCGTAGAACCGTTCAAAATCCATCGCCTTCAGATATTCCCCGTTCATCCATTTCAGTTTTACGGTATCGAACACTGCCGGAGATTTGCTCATATGGCGGTAGTCAAACTCTTTTACCAGTTCCTCCAGCGAAAAGATCTCCCGGTTGTCTGCCGGGCACCAGCCGAGCAGCGCCACATAATTGACGACCGCCTCAGATACAAATCCCTGGTCGATCAGATCCTCATAAGAGGAATGTCCGCTTCTCTTGCTCAGCTTTTTGTGGTTCTCGTCCGTGATCAGCGGGCAGTGTACATACACAGGGACTTCCCAGCCGAACGCTTCATACAGACGGTTGTATTTGGGCGCGGAAGCAAGATACTCGTTCCCTCTTACCACATGGGTGATCTCCATCAGATGATCATCCACCACATTGGCAAAATTATAAGTCGGAAATCCGTCCGATTTGATCAGGATCATATCGTCAAGTTCGCTGTTTGGAACAGTGATATCGCCGTAGATCTCATCGTGGAATGTAGTCTCTCCCTCATTTGGCACATTCAGGCGGATCACCCACGGCTTTCCTGCCGCAAGATTCGCCTCCACTTCCTCCTTGCTCAGCCCCAGGCAGTGCTTATCATATACAACAATGTCCGTTCCGTCCTCCGAAACAGAGGTTCTCAGCGAATCCAGCCGTTCCTTGTCGCAGAAACAATAATAAGCGTCTCCCTGCTCCACAAGCTGCCTGGCATATTTCAGATAGATTCCGGACTCCTGTCTCTCACTCTGGATATAGGGTCCGTATCCCCCGTCTTTGTCCGGCCCTTCATCGTGGATCAGTCCCGTCTTTTCCAGGGTACGGTATATAATATCGGTAGCGCCTTCTACATAGCGTTCCTGGTCAGTATCCTCAATACGGAGGATAAAATCGCCTCCTTCATGCTTCGCTATCAGATACGCATAAAGCGCTGTCCTTAAATTTCCCACATGCATCCTGCCGGTCGGGCTCGGCGCAAATCTTGTTCTTACTTTGTTGCTCATTTTTTCTCTCCAATTTCAGTCTTTATTTTGTTTCTTATATTCCGCAGCAATATCTGCCAGAAAATGATCGCTTCTTCCGTAGATCACGATATCGGCTCTCTGGTCGGAGTAATGTTCCGTATCGCTCACCAATATCAGGTTTGTGCCGGCATAATACTGCATCATCTGGCTGCACAGTGCCGAAGCCAGGTTCGCGCCGAGCACGAGCAGGACATCCGCCTTCTCGACTTCCTGCGCGGCCTTCGTCATCACGCCGTTATCGATCATCTCGCCGAACAGGCACACATGCGGCCTGATAGCTGTCTGGCACTTTTCACACAGCGGAACTCCTTTTGCGTTCCGGATATATTCGGCTGAATATTCCCTGCCGCAGCCCGGACAGCTGTTGTGAAAAACTGTGCCTTTCATATTTAAAACATTCCGGCACCCCGCCCTGTCCTCGAGCCCGGCGATCCTCCTGGTAATGATCGAATCGACCAGCCCGAAGTCCTGCAGCGTCTTCAGTGCATAGAATCCTTCTCCCGGCGGGATCTCCGCCGCCTTCAGGATGAACTCTTTATAAAAGCGAAAGAACAGCTCTTTCCGGGCGGAATAAAACCCGCTGCTGAAGATCTCTTCAAAAGAATACCCGTACTTTTCCTCGATCTCATAAGATTCCCTTCCGTCTCGCAGAAGGGGATATCCGCTTTCAGCCATCAGCCCCGCGCCGCTTAAAACAACCGTATACCTGCTCTCTTTCAAGATCTGAAGTATGTTTTTCTCTTTCATAAAGTCCCCTCCTTTACACTGCTGGAATATAAAAATATTATAGACCATTCCGGAGGATTCTTCAACAAACACTTAGACGGCAGGTTCCGGGGAACTTCCTGTTGTCACGCCGTTTTCAGGCTCCTGGGCAGAGCCGGGATCCTCTTCTCCTTCCACTCTCTGAAGGATCCTGATGTTTGACGGGACATCGCCCGTATCCGTCAGGGAACAGGAAACCGCATCGATCACTGTAAGGCGTGAACCCGCGAACGCTCCTTCCGCAAACTTTGTGACCTGAGAAGGTACTTTGTAGCTTCCGATCCTTCCCGCAGGAAACGCAAGGATACAGGTGCCTCCTTCCGACATAAGGACGCCCATCTTCGCTGAAAACTCACCGGATGATTCCACGCTGAACCATTCTGCATTTTCAAGTCCTCTGAACGCGCCCGTCTCGATCCGGGTAATATTCGAGGGAATGCTGATCTCACGGACAGAAGGAAGTCCGCACAAGAATGCTCCCGCCGCGATCCCACTGCATCCTTCTGATGGGATTTTCATAACGCCGCCTGATACAGCAGCAGACGGATCCGCCACACCGCAGATCATTCCCGCCTCGTTGACAAGGAACCCGCCGACCACCGTTTGGCCAGCATCCGGCCGGGGTTCCTGCGGGACAGCGGGAGAATCGGTATCTTCCTGTACGCTCTCTCCGGAATCCACTGTAATATCCGGCGCCGTTGTTTCCCCTGGGAACTCCATGATCCCGGAAACAGGCGCAGCAGGCTCATATACCGTCTCTTCCGCGTCTGCTGGTACCGCAGGCGCGGGAAGGACTGATGCCATACCCTCGACAGAGAAAAGGAAATACGCTCTGCCAGGATACGACACGCTTTCTTCCACAGGACCGAGGACTTCCCTGACCAGCAGTTCCCCGTCAGCCGTCATATCTGTGTAAGCCCCGGCAGATCCTGAGCCGGAGCCTGCCGCTTCCGGTCTCCATGTATTCACCCATATTACAGCCGAACACAGGAAAAACAGCACGACCAGTATCCGTACAACCCTGTTTACATACTTTGAGCCAAGTCTCTCTTCATAAAAAGTTACACACCACTCCATTGAACCTCATTCCTTTCTACACCTGAAACTGCTGGAAACATTTTCCATTCTGTAACAGGACTACGGTATCACAGAAAAAGGAATGCCGCAATCCTGCGCAACATCCCTTTGCATTCTGCCATGGTGTCAACATGATATTACCGGTTATACGTTGATCTCTGAAGTCATGCCAAGCACGTCCTTATTCGCCTCGAGCAGGGGACCCGCCACATCTCTGAGATATGCTTCAACCTGCTCTTTCGCGCGCCCGACATACTTTGTCGGATCCATTGTCTTCTTCAGGTCATCCAGGCTCAGATTGAACGCCGGATCTGCCGCGATCAGTTCCAGGAGATTATTCTCAAGGCCTTTCTCCTTTACATTTCTTCCAGCTTCCATTGACAGCTCGCGGATCCTCTCGTGCAGTTCCTGACGGTCGCCTCCCGCCTTTACCGCATCCATCATGATATTCTCAGTAGCCATGAAGGGAAGCTCAGACATCAGGCGTTTCTCGATCACTTTGGGATATACGACCAGCCCGTCCACAACATTAAGGCAGAGGTCAAGGATGCCGTCCACTGCAAGGAATCCTTCCGGCACGCTCAGCCTTTTGTTGGCAGAGTCGTCCAGCGTCCTCTCAAACCACTGTGTAGACGAAGTAATTGCCGGATTCAGGGCGTCGATCATCACATAGCGCGACAGGGATGCAATACGCTCGCTCCGCATCGGGTTTCTCTTATATGCCATAGCCGAGGATCCGATCTGCGTCTTTTCAAACGGCTCCTCAACCTCCTTTAAGTGCTGGAGCAGGCGGATATCATTGGAGAATTTATGGGCGCTCGCCGCAATTCCCGCAAGGACATTTAATACCCTTGTATCCACCTTTCTGGAATATGTCTGACCGGACACCGGATAGCACGCCTCAAAGCCCATCTTTTCCGCGATCATCGGATCGATGCGGTCGATCTTCTCCTGGTCTCCGTCAAACAGCTCGAGGAAACTTGCCTGGGTTCCAGTCGTCCCTTTTGAGCCGAGCAGTTTCAGGCTTCCCAGCACATAGTCCAGGTCTTCCAGATCCATCGTAAACTCATGCATCCAGAGCGTCGCCCTCTTCCCGACAGTCGTCGGCTGGGCAGGCTGGAAATGTGTAAACGCAAGTGTCGGCTGCGCTTTCTGCGCATCTGCGAACTTCGCCAGCTCAGCGATCACGTTGACCAGTTTCCTGCGCACCAGCTTCAGCGCCTCGGACATAATGATGATGTCCGTATTGTCTCCCACGTAACAGGAGGTGGCGCCCAGATGGATGATCCCCTTGGCTTTCGGACACTGTACGCCATATGCGTAAACGTGTGACATCACATCGTGGCGCACGACCCGTTCCCTCTCCTTTGCCACATCGTAGTTGATATCGTCCGCGTGGCTTTTCAATTCTTCGATCTGCTCGTCTGTGACAGGCAGGCCAAGCTCTTTCTCTGTCTCGGCGAGGGCGATCCAAAGTCTCCTCCATGTGCGGAACTTCTTGTCCGGTGAAAAGATGTACTGCATCTCCTTGCTTGCATAACGCTCTGAGAGCGGGCTTACATAGCGGTCATTTGACATATTCTTTTTCTCCTTTTCCTTTATAAATTATTATCTTGTCGTCAACAGGTTACTCAAACGCATGGCTGATATCCCTGCCGGGGACTTCCATGGGATAATTCCCCGTAAAGCATGCGTCACAGTATCCCAGGCTGCCCACCATTTCCCTGAGTTTACTGATCTCCATATATCCGAGGGAGTCTGCCCCGATCATCTCCCGGATCTGCTCCGGTGTGTGCGAGTGGGCGATCAGCTGCTCATTTGACGGAACGTCTGTCCCGAAATAACACGGATACAAAAACGGAGGCGAGCTGATCCTTACATGCACTTCTGACGCGCCGGCATTTTTTAACATCCTGATGATATTCGCGCAGGTCGTTCCCCGCACGATAGAATCATCTACCATGACGATCCTCTTGCCTTTCACAACTTCGGGGATCACATTCAGCTTGATCTTCACACTGGACTCCCGTTCGCTCTGCTTTGGCTTGATAAATGTACGCCCCACATAGCTGTTTTTGTGGAATGCCATACCGGTCGGGATGCCGGACTCCTCGGAATACCCCCTTGCCGCGACAAGACCGGAATCCGGGACGCCCACCACCAGGTCAGCCTCCACCGGGTAAGACCTTGCGAGGGCTTTTCCCGCCAGTATCCGGGAATGATAGACATTGACTCCGTCGATCGTGCTGTCCATGCGGGCAAAATAGATATACTCAAAAATGCATCTCGCCTGCCTGTCCTCTTCCAACGCCATGCTCATGTCCGAGGCAATGCCGTCCTTCGTGATCGTGACGATCTCACCGGGTCTTACATCGCGTACAAACTCCGCATCTACCGCAGAGATCGCACAGCTCTCTGACGCGAGGAAATAGGTGCGGTCTCTCTTTCCGATGCAGAGCGGCTTCAGTCCGAAAGGATCTCTCGCCCCGATCATCTTCCGGGGACTGTTGACCACAAGTGCATATGCACCCCTGATCTTTTTCATCGCATTTCTGACCGCCTCTTCCGCCGTCCTGGTGTTCAGGCGCTCCCTCGCAATATGGTAGGCGATCACTTCCGAGTCGATGGTCGTCTGGAAGATCGCCCCTGTATACTCCAGTTCTTTTCTCAGCTCCACAGCGTTCACCAGGTTTCCGTTATGGGCGATCGCAAGAGTTCCTTTCACATAGTTGATCACCAGCGGCTGGGCGTTCTCGACCCGCGTCCCGCCCGCCGTTGAATAGCGGACATGCCCGACGCCCAGGTTGCCCTTCAGCTCCGACAGGGATTCCCCGTCAAACACTTCATTCACAAGACCCAGACCTTTTTTAGAGAGCACCTTCCGCTCCCCGTATGTGTCTGTCACCGCAATGCCGCAGCTCTCCTGCCCTCTGTGCTGGAGGGCGAACAGCCCATAGTAGATGGAGGGCGCCACATCATGCCCGTCCATATCATAAGCTCCAAAAACTCCACATTCTTCGCCAAGCCCTGAAGCGGTTTTTTCAAATTCTGTCATCTTATTTAGCTCCTTACTGATCCACTCAGGTTATATGCTGCATACCGTCCTTCAGGAGGACAGCCGATTTTGCAGACTTGATTATAATATAAGAAAGGGGGAAAATCAATATTTCCCCCTACCCATTTGTATAACGTGATAAAAATTGTTTCGTCCGCTCTTCCTTCGGATTTCCGAATACTTCCTCCGGAGTGCCCTGTTCCAGGATGCGCCCGTCATCCATAAAGATCACCTGGCCCGACACGTCTCTCGCAAACGCCATTTCATGCGTAACAATGATCATCGTCGTCTCCTGGTCTGCAAGGCCTTTGATCACTTTTAAGACTTCCCCTGTCAGCTCCGGATCGAGCGCGGAAGTCGGCTCGTCAAAGCACAGGATATCCGGGCTGAGCGCCAGGGCGCGTGCGATCGCCACACGCTGGCACTGTCCGCCGGAGAGCTGGTGCGGATAGTTGTTCATCCGTTCAGACAGCCCCATCTGATCCAGCAGCATCTTCGCCTCTTTCTCGATCCCGGCGTGGATCTCCTTTTTTCTCGCCTTGTAGTCCGCCTGTTCCTTCGCCAGCAGCTCTTTTGCCAGCATTACATTTCCCAGTGCAGTATACTGGGGGAACAGGTTAAAGGACTGGAACACCAGCCCGAAGTGAAGGCGTTTTCTCCTGATCTCCGCCTCCTGGGTCGTCACAGGATCGCTGCTGTCAAACAGAGTCTCGCCGTTGACCCGGATCACGCCGCCGTCCGGGCGCTCCAGAAAATTCAGGCAGCGCAGAAGCGTCGTCTTCCCGCTCCCCGATGAACCGATGATGGACAGCACCTTTCCCTTCTCCAGGGAAAAGCTGATATCTCCCAGCACTTCCGTGCGGTCAAAATTCTTGCTCAAATGTTCTACTTCAAGAATCGCCATAATCCAAACCTCCTACCTGAAATAATCCAGCTTCTTCTCGAGACGTCCGAGAAGCACTGTAAGGATTCCGCTGAAGATCAGATAGTAGACCGCAGTAAAGAACAGCGGCCAGATCGCCCCGGCGATCCCCTGGGAGCCTTTCAGGAATGCCTGTCCGGCCCATATGATCTCCTGCAGAGCGATGATCCTCGCAAGAGAAGTGTCTTTCACCAGCGTAATGATCTCATTTGACATAGGCGGAACGATGCGCTTGATCATCTGGAGCAGCGTGATCTTAAAAAAGATCTGGCTCCTCGTCATGCCGAGCACAAGGCCCGCCTCTTCCTGCCCTTTGGGAACGCCCTGGATCCCGCCCCTGTATATTTCCGAAAAATAGCAGGCATAGTTAAAGATAAATGCAACCGAAGCAGCCATGAAACGTCCGCTCTCGCTTCCACCCCAGATGTTATTGTCCAGGACAATGCCCGGGAAATAAAAAATAATCAGCAATTGGATCATCAGGGGCGTACCTCTGATGATCCATACGATAAACTTTGTAAAATAGCTCAGCGGCCGGAACCGTGACATCGAGCCGAACGATATGACCAGCCCGAGCGGCACTGCGCCGATCAGCGTCACAAAAAACAGTTTTAATGTCTGAAGAAATCCGACATTCAGCGATCTGAATACAATCGGAAACTGTTCTATAAACTCTGAAGATATGAAATCCATGCTTCAACCTCTGTTCTTATCTCTAGTTTTCGATCAGCGCTGCCTGCACTCCGTACGTCTCCGCGCACTCCTGCATCGTGCCGTCCTCATAGCACTGTGCGAAGAACTCATTGAGCGCCTCTGCCAGATCAGATCCCTGGCGGAATCCGACACCGTACTCTTCGCTGTTCAGGCTGACCGTATAAGTCAGATCCGCATAGCTTGTTCCCTCGCCGATCATCGCCGCCGCCATAAGCAGGTCGATCACTGCTGCGTCGGAAGTCCCTGCGTCTACCTCCATCAGCGCATCTGCCTGCGCGGTAACCGGAGTATAATCAAGACCGAGGGCGCTCACTTCCTCTTCTCCCGCGCTTCCCGCTTCAACGGCGAAGCTGAGATCTGATAAGCTGTCCGTATCCTGATACTGATCCGCCACATCAGACGGAACTACAACGACCTGTGCGTTCTGGAGATAAGCGTCCGTACACTCCATAGAGCTGGTCACTTCCTCTGTCAGCGTCATGCCGTTCCATACGCAGTCGATCGTATTGCTGTCGAGCTCGAGTATCTTATTGTCCCAGTCGATCTCCACAAACTCCGCTTCTACGCCGAGGCTCTCGGCAAACGCCCTTGCCATATCTGCGTCAAAGCCAACCCATTCTCCGCTCTCATCCTGATAGTCCATGGGCTCAAAATTCGTGATACCGACGACCAGAGTCCCTTTATCCTGGACATATGCCATATCACTCTCGCTCTCCGATGAACCGGAAGATGAGTCCGGGCTGCCCGAGCCGCATCCCGCAAGCATAGAAACAACAAGCCCTGTACAGAGCAATACGCTCAATATTCTTCTTTTCATAATTCCCTCCATCGCCGGATAACCGGCTCTACTTTTTTTCTCTACCAATGAGTCACTGTACTACAGTAAAGTTACCGTTGTATTCTACCACACAGACACCCCGCTGTCAAACATTTATGAGTGGCTTCTCCTGTGCTGCCGCTTCCATGTTTCCAGATACTCGGGTTCTGTCTCATCCGGAAGCCCGGCTTTGATCTCATCGATCTCCCGCCGCATCTGTGCGTTGACCTCCATATATTCTTCCTGCTTGGTAATGAGAATATGGTATTCTTCCAGAGACATATATTTATAAGAAGCATACAGATATGGCTTGATCAGGGACTTATCCCCGCAGATCTGGTACGCCCTGTCATACATGCGCGCCGATTCCTGATAGAGGAACAGACGGCCGTAAGCTGCCCCGAGGCCGGCATAGATCCTGCCGTAGAACTTCTCGTCTACTGTCTCGTCTTTTTCTTCATTTAAAATTGCCTGGTAGACAAGGATCGCCTCCTCTACCTCGCCGCTTTCCAGAAGGTTGTCGCCCTTGTACTTCTGGCGCTCGATATCCTTCTGGTTCTTTAAGTGCTCCAGCACGTTCTGGATGCGGATCATCTCCGGCTCGCGGTAGATCCTGGACGCTTTGAGGATCGTGAGCACAAATTTCTCCACAGATCCCCGGAGGCGGAGTACGTCTCTCAGCTCTGAGGCGAGCTGATCCATCCCCAGCTCCTCATCCAGCCACTCGCAGAGCTGGACGTTCATGATCGTATAGTCGATCAGATACAGATTATTGCAGAGATAATAACACAGCTCTTCAATTGTAAAGATACGGCTGTGGATCCTTGTGATCTCATATGGATGCGCCGCGTGCCTGTCATGACAAAGAATTAAATTTCCCATCATTTCCTCCTAAGTGTATCGTCTTCTCCGCATGGGAGTCCGTCGCCGGGAAAAAGTCGCCGAAGCCGGCATCCCTCACTGTGATCTTACATGTTTTCTCATCGAGGAACAGCGTCTCGATCTGCAGTCTCATCGAATACTCGGAGCGCTTTGGGAACTCGGCAAGGGATATCTTTTCCGTCCTGACATTCCCCTGGATCAGAGATTCGATATGAAACTCGATATCTTCCGCATCCTCGCAGAGCACCTCCCACTGGTTGTTCGATTCATACCAGCGCGCGCCCCACGACACGATGGGATACCACATCTCCTGCCCGTCTACACGCATATTTACAGTGATCTGATCCGTCAGTTTATCTTCCGACAGATAGACCGGATTCTCGATGTGCATATAGAGCTTCCGGTAGGCGGTATAGCAGGCGCCCTTGCTGTACAGGTTATTGCCGATAAAAGCGCGGCGGCCGTTGCAGAGCACCCGGAGCGATTTGGGATACCAGTTATTCTCGAACCCTTCGCCCGTCAGAAATACAGAGGATACGATCCTCTTATCAAACACACTCTCGATAAACTTGCAGAACATCGCGTCCGCCTCTTTTGCCTTGTCCTCATTGAGCACCGGATAGACCATCGCCAGTTCTTTCATATGGGCGCTCGCCACCTCATCCACCGTGACGAAAGTCGTCTTCCCGCCGCCCAGACCCGGACGGAGACGGCGCAGCATGTATGCTTTAATCTCATTGCGGTCGCAGCAGAACAGAGCCGCGTCATACTGCCACAGTTCCTTGGGCTGGTAGAACAGGTAATTGCAGAAACTCTCTTTATAGTCCTGGATAAAAATGTGTCTCTTATCAATATTCATCCGTACTGCGATCCCCCGCAGCATCTGGGCCAGCTCCTCCGTCAGGGAAGGAACCGTAAATACGATGCCGTCGATCTCCGGGAAAGACTGCAGGGACATCTGGATAAACTGGGACAGCAGCCATACCGCATCGTATGTCTCCTCGCCAAATTCGATCTTGTCGCCTGCAAGGCTCTTGCTCAGAAGCCTGGTGACAGTAAACCCTTCCTTGATCGAAACCAGGCGCTTCGCCTCTTTTCCATACGCCCATGTATCTCGCAGTTTTCCGATGATCAGCGGGATCTGGTAATTGTCCGAGTCCACCTCCAGCGTGTCCGGTTCCAGTTCCTGGTCATTATAAAAACTGATCTGACAGGTCTTTTCATTTATTTCATAACCGATGATACTGCCTTGTCCCATGAAAAGACAACCTCCTTACTCTTGTACGAACATATGAGCAGCAACCGCATCCTCCAATGCATACGCCTGCATTTTCTTTTTGCGTTCCTTTGCATCGCTCTCGGTCAGGATATCGTTCAGACGGCCGTATCTTCCCTGCTCGCCGGGGCTGCTCTCGCGCACGCACGTCTCTTTCTCGCTGCGGTACGAATTGCCGTCTATCGTCTCTTTAAAATAATATTTCAGTCTCTCGTTTGCAAAAAGGACAAACTTCTTCACATACAGATTCTCATACATCGGGGTCAGCACCTCCGTAGAGTAATCCGCCTGCTCGCCGCTTCCTTTCTGGAGCTGGTAGTAAAGTATGACTTTGCTTCCCTTCTGTCCTTTATACTCGATCAGCGTCTTATCCCAGAGCTGCAGTTCGATCAGCCAGTCCTTCTCATAGGAGAGGAAGAACGGGAAATAGATCTGTTTGCCGCAGAGTTCCTGAAGGAATTTTCTGAGCGTCCTGCGGATCTGAGAGTTATACTCCCTGTCGGAATAATATTTCAGCACTGCGATCTTACAGATATCGCTCGTATCCTCGCCCTTCTCATACTCCCGGCAGATGATGTCGATGACGCTGCGCCCGATCTTGCGCTCTTCCACCACATACTCCCGCGAGACATAGGTCAGATACGCCTGCTGAAGGCGGAAATATGCCCCTTCCGCATAATACTGTTCAAAGATCTGCGCCTCCTGGAAAAGTTCTTCCGAGAAGAGCATCTGAGTCAGGATACGCTCCGCCAGCTTGTGGGTATGTACCTCGTAATCCCTCGCCTCTCTCCAGAGCTGCTTCATCTCCGAAGTCGCCCCGCAGTAATAATTCGCCAGATAAGTCAGGATCACTTTATCATACTGCTGTTTTTTGAATAGTTCAAAGCAGACATAAGTGAGGAAATCATCATTTTCGTAATTGTTTTCCCGTATTGTCCTGCTGCACAGCCCGAAGATCTCTTCCTCAGAATAATTCTCAAGTCCGTTCTCCCTGACTGTTTCCAGGGTCAGTTCCTGTTTCTGCTCTTCCTCCCGGTTTCTCCTGAGGCCGTTGATGTATTTCCGGCACATGTCCATATACCGGAGTTCGTAAAACAGGCGCTTGCTCTCATAGGGGATCGAATCCGTATAATGCCTGCCGTCTTTCGACTCCCACACAAGCCGGTCTGTCTTGGCATACAGAAATACCCTTGCGCCGTTTTCCCCATAGGCGGCTTTCTGAGTTACCGTGCCATCCTCTGCGATCACGTGGATATATTTCATATTGGGCACTTTCGTCGTAATCCAATACGCGTGGCAGACATCATAAAGCGCCTTTATCCGCTCCGGATTCATAGCGGATTCCACCACAAATCTCTTGTATATGATGCGGAGCTGCTCATCCACATTGCGCCGGTCGAGCTGGTTCCACGCAAACGTCTCCATCTCGTCCCGGTAGTGGGCATAGATCTCGCTCGTCTCATCCTCATATGTGATCAGGTTGGAATAAAGGAAGGCGCACTTGTGGTAATCCAGATTGTTTCCATGCATAAAATACAGATACACAGATCTCGGAAGGGGTTTGTGGAACTGCGACGGGATCACAGACGCCATATAATATTCATAGAGCTGAGCGATCTTGAGTTCCTGCTCCACTGCCTTCTCAAACCATTTAAAATACCGGCTGTCGATACAGTTTCCCTTGATAAGGAGGGTACAGATCGCAGTCAGGATCATAGACTCATGGTACATCCCATACGCCTGCACGAGCACGTCGTAGAGATGCCTGTCAAACACCTTCATCTGGCTGGCAAGGTTGGCGGTATACAGCGCCAGTTCCCTTGTCATAAGTTTGTATTTTACAGCAAAAAGCAGCACCCGGATCTCAAAGGTACCGAGTTTCTTCAGGGAAGAACTCCTCTCGCGGTAGCAGTAAAACGCCTGGAAATAGAACCAGATACTGTGGGACTTGTCCTCATAAAACTGTTTTTCCAGCGCCCGGAGCCTCTCGCTGTATATCTTGTATTCCGAATCCACTTCCACAAGCATGCACAGGATCTTCCAGCTGTCCGGATGCTTGATAAAGGAACGGGACAGTTCTTCAGCCACCTTTCTCTGGCCGATCGTATCATTTGAGAGAAGTGTGGTCAGATAAAGGTAGTAAGAACTGAGTTCCACATCCTTTCCTATTGCAAAACGGTTGTAATTATAGGACTCAAGAATCCATTTCGCCTCTGCCATGCGCTTTCCGATCAGACAGATATGGGCATGTGCGAGAAGGTAATATTCATTCTTCTCATCCATTTCCCTGAGATGGCTGATCCTGCGGACAGCCTCGTCCACCCATTCTTCCAGGTTCATCTTCCCGCTCTCATACTTCAGGTAATTCCTGACAATCCCGGCAAATTCCCTGTCGTTTGCCCTGCGGTCTTCATCCCGGTTTACATCTTTTTCAACTACGATCTCATAGGTCAGTGTCTCATAGGGCGATTCAAGGATCACTCTTCCGAAATTACTGCCGCGGTGGAGCTTTTCCGTATCCAGAAAATACTCCAGACGGTAGGAATTTCCAATAAACTCTTCCGTCGTGATCCGCGTATGTTCCACATGCAGGAAATCCCCCTCTGTCCTCACATCGACTTCGAGATATCCCCATGTATTCTTCTTAATGGCAAAGGTCTCCTTGCGCGGCTCAGACAGGGACATAAACGCCCTGCTCTCCTCCTCAAGAGTAAGGAAGATCTTCTCCTTCTGCTTGCAGCCCACAAGAAATTCTTCCAGCGCCTGCTGATCCAGTTCCCAGCGGCGCATATTGTCATAGAGGGCCTGTATCCTCCTGTCCTCGTACTTTAAGATCTCATAGAAATCCCGAGAGCGGAAAAGCTTGACCGCCTCAGCCGCATCCCGGAATGTAAGTTTCTTAAAATCGTCCAGGCTCTGCACTTTGCCGTAACGCGTCATCACAAACGGTTTCTCGATAATAGCGGTAAATGCTATGTCAAATTCCCCGCCGTTGCACACGATCGTAAACTTACCATGTTCCACGTGTCCCGGCACCAGCCCGCTCCCGTCATAGGTATAATAGATATTCACCGGATTGCTGTCAAAGCCCTGCTCATCGCAGTGTACACGGTAAGAAGAGGGATAGACCAGTCCTCGGATCGTCCCTTCCCCCTGATTTTTAAGTGAGAAACTGCCTCTGTATTTTTCTCCCTCTCCGACGCGCATAATAATGCGTGTCTCCGGGAAAATGATCTCCGGCTGCGGAATATGAAAATCACCTTTGGCAAAACGCTTGATCTTATTCTTCAAATCAGTCACCTACTCATAATTCTTCTTCCGCCCGCGCTCCATCTGTCTGCAGGGCAGAATTACACTACTGTAAATTATACATTGTTGCACAATAACATGCAATGGCGGATTCAAAGAAATTATTCTAAATTGTATACATGTATTCATTTTCTTCTCAAACCCTGTTCTTCTGCGGGCTTTCACTCACCTTTGATCATCTGTACGTAGTCCAGTACCCGGTAGCCCAGTCTTTCATACAGCGACACTGCCCTCTTATTGTCTTCCTCCACTTCAAGGCGCAGGCGTGCCGTTCCTTCCCCCTTGTTTTCTTCTAAATATTGAAAGAACTCACGCCCCAGCCCTTTTGACCGGTACTGTTCTCTTATATACAGTTCCTCGATCCAGATCACATAGCCTCCCGCCTCCTGGGAAAATGTCTTTGCCGTGAGCGCATATCCTGCCGCCTCTCCTTCATATTCGATCAGATAGATCTGCGCATACGCATCCGACGCAAGTGCTTCCTCCGCCGTCTTCTCCAGATAGGAATCCGGTACGGGATGGAGCACCGCATCCGAATGATAAAATTCTCCTGCCATTTCCAGATAAAGTTTCCTGTCATTTTCACTGAATTTGCGAATCATGATTATTCTCCTTCATAGTTATTCGCCTGTTCGATGCCGGCATTACTCCTCTATTCTACTATATTTTCCCGCTTTCTCAAGTCCTGTTTCCAAAGATTTTCTAAAGATTTCTATATATAAATAAATCAGATATATGGAGAAAGGACTGAGTCTATGATCTTTACCCCGAATGCTCCTATGATGGATTTTCTCGTGCTCTCCGTTATAGCAGAGGGCGATGCTTACGGCTACCAGATCAGCCAGATCATCAGGCGTGCGGCAAACACGAAAGATTCCACGCTCTACCCCATCCTGAAACGGCTTCAGGAAAACGGCTACGTGGACACATACGATGAACAGTATCAGGGCCGCAACCGGAAATACTACCGGATCACGGCAGCCGGGAAAGAAAAGCACGCAGAAATGCTCACAGAATGGGAGAAATACAAATTTGTTATCGACGATATTGTAAAAGGAGGGATCTGTAATGACCAAAAATGAGTATATGAAAGTACTGTCTCACAAGCTGCGCCGCCTTCCGAAAGACGATTACTACAAAGCCATCGAATATTTTGAAGAATACTTCGCGGAGGCAGGGCCTGAGCATGAGCAGGAAGCGATCGGAGATCTTGGCGCTCCCCAGGACGCTGCGAAATCTCTCATCGTAGACCTTGCGGCGCAGAATGCTAAAGAGCCTCCCAAAACGCTGAAAAAAGGGCTCTCAGCCATCTGGATCGCAATCCTCGCCGTATTCGCCGCGCCCATAGCGGTTCCCCTGGCGATATCCCTCATCATTTTGGTCGGAGCTCTTCTGATCAGCCTGGGTATTGTCATCCTCAGCATCCTGTTATCCGCTGTCGGCATCGCTGCGGCAGGTATTGCAAGCGCCGTCGGAGGATTCCTGCTGCTGTTCCAGTCATTTGCCGACGGGCTCTGCAGTCTGGGACTGGGGCTGTTCTGCACCGGATTCGGGATCCTGCTCACTTACGGATCTTTTGTCTTTTTCAGGTGGCTGATCAAAAAACTATCTGTCTCTCTTGGCAGACTCACGAAAGGAGGACGCAAAAATGAAGCCGATCACTAAAAAATTACTGATCATCTCCACGTGCTTTGCCGGTGCGGGTATCCTTTTCACAGGAGCAGGATTCCTTGCAGGCGGCCGGCCCGGATTCCAGATCACAAAGGATGGACTGCGCTCCGCCTCTTCCGGAGAAGAGGCTTATATCCTTGAAAAAACCGAACTGGATTATTTCACAAATATAGATCTCAACATCCGCTCGGAAGCTGACATAGAGCTGCTCCCCTCCGGCGACGGAAAGTTTTATCTGGAGTACACTCTGGATGGAAGCTATGATGAGCCTGCCTATGATGTATCGGACGGCACGCTGACTCTCACTCAGGAGGACAATACGATAAACGGGATCTATTTCTTCGGGCCCGGATCATTCATCACCGAGACAGCTCCCTGCATCCGAATCTACATCCCGGACAGCCTCACACTCTCCGGCCTTGATGTTTATAATGACTACGGAGATCTTACGGTGAACGGCATCTCAGCCGAGCGTGCTTTGCTCCGGCTCGGATACGGCGACCTGGATATGACAGATTCCCGTTTTACCGACGCAGAGATCGAACTCTCTGACGGAAATCTGGAAGCAGCTGCCATCTCAGCAGATACGTTGAAACTGACGAACGAATATGGAGATTCCATCCTCGAGCAGACGGCTGTATCAGATGCTGAGATCACGATAGAAGACGGCGGCCTGACACTGGACGCCTACGGTCTGAAAACACTCAGCGGAGTCAACGAATACGGGGACACCATGCTTACCCTGCACGATCCGTACAACACCTACTCCTGCGATCTCGTCACCGAATACGGCAAGATCCTGCTTCCCGAGAGCGCCGAATGGAAGCTCACCACTGACGAATACTCAGATGAGATGAGCTACCAGGCAGAAGCCGGAGGATCGAAAAAGATTACATTTACGGCTGAAGATGGGGATATTGAAGTGAAGTCAGATTTGTCCCAATAAAGGAACCGGGATTTGGTTAAAGACCGATCTTTCTGACGGACAACTCGCGCAAGCGCTCAAACAAATCCGTCAGAAAAATCAACACCAGATACCCGGTTCCTTAAATTGTACCATCAGATTACTCCGAAGTCATAAAACATTCCCCCTGCCGCCTCAGAAAGGTGTTCCCAATCTACAGCTGCGTTCGGGAAGTCTGTTTGTACAGGGAAAAAATC
>DXEY01000057.1 GCA_019114745.1 Candidatus Mediterraneibacter colneyensis | reverse complement strand
CCTGATCAGCCTGCGGAGCACAGACTTGTCCTTCACGATCTCAGCGTAATATTTTACATTTGCCGAGGTCTGGGTGCCGACGATAAGTTCTCTCGCAAACTCCATGCTGCTGACTTCGGGCGGCACATTCTTCTCTTTCAGGTGCTCCTGAAGCGTGATCAGGTCTACCGGCTTCCCCGCCTTAAAAAGATCTACCACGGCATCGAACAGGATACCATACGCACTTTGATAAAAGTCCTCGCCTGTAACGATCTCCGACGCGACCATCACAGCATCTTTATTCATCAGCATCGCCCCGAGCACGGCCCGTTCAGCATCAACGCTGTGGGGCGGTATCCGTTTCATAGCTGCTTCTATATCCATAAAAGAATCTCTCCTATGCTTCCTCTTTCACAACGACTTTCAACTCGGCTGTAACCTCCGGATGAAGTTTTACGCTGACCATATGAGTCCCGAGCGTCCTGATCGTTTCCTTAAGCTGGATCTTCTTTTTATCAACATCCAGCTTCATCTGTTCTCTGACCGCCGCCGCGATCTCTTTGCTGGACACAGAACCGAATGTCCTGCCTCCCTCTCCCACTTTGATCGCAAGTTCCACTTTGCCCGAAGCAAGTTCTGCCGCCAGTTCTTTTGCGGCTGCGAGATTCTCCTGCGCCACTTTCTTTTCATTATTTTTCTGAAGCTTCAGGTCATTCAGGTTTTTCGCGTCAGCCGGAGCCCCCAGCTTCTTCGGCAGAATAAAGTTCCTTGCATATCCGTCGTTTACATTTACGATTTCTCCCTTTTTTCCGAGAGATTTAACATCCTGCAGTAATATTACTTTCATAATTATATATCTCCTTCCTCGATCATCTGGTCGATCGTTGCCTTCAGGGCCTTGACCGCCTCGTCTATATTCGTATGGTCAAACTGCGCGCCCGCAGAATTAATATGCCCGCCGCCGCCCAGTTTTTCTGCAATGATCTGTACATTGACTTCATCAATGGAGCGGGCGCTCATATATGTTTTTCCGTCATATACCGTCAGCACAAAAGACGCTTTGATCCCGCTGATATCCAGCAGCTCGTTGGCAGCCTGCGCCGCAAGCACTGTCGGGCTGTCTATGTCGCCCGGGCACTCCGCAATGGCAAATTCCCTGCGGTATACTTCAGCCATGCGCACTGCCTCCGCCTTTGCCCGGTAAGAAGCCATGTCATCGCGGAACATCTTTCTCACACGGGTAATATCGGCGCCGCATCTCCTGAGGAATGCTGCAGCCTCAAAGGTACGCACGCCTGTCCGGTTCATAAAGTTTCTTGTATCGATCATGATGCCCGCATAGAGACAGTCCGCCTCAACCGACGGGATCTTGATATCGTCCGCAATGTACTGCAGCACTTCCGCGACCATCTCGCAGGTCGATGAGGAATACGGTTCCACATAGGAGAGCACCGCATTTTCGATGATGTTGCTGCCCTGCCTGTGATGATCGAGCACCGCGATCATCAGGGATCTCCTGAGCAGCTCCGGACACTCTGTCATCTGAGGTTTATTTGTATCAACAACGACGACCATCGTATTGTCCGTAATATAGTCGAGCACCTGGTCTGAAGTCAGGAAGATGTCATCCTCATAAGCCGGGCTCTCCGCGATCTCATCGTACAGCGGACGAACAGACTCGGTCACAGTATTGATGACGATATGAGCTTTCTTCTCCAGGCTCACGGCCGCCCTGTAGATTCCCATACAGGAACCGAACGAATCCGGATCCGCGATCTTGTGTCCCATGACGATGACCTGGTCTTTCGTGACGATAAACTCCCGGAGCGCCTCCGCCTTGACGCGCGCTTTCACGCGGGTATTCCTGGCAGTCTGCTCTTTCTTGCCGCCGAAATACGTGATACCGTTGCAGTCTTTGATCACCGCCTGATCTCCGCCTCTTGCAAGGGCAAGGTCGATGGCGACGCGGGCAAACTGATAACTCAGCGCATAAGTGGCGGTGTTAAGCCCCAGTCCGATACTCAGCGTAGCGGAACGGGCGTTTCCGATATTAACCTGTTTTACTTCTTCAAGGATCGAGAATTTATCCTCGGCAATCTTCCGGTAGCCGGATTTGCGGATCACGATAAAATACTTATCCTTCTCCATCTTCTTCACGATGCCGTCCACATCGCCGATATATTTATTGATCTTCCTGTCGATCAGAGCCACAAGGAGAGACTGCCTTACTTCTTCCACACTCTCCATCACTTCGTCGTAGTTGTCGATGTAGATCAGGCCCGCGATCATCCGCTGGTCCTCATTCTCCCGGATATATGCGTTCAGCTCCGTCACATCCTGCATGGAGATCGCGACAAAGAACTCCTCATCCTCCGGTATCTGAAGCAGTTCTTCCTTCTCGCTGAATCCCCTGAGAGACACTCTCCGGAGTTCCACCTGATAATCTCTGTCCCGGTAAGCCACTTCCATCTCGACATGATCGATATCCGCCTTCGGATATACGCCGGGATGCAGCTCCGGAATCATCCGGTTCAGATATCTCTCTTTTCTCTTTCCTTCCATCAGTGCTGTAAACGCGTCGTTTGCCCAGAGGATACGTCCGTCTTCGAGCGCGATCGCATACGGCACTGCCAGTTCCTTCAGAAGCGTATTTTCGATCCCTTTATACTGCACGGAAAACTGGATCAGATCAGCAAGGATCAGCGAACGGTTATAAAAATACAGGCCGCCTGCAATTCCCAGATAGATCAGGATGAATACCATCATCAGGAATCCCGCCCTCTTGTCGATCACATACACCCAGACATCCACTGCCGCCAGAAGGATCGTCATAATCAGCGGCCAGCTCATATACATCCTGAGCTGCCCTTTCAAACGCATTCTGTTTTTCTTCTTCATTTTAAATCCACCTCATCCGTCTCCGGTACAGCTACTACCATAATAAGACCTCAAGGTCCCGATACTAACGATTTATTATATCATTTTTTCGGGAAAAATTCCACTGTTGAATTTTTACGCTCAATCCGCATCTCTCTGTTACGTTTTACGGCACAAAAATACCACCCGAACTTTGTCGCCGTAAACGTTGCTCCCTGTCCCTCCTTTTTCTATACTTAATATATAAAAGTGTACTTAGAAGGAGGTTTGACAATGAAACAATTTATTCAGAAATTCAGTCTCGAAGGCAGAAAAGCGATCGTGACCGGCGGGGCAAAAGGACTGTGCAACGGAATGGCAAATGCGCTTCATGAAGCCGGAGCGGAAGTACTTCTCCTTGATGTGCTGGACCAGGTGGCGGACTCCGCCTCGGAAATGGGGCAGACCGGCGCGCCGGTTCACGCTGTCAAAGGTGACCTGTCCGATTTTGACCACCTCGAAAACGTCTATGCCGAGTGTCTGGAAAAACTGGACGGCCGCGTGGACATCCTCTTAAACGGCGCCGGAATCCAGTTCCGCGCTCCTGCTGTGGACTTCCCCCACGACAGATGGCAGAAGATCATCGACATCAACCTGACCGCAGTTTTTTACCTGTCACAGCTCGCCGGGAAGACAATGCTCAAACAGCATTACGGTAAGATCATAAACATCGCTTCCATGACTTCATTCTTCGGGAGCGTGCTCATCCCGGCATATGCTGCCACAAAGGCAGGGGTCGCACAGATCACAAAAGCGCTCTCTAACGAGTGGGCGGGCGAAGGAGTAAATGTCAATGCCATCGCGCCCGGCTATATGGCGACAGAGCTTACTAAAAACATGAAAGAAGTAAACCCGAAACAGTATGAGGAGATCACCGGACGGATCCCGATGGGACGCTGGGGAAATCCCGAGGACCTGCAGGGGCTGGCTGTATTTCTGGCATCCGACGCCGCGGCTTACATCACCGGCGCAGTGATACCTGTGGACGGCGGATTTATGGGAAAATAAACGGCAGATAAAAACAGGACGGGAAAATGCCGCCCTGTTTTTATCTGTCTTTTTTTGTCGTTTATTCAATTGTATTCCTGTTGTCCCTGAGCATAAAGTCTACGATCTTATTCATATCCTCTTCTTCATATGCCACAAGTTCCATCTCCGGAATCACATCAGCCGTAAAAATATGCGCCATAGAAACATACTGAGTAAGTCTTGACTTAAGATTAAGGCGGTCACCCTCTCCCGTCACCAATTCTACTTTTCCTTTACACTGGTTGACCACGTTAAAAAATCCGTCGATATCTCTGATATTATATATTTTCATTGTGAATCCTCCTGTCATTCGTTCCTTTAGTCTCTTTTAGGCTGCCGCACCGAAGGGTGAGTGCAGCAGCCTTTTTACCTGGGGAAATCTTATTTTTCCTTAGTCTTTGTCAGCTCTTATTTATTCATATGTAGCCGGATAAACAACCTCTGCCTGAGCGATGTCATACGGCCAGATCGGTGTATATGCGGAACCGTCTGTGATCTGCGTTACTGTAAGAGTAGCGTTCAGGTTCTGGTTCAAATACGGCATGCCGTTGAATTCATCTTCTTCAAATGAAATTGTATCATACGGAAGGATGATCTCGTTGCCGTTTGAGAAAGACTCGCTGATCTCGATATCCTTCAGAGCCTGCTGGATCGTCTCACGTGAGATCTCGTCGCCGTTGTCCACGATGCTCTTCAGAGCGTCAATGATTACCCATGTAGTTGTATACGCCTCAGCGGAGTGTCCGTTGAAGTCTTCGCCGTATTTCTCATTATATTTTGCGTTGATCTCGTCGCCCTTTGTTCCTACCACGAACTCAGTTGCAACGATGATTCCGTTTGCATGGCTGCCTACAGACTCAAGATAAGCGCTCTCAGTAAATCCGTTACCTTTACAGATGATAACCGGAGGTTTATATCCCTGCTCCTGAAGCGTATTCGTAAAGAGGATCGCGTCAGATACATAGCAGTCTGCTACCACAACATCCGGATTCATGGATTTCAGTTCCAGTACCTCTGAGGAAAGATCCGCAGCACCTGAAGTATATGTGATCGCTCCGAGATACTCGATTCCGTTTTCGCCTGCCCAGTACTCTGTCCAGTCAACAGTCTGCTGTCCTACTTCTGAGTTATCGGCAAATACTGCAACTGAATCTGCTTTGAAATCAGGATTGTTTTCTTTTTCATCTACCAGATACTGCACCATATCACGTACGAACATCATGTTTGTCGGTGCAAGTCTGAAGAAATACTCATATCCGTTGCCTGTCAGCTCATCTGATGTCGCATTTGCTGTGATCATCGGAACCTGATACTGCTCTGCGATCTGTGCAACTGTTAATGTAACGCCTGACTGATAGCATCCGATCAGCATATCTACATTTTCCTGAGTGATCAGACGCTCTGCCTCTGTCATTCCTTTTGCTGAATCGCCCTGAGAATCACCATAAATGACCTCGATCTGCCTTCCGTCAATTCCGCCTTCTTCGTTAATCTCTTCAACCGCCATATCGATACCCTGCTGCATCGTCTTTCCCGAGTCAGCCAGGTCTCCGGTCATCGGATATACCGCACCTATCACGATGCTGTCTCCCGAGCCGCCGGAGCCGCCCGAGTCACCCGAGCCGCCGGAGCCGCCGCACCCTACAAGCAGGCCGACTGTCATACAAGATACCAATAATAATGAAAGAACTTTTTTACGCATACGTTTACCTCCCTTTTTTTATTTTACCCTTCGTGTTTAGAATCCCAGATAAGCTTTCTTGATTTCTTCGTTCCCCATCAGCTCATCCGATGTACCTGATATACTGATTATTCCGTTCTCCAGAACATAACCTCTGTCTGCAAATTTCAGCGCTTTCCGCACGTCCTGCTCGACAACTATGATCGTAAGTCCGCTTTCTTTTGCGATGCTCTTTGCGATCCTGAAAATGTCATCCACAATATTGGGCGCAAGTCCCAGGGAAGGCTCGTCCATCAGGAGAAGTTTCGGCAGTCCCATCATTGATCTGGAGAAAGCAACCATCTGCTGCTCTCCTCCTGACAGCGTTCCTGCAAGCTGGTTTTTTCTTTCCTCCAGCTTCGGGAACCACTGGAAAATTTTAGCAATCGTCTCTTTCTTTTTGGCCTCAGCCTCTTTACTGCACGCCCCCGTTTCAAGGTTTTCATACACTGTCATATTCGGGAACAGCTGGCGGCCTTCCGGACAGAGGATGATTCCATGGTCGATGAACTTACGGCAGTTGCCGCCTTCCAGATGCTGTCCTTCAAAAACAACAGCTCCCGAGGCTATTTTTACAAGTCCGCTGACCGCTTTTACCGTTGTACTTTTTCCTGCTCCGTTGCTTCCGACAAGGGCGACGATCTCACCCTTGTCTGCATAGAAGCTGGCGTCCCAAAGAACCTGAATATCTCCGTATTTTACATTTATCTTGTCGACTTCCAAATAATGTTCACTCATGTTATTCATCCTCCTTGCCAAGATAAATTTCAATAACGTAAGGATCGTTCATAACCTGCTCGGGCGTCCCCTCAGTAATCTTTTCGCCATGGTGCATCACGACAACCTTTTTACAGAGGTTCGTAACCGCTCTCATAACGTGCTCGATCAGGAGGATTGTCGTTCCCTGCTCATTGATCTTCTGGAACAGCTCTACCGCTTCGTCTGTTTCAGTCGGGTTCAGGCCCGCCATAACCTCATCCAGAAGGAGCAGATCCGGGTCTGTAGCCAGCGCCCTTGCCACCTCAAGTCTCTTTTTGAAAGGAGTTCCCATATCCATGGGATACAGGTCTTTCTTGTCATACATTCCGGTAAACTGCAGGATCTCCTCAGCATATTCACGGGCGGCTTTCGCATTTTTCAGCGTCTTTCTTCCAAACATAGCGCCGGAGATTACGTTTTCCAGCACCGTCATATTTCTCAGCGGCTTCATGATCTGGAATGTTCTTGCAATTCCCATTCCCGAGTATTTATGAGCCTTGGTACCCGTTATGTCGTTTCCTTTGTATATAATTTTGCCGTCTGTCGGGACAAGGACTCCGCTTATCATATTAAATACTGTTGTCTTTCCCGCGCCGTTGCTGCCTATCATGCCGGTAATGCATCCCTCTTCAACTGTAAAGCTTACATTATCTACGGCTTTGAGTCCCCGGAAGTTTTTTGTCAGATTCTGTATTTCCAATATGTTAGACATCCATTATCCCCCCTTTACTTTCTCTTAAATAGTTTGCTGTCAATTTTATCAAAGCTGTTATTGATTTTCTTTCTGAGCTTGCTGTGTGTGAACCATCCCATAATACCATTTGGCTGGAACAGGATCACAACGATAACGATTGCTGCGTATACCACAAGGTTCAGGCCCGATACCTGAGACAGCGCCGCGCTCAGCCATTCGGAAAGCGGAGTCAGGATGCAGGCTCCGAGAAGCGGTCCTGAAATACTTCCGATACCGCCGATAATCGCAGGCATCACGTAATCGAGACTGTTAGAGTTTTTAAAAATATCCGGGTTGATGTATCCGATATACGTTACATAGAATACACCGACAACCGCGATCAGCCCTGAGCTCAGGAATGTAGCGATAAATTTGTACTTAAATGTATTGATACCTACCGCATGAGCCGTATCCTCATCCTCACGGATCGTTTTAAACGCGTATCCCAGTTTGGAACGGTCGATCAGTTTCAGGATGATATAGAACAGGATTACCATGATCAGAGCGATATAGTAATACGGTACTTTTGAGATCCACCTCATGGACATAACGTTTCCATCGTCGATCGGCACCAGCAGTCCCTGGCCGCTTCCTGCAAATTCCCAGTTTGTAAAAAGATTTCTGAACGCCTCTGTAAAAGCGATCGTTACAAGTGTAAAATAGGGTCCTGTAAGCACGAAACAGGGTGACAGTAATATCGCCGTAACGAGACCGACTGCAAAGAAAGCAACGATCATGCTGATCCACGGAGACAGCCCCAGATGATTGAGCAGAAGCGCTGCGATATAGGAGCCAAGTCCCATAAATCCGGCGTGTCCGAGGGAAATCTGTCCGGTCAGGCCTCCCAGGATGCTCCATGCAAGCGTACCGCATGCCACGTAAAACGTAGTAACAAAGATACCCAGAATATATACCGTATTAATAAACGCAGGCACAATCGCAAGTATAAGGAGCAATAATGCTACGAGGAGATGTCTGATACTCAAACGTTTCATCTTCACTTACCCCCTTTTCTTCCTGTTTATGTTTTCTTTAACAACGAGAATCAAAATAAATACAAGGAATACCAGGGTATCTCTGAAGGCCGCGCCTACCAGTGTGGATCCTACCGTCTCCATAATTCCGAGGCCGAGACCGCCGAGACATGCACCAATCGTACTTCCAAGTCCGCCCATAGTAACTACAATAAATGAACGGGTTCCGTATGTATTTCCTACCGACGGGAATACATAGTAGTAAGACATCAGACAGGCTCCGGCGATACCTGCGATCGCAGCGCCGATCCCGTATGTGTACGCATAAACAACTTTTGTTTTAATACCTGTAACCTGAGCACCAATAGCATTCTGGGACGTTGCACGGATGTGTTTTCCGAGCTTCGTGTATTTCAGCATAAGGAACACAAGCGCTGTAGCCACGCACAGGATGATAAATCCTACAAGCCTCGGTACGCTGATGTTCATGCCTCCCACTGTAAGCACCTGATTTGCGAACATACTGTCTGCTGTTTTGTAATCTGATGTAAAGATCATCAGAGCAGTGTTTGATAAGAATATTCCAAGACAGCAGGTAAGGAACAATACGTTCTGGTCTCCGTCTTCTTTGATTGATCTTGTGATCAGTGTTGTCTGGATCAGAGCTCCAAACAGGAACATTACCACAGCCACAATCGGAATTGCGATAAACGGATCCAACCCCATATACTCGTACAAGAGATAAGTAACATACATACTTACCATCAACATTTCGCCCTGGCAGAAATTAACAATTTTCATAACTCCGAAAATCATATTCAAGCTCATTCCCACAAGCGCATAAATTCCGCCGACCATAATACCGTTGATAATTGCCTGAATCAAAATCCCGAAATCCATTCTTCAGTTCCCTCCTTTTCCTCAAAACTTATGTATTTTCAGAATTTTTTCTGATATTGTTTGACTATCCTCCTCCCTTTGTGCAATCTGCAACTTTTTAATCTGTCGCGAGCACAATTATTGTACATTTTGACTTCTTGCTGTAAATTATAGAAAAGCCCGTCTTTTTTTACAACGTTCTATGAGACAAAGCACCTTGGCAAAAATCGTTACCAAAAACAAGGCGCTGCCTGATGCCCGTCACTCTCCCAGATCTTCCAGGATAATCGCCACCGCCAGAGGAACGGCCTCTTTTAAGTTCCTCGGGTCATATCCCGTAAGGTTTTTCATTTTCGTCAGTCGGTACTGAAGCGTATTCTTATGTACGAATAATTCTTCCGCCACCTTCGATATAGACCCGTTGTTTTTAATATAACTTTTCAGGCACTGGATGATTTCTTTCTTCTGGTCAGGGTCGCAGTTCCTGAAGATCCCGTTTACAAATTCTTCTCTTTTCTTATGAGACAGGTTCATCAGAAGCAATGATACATCCGTGCCGTCATAAAGCCTGACATCGTCTTCTTTATGTACTTTTGCCATAACGCATGCCTGGTCAGCCTCCCGGTAGGAGCATCTGAGGCCTTCCCTTCCTGTTCCCACTCTGCCTATCCCGCAGAAAGCGCGGCACTCCGGCGATCTCTCGACACTTTTGGTAATCCCCTGCATGACCGTCCTGAGCTTGTCCGTTTCATCTGTCGCGTGCAGGATCACGAACCGCTCGCCCATTCTCGCATAAATCGTGCCGTCGATCTTTTCTATTTCCTTTCGCATCCTCAGAATGAGGTTCTCTATCACATCCTGCCTGACTTCGGCATTTCCGTCCGTCAATGTTGTCTCGATGTCCAGCACGCTGACTACCTTATAGTTGTCGATATTGATCTTCAGCATATCTGCTTCCAGTTCCAGTTTCCCCTCATCCTCGCCAAACAGGGCGTCCAGTACAAACCCTCGCTTGAGTTCTTCAATCGCCTGCTTCCTGCTGTTCTTATAGCTGTCGAGGATCAGCACTTCCGTCATTTTCTTGATCACGCCGCCGAGGACGCGCACTTCATCAACAGAACCGGTAATCCCGACAACGCCGATCACTTTATTCTCGATCTTCAGCGGAAGATTGATGCCGTTATGTACTCCTTCGCCCGTTTTTTCTATCAGAAGCTCAGGAAGGTTTTTATCCAGCAGCTCTTTTGCCCCGGCATGCAGCGTGCCTATCCTGCTCTTGTCCGTACTTACTATGATCATTCCGTTTTCATCCATAATATTGATGTTTTTATGGATTGTTTCTCCTACTTCTTCAGCAATTTTCTGCATCTGTTTCTTCGG
>DXEY01000056.1 GCA_019114745.1 Candidatus Mediterraneibacter colneyensis | reverse complement strand
GATTTATTATATTGTTACAAAAATAACGATCCCGTTTTATGCAATCTTAAAAAATGCTGTCACAATATTAAAGTAGACAAGAATCGTACATGTATCCAGTATCGTTGTGATCAGCGGCGCCGCCATGATCGCCGGATCCAGTCCGATCTTTTTCGCAAGCAGCGGCAGCACGCATCCGATACACTTTGCCATGATGACTACCGCAACCAGCGTAACTCCGAGAGCAGCCGCCAGCATCACATTCCAGTCGTACATCAGGCAGATGCGGATGCCGTTGACAACCGCAAGGAGCGCCCCCACGATCACCGCCACCCGGATTTCCTTAAAAATGACCCTGAAAATATCCCTGAACTCAATCTCTCCCACGGCAATCCCGCGGATCATCAGGGTCGAACTCTGGGAGCCGCAGTTTCCTCCCGTACCCATGAGCATTGGGATAAACGTGATAAGGACAGGCATGGCAGCCATGGCGTTTTCATAATACCCGAGGATCTCCCCGCTGACAGTGGCGGAGAGCATCATGATCATAAGCCAGGGCGTGCGGTTTTTTGCCTGCTGGAATACCGAAGTCTCAAAATACGAGTCCTCGTTCGGGCTGACACCTGCCATCATACTGATATCTTCCGTCGTCTCATCCTGCAGGACGAGCATCGCGTCGTCTACTGTTACGATCCCGACCAGGCAGTTCTCGTGGTCAATGATCGGGATCGCCACCAGACCGTACTTGTTGATCATGTTCGCCACATACTCCTGGTCGTCCAGGGTGCGGGCAAACAGCACGTTCTCATCCATAATTTCTTCGATCGTCCGGGATTCGCCTGCGGTCAGGAGATCTTTCACATCCACCATGCCGATCAGTTTCTTCTTCTCCGTCACATAGCAGGTGTAGATCGTCTCCTTATTGATACCGACCTGACGTATCTTCAGAATTGCCTCCGACACCGTCATCTCCCTGCGGAGACTGATATACTCCACATTCATAATACTGCCTGCGCTGTCCTCCGGATACTGGAGCAGGGCGTTGATCTTCCGCCTCGTCTCCTCATCCGTCACCATGATCAGACGGTCGACCACATTGGCGGGCATCTCCTCAAGGACATCCACCGTATCGTCGACATACATCTCGTCCATGACTTCTTCCAGCTCCGAATCCGTCAGGGCATTGATCAGATCCTCACGCATATCGCTGTTCATATCTGTAAACACTTCCGCCGCTTCTTCCTTTGCAAGAAGCCGGAACACAAGCGTCCTCTCCTTTTTGTCCAGCTCCTCAAAAGCATCGACAATATCAACCGGGTGCATGGTCTCCAGTTCTTCTTTCAGTGTTTTAAAATCATGCCCGTCCAGTAATTCCGTGATACGGAGAATCCTTTTTTCCTGGTTTTTCTCCACGACATCCACCCTCTTCCTGTTTATTTCCATCAGACCCGCCCCGCTCCGGAAGGTCTGCAAAAGAATCCATATAAACCCTGTATGAACCCATCTTTTTATAGTATAATATGGTAGAAATCGATATACAAGGAGATTCTCATGAAAATCGTAGGACTGATCACAGAATACAATCCTTTCCACAACGGGCACCTGTATCACATACAGGAAGCAAAACGGATCACCGGGGCGGACGCCGCCGTTGTCATCATGAGCGGCGACTATGTCCAGCGGGGCGTCCCCGCCATCATGCCTAAACGGCTGCGCGCCGAAATGGCGTTGAAATGCGGGGCGTCTGCCGTCTTTGAGCTCCCGGTATGCTATGCATCCGGAAGCGCGGAGTTATTCGCCATGGGCGCGGTATCATTTCTGGACAGGCTGGGCATCGTAGACTGTCTCTGCTTTGGCAGCGAATGCAGCGATCTTAACATCCTGGAGTCCATCGCCCGCATTCTGGTCAGCGAACCGCCGGAATACCGGAGCTGTTTGAAGGAAGGGCTGAAACAGGGGCTCTCCTACCCTGCCGCCCGCCAGCAAGCACTCGGTCTCTGCCTCCCCTCAGGGGAGCACGCCTCTGTATTAGAAGATCCCAACAACATCCTCGGCGTTGAATACCTGAAGGCACTGAAACGGTTAAACAGCAGTATAAAACCTTTTACGATCCAGAGGAAAGGCGCCCACTACCATGACCGGACCCTCTCCCCCGAACACTACAGTTCCGCTTCCGCCATCCGCTCCCTCCTGGCTTATTCCAGTTCTGCTCTGCGGACAGAGCGCCCGGGCGGGACATTCGAGGAGACCACCGCGCTTTCCGATATCCTTGGGGAACTGGAAGGACAGGTTCCGTCCAGCTGTCTGGAGCTGCTCAAAGACTGCCACCGTGTGCTCTATCCGGTGTATCAGAATGACTTTTCGCTCATCCTGAAATATAAGCTCCTCAACAAACACCCTGCAAGCCTGATCCGCTATGCCGATGTTTCTGAAGAACTCGCCCGGAGGATCAGTATCCGTCTCGACAATTTCTTTAATTATGAGCAGTTCTGCGAACTGCTAAAAACGCGGGAGATCACCCGGACCCGGATCAACCGCGCCCTGCTCCACATCATGCTGGGGATCAAAAAAGAGAGTATCGAAGAATACACAAAACAGGGCTTCCACTTCTACGCGCGCCTGCTCGGATGCCGAAAAGACAGTGAGAAGCTGCTGGCACGCATCGCGAAAGAAAGTCCCCTCACACTTCTGGCGCGCATTTCCGACAGCTCCAGGCTCCCGCTGTCCGCACAGAGAATGCTGCGGAACGACATCCTGGCATCCAACCTGTATATGTCCGTTGTGACCGACAAATATAAGACTGCTTATCAGAACGAATACAAGCAGGCACTCATAAAAGTATAAGAAGAGCCCGCGCGGAATACAGATTTCCACGCAGGCTCTTCTTCTCAGACTTTACAGTCTCTTCGCGATCGCTTTAATGAACTCCTCGCTGTTGAGCACCGTCGGGTTTTCAATTGTTGTGATCAGCGCCAGGTCTTTCGTCATCTCGCCTGCCTCGATCGTATCAATCGTCGCTTTTTCAAGACGGTCAGCAAACTCCATCAGTTCGCTGATGCCGTCCAGCTCGCCGCGTTTTCTCAGAGCGCCTGTCCATGCAAAGATCGTAGCCACAGAGTTGGTGGAAGTCTCTTCGCCTTTCAGGTGTTTGTAGTAGTGGCGCTGTACCGTGCCGTGAGCCGCCTCATACTCATAGTATCCTTCCGGTGATACAAGGACGGAAGTCATCATTGCCAGTGAACCAAAAGCAGAGGATACCATGTCGCTCATCACGTCGCCGTCGTAGTTCTTGCATGCCCAGATATATCCGCCTTCCGACTTCATAACGCGGGCAACAGCATCATCGATCAGTGTGTAGAAGTACTCGATCCCTGCCTCTTTGAATTTCTCATCAAACTCAGCGTCATAGATTTCCTGGAAAATATCCTTGAACGTATGGTCATATTTTTTAGAGATCGTATCTTTTGTGGCAAACCACAGATCCTGCTTTGTATCCAGCGCGTAGGAGAAACAGCTTCTTGCAAAGCTCTCGATGGAATTGTTCAGGTTGTGCATCCCCTGCACGATCCCCGGGCCGTCAAACTCATGCACCAGTTCTTTTGTCTGGGATCCGTCCTCTGCGGTATAGACAAGTTCTACTTTGCCTGCTCCCGGTATCTTCATCTCAGATCCCTTGTATACATCTCCATAGGCATGTCTTGCAATGGTGATCGGCTTTTTCCAGTTTCTGACGCAGGGTTCGATCCCCCTGACTACGATCGGAGCGCGGAATACGGTTCCGTCCAGGATCGCACGGATCGTACCGTTCGGGCTCTTCCACATTTCCTTTAAGTCGTACTCATCCATACGCGCTGCGTTCGGAGTGATCGTCGCACATTTTACGGCAACCTTATATTTCTTTGTCGCCAGGGCGGAATCGATCGTAACCTGGTCGTTCGTCTCATTTCTGTGCTCAAGCCCCAGATCATAGTACTCTGTCTTTAAGTCAATGTACGGAAGGAGCAGTTCATCTTTGATCATCTTCCAGAGAATCCTCGTCATCTCGTCTCCGTCCATCTCAACAAGGGGTGTCGTCATCTTAATTTTGTCCATCTTTGTTCTCCTCCTGGTTCTTTTTTATAGTCCTGTTTATTGTTTAATATCCCTGTTTTTTCAGGTTCTGCATCACATGCATGATATGTTCGTTCGCAAGCTGCTCGGCAAGTTCCCCGTCCCGCTCCCGGAGCGCCCTGAGGATCTGCCTGTGTTCCCGGATCGACCTTCTCGCCCGCTCTTCCGAATCAATTGAAGTTCTCCTCGCTATTCTGACATAATTATGAAAATCTGTCAGCACTTTGCAGAGGATCCGACTCCCGGACGCCTCATAGAGAGCCGAGTGGAAACGCCCGTCAAGCTCAGCGATCTGCTCCGTATTAAAGCCGCTCTCACGGTTGACCTGAAACTCGGACAGGACGATCGTCTCCTCCAGCGCCCCAAGCTGCCCATCCGTAATATGCTCCGCTGCCCAGCGCGCGCACAGTCCTTCCAGGAAAGAACGCATCGTGTAGATATCCCAGATATCCTTGTGCGAGATCCCGGTCACATAAGCTCCCCGGTTCGGAAAGATCGTGACCAGCCCCTCCAGCTCCAGCTGGCGGAGCGCTTCCCGCACCGGCGTCCGGCTCACTCCGAGCTCCCTGCCGATGGTGTTCTCACGCAATTCGTCATTTTCTTTATATCTTCCGTTTAAAATATCTGTGCGGATTTTTTGAAACACCTTTCCGCCCAGTGAATGATCCTGGTACTCATCCATCTAAAGAAACCTCCCGGCTGCAACATTATGCATATGTGCTGCATATTTTCCTTTTTGCCATGTATAATTGTATACGATGATACATATGATGTCAATTCCCATAACAGAAAACGGTGCAGGCTTTGTCATTTCACAGTCTGCACCGTCATGCGATCATCTCCGGGCTATCGGATCACCCGTACCCTCAGCACTCCCTCAACAGCGTCAAGTTCTTCTACCAGCTCCGGCAGCACTTCTGCATCTACATCGATCATGGTATATGCATATGCCTTCCGGCTCTTATTTGTCATGAGCGCAATATTCATGCCTTTATCGGCAAGTATTGTTGTAAACTGTCCGAGCATATTGGGGATATTCTTATGCAGGATCGTGATCCTCTCTCCCGCTTCTTTCTCTCCCATATTGCAGTCCGGGAAGTTTACAGAATGTGTAATATTTCCATTTTCCAGGAAATCCCTGATCTCAGCTACAGCCATGCGCGCGCAGTTGTCCTCGGACTCTTCCGTAGAAGCCCCGAGATGCGGAATTACGATCGCCCCTTTCACTCCCACGATCTCCTTCGTCGGAAAATCTGTCACATAGCAGCGCACTTTTTCTGACACAAGGGCATCCACGATGTCTTCCTGATTAACCAGCACGTCTCTTGCAAGGTTCAGGATCACGACGCCATCCTTCATCAGACTGATAGCATGTTTATCGATCATTCCCTTTGTGTCGTCCAGAGCCGGCACGTGGATCGTAATGTAATCACATTCTTTGTACAGCTCATCCACCGTCTCCGCATGGTGGATGCTCCGGGACAGGTTCCACGCCGATGCCACGGACACATACGGATCATATCCGTAGACTTCCATTCCCAGATGCACCGCAGCATTGGCCACCTGCACACCGATGGCTCCCAGACCGATCACGCCCAGTTTCTTGCCCTGGATCTCTGTGCCCGCAAAGGCTTTTTTCTTTTTCTCTGTGATCTTGGCGATATCGCCGTCCTCTTCATATTCCTGTACCCAGTTGATCCCGCCGATGATGTCTCTGGCTGCCAGAAGCATGCCGGCAATGACCAGCTCTTTTACGCCGTTGGCATTGGCTCCGGGGGAATTAAAGACAACGATGCCCTCATCGGCACAGCGCTCGAGAGGAATGTTGTTGACTCCTGCTCCCGCCCGCGCGATCACTTTCAGGTTTCCGCAAAATTCCATGTCGTGCATCTTCGCGCTGCGGACAAGGATCGCATCCGCATCGCCGGCATTTTCCGTGTATACATAATTTTCATCCAACTGTTCCAGTCCCACATGGGAGATGGGATTCAGGCAATGATATTTAAACATCTTACAGATTCTCCTCTTCAAACTTTTTCATAAACTCCACAAGTGCCACAACGCCTTCATACGGCATCGCATTGTAAATGCTCGCGCGCATGCCCCCGACGGTACGGTGCCCTTTCAGATTTTCAAGTCCCGCCTCTTTTGCCTCTTTCACGAATTTTGCGTCCAGATCGGCATTGCCGGTCACAAAAGGCACATTCATGAGAGAACGGTCTTTGGGTACCACCGTCCCGCGGAACAGTTTGCTCTGATCCAGGAAGTCGTAAAGCACTTTCGCCTTCTTCTCATTTCTCTCCTTCATGGCTTCCAGCCCGCCCTGGGCTTTGATCCACTTGAACACCTTACCGCAGATATAGATCCCGTAAGCCGGCGGAGTATTATAAAGAGACTTTGCATCGGAATGCGTCTTGTATGTGAGCATCGTCGGAGTTCCCGGGAGCACATCCTCTGTGATCAGATCTTCACGGATGATCACGATCACCACGCCCGCCGGTCCGATATTCTTCTGCACACCTCCGTAGATAACGCCGTATTTTGTCACGTCCACAGGCTCTGACAGAAAACAGGACGATACATCTGCTACCAGAGTCTTCCCCTTTGTGTCCGGCAGTTCCTTAAACTTTGTTCCATAGATCGTATTATTCTCGCAGATATATACATAATCTGCATCTTCCGATACCGGCAGATCCGAGCAGTCCGGTATGTAGGAAAACGTCTCGTCCTCTGAGGAAGCGATCCGGTGTACCTCTCCGTATTTTTCTGCCTCTTTCGCCGCTTTCTTCGCCCACTGTCCGGTAATGATATAATCCGCAGATCTGTTTTTCATCAGATTCATGGGGATCATGGCGAACTGCTGAGAGGCGCCCCCCTGAAGGAACAATACCTTATAATTGTCAGGGATGTTCATCAGGTCTCTGAGATCCTGCTCTGCTTCTGTGATGATCTGCTCAAACGCCTTTGACCTGTGGCTCATCTCCATCACCGACATTCCGGTTCCCCTGTAGTCCAGCATCTCATCTGCCGCTTCCCGGAGCACTTCCTCCGGCAGCACAGCCGGCCCCGCCGAAAAGTTATATACTCTGCCCATGTTCTATACCTCCTGTTTTCTACATTAATATATTATGATAAGGCGTCATCATTGTTCAGCCATGTCATCCTCATCAAACGCTTCTTTGATATCCGCTCCCGGCGCTACCATCGGCCACACTTTATCGTCAGAACCGATCTGGCAGTCGATCACCACCGGACGGTTCAGCGTCAGCGCTCTGGCAAAGGCTTCCCTGAACTCATCCCGGGACTCGACATGGATCCCTTCCGCTCCCATGGCATCCGCCAGTTTTGCAAAATCAACAGCATCCCTCAACACAGTCGCGGAATAGCGCTCGTCATAAAAAAGATCCTGCCACTGGCGCACCATGCCGAGCACATGGTTGTTCACGACCACTTCTATGATCGGAATATTGTGGCGGACTGCCGTTGCGATCTCATTCATGTTCATACGGAAACATCCGTCTCCCGCGATATTGACTACCGTCTTATCCGGGCAGCCGACTTTCGCGCCCATAGAGGCGCCAAGACCGTATCCCATAGTCCCGAGACCGCCTGAAGTAAGAAGAGTGCGGGGTTTCGTATATTTGTAATACTGTGCCGCCCACATCTGATGCTGC
>DXEY01000055.1 GCA_019114745.1 Candidatus Mediterraneibacter colneyensis | reverse complement strand
AGAGACTTATACATTTGACCAGGTGTTCGCAGTGAACAATGACAAACTGGTCGTTGGAAATCCGACTGTAGAAGGCGCAACAGTTACAGCTTCTGTAATCGGCGACGGAAAAGCGAGAAAAGTTGTCGTTTACAAGTATAAGAGAAAAACTGGATACCATAAGAAAAATGGACACAGACAGCAGTACACAGCTGTTAAGATCGACAAGATCAACGCTTAATTGTCCTTATGATCAGGGTAACCGTTTATAAGACCGGAAGGCATGAATATGCAGGGTTTGATCTGTCAGGACACGCAGGCTACGCGGATTCCGGAAAGGATATCGTGTGCGCCGCTGTATCAGCGCTTGTGATCAATGCGATCAATTCGATCGGGCGTTATACAGATGACAGGACAAGCTGCATTACGGATGAAGAGGACGGCAGGATCGAATTCAGATTCAGCCAGACGCCTTCACATGATGCCTTACTTTTGCTGGATTCCATGATTCTTGGTCTGGAACAGATAGAAGACAGCAGTGAATATGAACCATACATTGACATTATTTTCAAGGAGGTGTAAGAACCATGATGAAAATGAATCTTCAGTTTTTTGCTCATAAAAAGGGAGTTGGTTCTACAAAGAACGGACGTGATTCCGAGGCGAAGAGACTGGGTGCGAAGAGAGCAGACGGACAGTTTGTAAAAGCCGGAAACATCCTCTACAGACAGCGCGGAACAAAGATTCACCCGGGAGTGAATGTAGGACGCGGCGGAGATGATACTCTGTTTGCACTGGTAGACGGTGTCGTAAGATATGAAAGAAAAGGAAGAGATAAGAAACAGGTTTCTATCTATCCGGTAGCTGAGTAAGCAGTTTAAGCCCCAGGCAGTATCGTCTGGGGCTTTTGTAGCATTATACGGTTTTCCCAATACAGGGAGACACGATTTATAAAGGAGATATTATGTTTGCTGACAGAGCCAAAATCTATATCAGATCAGGAAAAGGCGGAGACGGTCACTGCAGCTTCCGCCGGGAGCTGTATGTCCCCAACGGAGGGCCGGACGGCGGCGACGGAGGCAGGGGCGGAGATCTGATCTTTGAGATCGACGAGGGACTTAACACACTTTCTGATTACCGCCACCGGCGCAAATATGCCGCAGGGGACGGAGAGCCCGGCGGGAAGCGCAGATGCCATGGAAAAGACGGTAAGGATCTCATCCTCTATGTTCCGGAGGGCACTGTCATAAAAGAGTCCTCCTCCGGAAAGGTGATCGCCGACATGTCCGGTGAAAACCGCAGACAGGTCGTTCTGAAAGGCGGAAAAGGCGGTCTCGGAAACCAGCATTTCGCAACGGCGACCATGCAGGTTCCCAAATATGCACAGCCCGGACAGCCTGCGAAAGAACTGGAAGTCAATCTCGAACTGAAAGTGATCGCCGATGTGGGACTCATCGGCTTCCCCAATGTAGGGAAGTCAACGCTTCTCTCAAGGGTGACAAATGCTGATCCAAAGATCGCAAACTATCATTTTACTACTCTGACCCCGAACCTTGGAGTCGTTGACCTGGAAGGCGCGAAGGGATTCGTCATGGCGGATATCCCCGGACTGATCGAGGGCGCATCCGAAGGCGTAGGGCTGGGGCATGAGTTTCTCCGCCATATCGAGCGTACAAAACTGATGATCCATGTCGTGGATGCCGCCGGTTCAGAGGGCAGGGATCCGATCGATGACATTTACAAGATCAACAGTGAGCTCGAGGCATATAATGCTGATATCGCAAAACGTCCGCAGGTGATCGCCGCAAACAAGACAGATCTGATCTATGAAGATGGAGAAGATCCGGTCAGCCGCCTGAAAGACGAGTTCGAGCCGAAAGGGATCCGTGTATTTCCGATCTCCGGAGTTACAGGCAAAGGAGTCTCCGACCTTCTTTATTACGTAAGCTCACAGCTTGAGACAATGGATCGGGCGCCTGTTGTATTTGAACAGGAATTCTTCCCGGATGACGAACTGATCTACGAAGAACTTCCCTATACTGTTGAAGTAGAGGACGGAATGTATGTGGTAGAAGGCCCGAAGATCGAAAAAATGCTCGGATATACGAACCTTGATTCCGAAAAGGGCTTTGCATTTTTCCAGAAGTTCTTAAAAGAGACAGGGATCCTTGACGAGCTGGAAGCAAAGGGGATCCAGGAAGGCGATACTGTGAAAATGTACGGACTGCAGTTTGATTATTATAAATAGGAGAGAGCAGATGACAACAAAACAAAGAGCATATTTAAAAAGCCTTGCAATGAAAATCGATCCCATCTTCCAGATCGGGAAGTCAAGCATGACACCCGGGCTTACGCAGGCGGTCTCAGAGGCGCTGGAGGCAAGAGAGCTGATCAAGATCAGTGTTCTCAACAACTGCGCGGACGACCCGAGGGAGCTGGCTGAGATCATTGCCGGGCGGACACATTCCCAGATCGTTCAGGTGATTGGGAAGAAGATCGTATTATACCGGGAAGGCAAAGACGATAAGAAGAAGATTTTTCTTCCGCAGTAACTCAAGACGGATGCAGGTGAAAAAACCATGAAAATAGGAATTATGGGCGGTACATTTGACCCGATCCACATCGGCCACCTTCTGTTGGGAGAATTTGCCTACGAGAACTTCGGGCTGGACGAGATCTGGTTTCTGCCAAACGGCAATCCGCCCCACAAAATCACTGATGAGAGCGGCGTATCCCTCTCTGACCGGATCGAGATGGTCAGGCTTGCCACGGAAGAAATCCCATACTTTCGCGTCAATCTGTACGAGACGGCTACAAAAGACCACTCTTATACGTACAGCACTTTGAATGCGTTTCGGGAACGTTATCCGGAGCACCGCTTTTACTTTATACTCGGCGCCGACTCTCTTTTCTCCATCGAGGATTGGAAAAATTTCAGGGAAATCTTCCCTTTATGTACAATCCTTGCCGCTATGAGGGATGATAAGGATGCCGAGAGCATGAAAGAGCAGATCCGGTATCTGCAAGGCAGATATCAGGCAGATATCCGCCTCCTGCAGGCGCCGCTTGTGGAGATTTCATCCACAACCATCCGGAAAAGGGCAGAGCAGGGCCTGAGTGTCCGCTATATGGTACCGGATGTCGTTTCGGATTATATTGCAAAGAACCATCTCTATATAAAAGGAGTCTCAGATACCGATGACAGAAGAACTGGTGAAGATCCGCAAGGATCTCTCTAAAAAGCTTAAGAAAGAGCGTTTTGAGCACACGACAGGTGTGATGTATACGGCGGCATCTCTTGCCATGTGCCATGGAGGGGACGTGGAAAAGGCGCTCACCGCCGGGCTCCTCCACGACTGCGCTAAGTACTGCCCGGCAAAGGAGCAGATCGAGCTCTGCCGGAAATACGGGATCAGACTGACGGATTCCGAGCTGGCAATGCCCGCGCTCATCCACGCAAAACTCGGCGCCTGGCTTGCCGAACACCAGTACAGGATCAGCGACCAGGCTGTCCTGGGCGCAGTCACTTACCACACAACCGGCCGTCCCGGAATGACACTGCTCGAAAAGATCATCTACATTGCGGATTATATTGAGCCGAACCGAAGGATGATCCCAGGTCTGGACGAAGTCCGTTCCACTTCATTTCACGATATCGACAGAGCGGTATGCCTTTCGGCGGAGCACACGGTAAATTATCTCAGGGAAAACGGAAAATCTGTCGATCCAATGACAGTGAGCACTTACGAATACTACAGAAAGTAAGTTGATATTCATACAGGAAAGGAGGCCGATCAGAATGGATCAGTCAAAAGAAATGGCACGCATCGCCTACCAGGCTTTGAGTGACAAAAAGGGCGAAGATATCAAGGTGATCGATATCAGAGACATCTCTGTACTCGCAGACTATTTTCTAATCGCAAACGGAAGCAGCGACAACCAGGTGAACGCTCTGGTAGATAATGTGGAGGAAGAGCTGCACAAAGCGGGCTATCATCTGAAGCAGCGCGAGGGCAGGAGCGGAGCAAGCTGGGTGCTGCTGGACTTTGGCGATATCATTGTCCACGTGTTTGACAAAGAAAACCGCCTTTTCTATGATCTGGAAAGGATCTGGAAAGACGGCAAAACGATCACAATTGATGAACTCGAAGAGAAATAAAGAGATACCGGCTGGTATCTCTTTATTATATGTATCATAACTATTTAAATAAGCGGATCACACCGATCACTTTTCCAAGAATCGAAACTTCTTTTACAATGATCGGGTCCATAAAATCGTTCTCCGGCTGGAGGCGGAAAACACCTTCTTCTTTATAAAATGTCTTAACAGTGGCGCCGTCCTCGATCATGGCAACGACCATATCACCGTTCGATGCGGTATTTCCTTCCTCAACAAGTACCATATCCCCATCAAGGATCCCGGCATTCACCATACTTTCTCCTTTTACCTTCAGCATAAACGTCTGCTTATTCGGCATATGTTCTACAGGGATCGGGAAGTAGTCCTCGATGTTCTCCTGAGCAAGGATAGGCTGTCCGGCAGCCACCTGGCCAACGATCGGAACATTTACCATCTCGCGCCTCGTCAGATTGAAGTTATCATCCAGAATCTCGATCGCTCTCGGCTTCGTCGGGTCTCTTCTTATAAAACCGTTCTTCTCGAGCGTCTCGAGATGAGAGTGGACAGAAGAGGTGGATTTCAGGTCAACCGCTTCACAGATCTCACGTACCGACGGTGGGAATCCTCTCTGCAATATCTGCATTTTAATATATTCAAGAATCTCCTGCTGTTTTTTACTGATTTTACCCTTCGACATAATTCCCTCCGAAAACTATTTATATTTCATATAGTACCATAGCGCAGAAAAAAAAGCAAACATTTGTTGCGAAAATATGTTCGATTTT
>DXEY01000054.1 GCA_019114745.1 Candidatus Mediterraneibacter colneyensis | reverse complement strand
CTGAAATACTAAATAAAACTACAGGAAATATTAAGAAAAAGACAGGAACTATCATATTTTACGGTATCTGCCTGCTATTCATATGGATCGGCTTGACAGAACCGCGATTTTTCGTTAGAATCATCAAAAGGCGATGAACGGGATTAGTATATATGAAGAAATGCCACAGAGAGAAGGCGGATGGTGCGAGCCTTGTGCAGGACTGTATAGAACCGGCCCGGGAGCATCTGCATGAAAATGCAGCGTACATTCTGCGTTAAGGATGAAAGAGCGAACCGGGCTGCCGCGCAGGGCGGGCAGGATCCGGTTAATTAGGGTGGTACCGCCGGGATATCCGGTCCCTTGTTTAAGGGACGTAAGATGTCCCGGCGTTTTGTTATCAAAAAGCGCATTTAAAGTATAAAAATGTGGTAAAGGAGAAGAGAAGAAGATGGCAAAGGAAAAGAAACTGGTACAATCGATCACTTCAAGAGATGAAGACTTTGCACAGTGGTATACGGACGTTGTCCGCGAGGCGAAGCTGTGCGATTATTCTGGCGTAAAAGGATGCCTGAACTATCTGCCGAACGGCTATGCGCTGTGGGAGAATATCCAGGCAGACCTTGATAAGAGATTTAAAGATACAGGTGTGGAGAATGTTTACCTTCCTGTGCTGATTCCGGAGAGCCTGCTCCAGAAGGAGAAGGATCATATCGAAGGGTTTGCACCCGAGGTGGCATGGGTGACGCACGGCGGTATGGAGAAACTTCAGGAGCGTTTCTGCATCCGCCCGACATCTGAGACGCTTTTCTGTGATGTGTGGAGCAAGACCGTGCAGTCCTACCGTGATCTGCCGAAGGTGTGGAACCAGTGGTGCTCTGTGCTGCGCTGGGAGAAGACGACGAGACCGTTCCTGCGCTCCAGAGAGTTCCTGTGGCAGGAAGGACATACGATCCATGCCACATACGAAGAGGCGGAAGAGCGCACGAAACTGATGTGGAAAGTTTACAAGGACTTTGTGGAGGAAGATCTGGCAATCCCGGTTGTTGCCGGACGTAAGACAGAGAGTGAGAAATTTGCCGGGGCGCAGGATACTTATACGATCGAGGCGCTGATGCATGACGGACAGGCGCTTCAGTCTGCGACGAGCCATTTCTTCGGAAATGCATTCCCGGATGCCTTTAATATTAAATATGCTGATAAAAACAATGAGCTGCACAGCGTATATGAGACTTCCTGGGGACTTTCTACCAGGATCATCGGCGCGATCATCATGGTACACGGCGACGACAGCGGGCTTGTACTGCCGCCGAGGATCGCTCCGGTACAGACAAGGGTCATCCCGATCGCACAGCACAAAGAAGGCGTTCTCGACAAGGCGAACGAGCTGCTCGATGCGCTGAAGGCAGCAGGATACCGTGCAAAGATCGACGACTCCGAGAAGAGCCCGGGATGGAAATTCAGCGAGCAGGAGATGCTGGGAATCCCGACACGTATCGAGATCGGGCCGAAGGACATCGAGAACGGTCAGGTCGTAGTTGTGCGCCGCGATACAAGGGAGAAGATCGTAGTATCGCTTGATGAGATCACGACAAAGCTTGGGGAGATCCTCGAGACGATCCAGAAAGACCTTTACGCAAAAGCAAAGGCGTTTCTGGACGACCACATCAGCACGGCGGTGACGATCGACGAGATGAAAGACGCTGTACAGAATAAGAAAGGTTTTGTAAAAGCAATGTGGTGCGGCGAGGAAGCGTGCGAGGATGAGATCAAAGCTCAGGCAGGCGGCGTGACTTCGAGATGTATCCCGATGGAAGAGGAGCACCTTTCCGACGTGTGCGTGTGCTGCGGAAAACCGGCGAAACACATGGTTTACTGGGGACGGGCATACTAAGATGATATACAGCGCGGCGGCAGATGATACAATACCTGCCGTTCGTAATATAATAATATGACCGGATAAATGAGTTTCAGAAAGGTATGAAAACAACGTGATTTACAACAATATTCTTGAAGCGATGGGGAATACGCCGCTGATCCGCCTGGGGCGCATGGCGGAAAAGGGGAGCGCGCAGATCCTCGTAAAGTTTGAGGGACTCAATGTGGGCGGCTCGATCAAGACGAGGACAGCGTATAATATGATACGTGACGCAGAAGAAAAAGGGCTGATCACGGAGGATACGATTATTGTAGAGCCGACAAGCGGAAATCAGGGCATCGGCCTTGCGCTGGTCGGCGCAGTGCGCGGATATCAGACAAGGATCATTATGCCTGACTCTGTCAGTGAAGAGCGCCGGAAGCTGATGCAGCATTATGGAGCGGAGGTGATCCTGATCCACGACGCCGGGAATATCGGGGAATGTATTGAGGAGTGCCTCAGTACAGCGCTGAAGATGGCGGAGGAAGACCCCAGAGTCTTTGTACCCCAGCAGTTTGAAAATCCGGCAAACCCGGCGGTGCACAGATCCGGCACGGCGGTTGAGATCCTGGAGCAGGCGGGCTGTCCGATCGACGGCTTTTGTTCCGGCATCGGGACAGGGGGGACGATCACAGGTATCGGTGAAGTGCTGAAAGAACAAAACCCGGACATCGAGATCTGGGCGGTGGAGCCGGAGCATGCGGCGATCCTCTCCGGAGGCTCCATCGGGACGCATCTTCAGATGGGAATCGGCGACGGCCTGATCCCGGCGATCCTGAACACAGAGATTTATGATGATATCTGTATTGTGACAGATGAGGAAGCGATCCGGACCTCCCGTGACCTTGCGTCAAAGGAAGGGATCATGTGCGGTATATCCTCGGGGACAAATGTAGCAGCCGCGCTGAAGCTGGCGCGGAAACTCGGGGAAGGAAAAACGGTGGTCACAGTGCTGCCGGACACCGCGGAGCGGTATTTTTCTACGCCGTTGTTTGAGGGGTAGGCGCCGGGAAGCTGTAAACCGGGCATTTTCAGAACAGTTCAGTCCTGCGGCTGAACTGTTCGTTATTTCTGTGTAAAAGTAAGAAAATCCCTTGACTTTCCATATTAAACGTAATAAAATAATCAGGCGTGCATGAAAATGCATCGTTATTTTCGTGTGCCAAAAAGGATAATGACAAGATTATCCGCAGCCCCTCACGGGACAGACCGTGGGGAAACGAATAATTCATAGGAGGTGAAAAGGAATGCCAACATTTAACCAGTTAGTTAGAAAAGGACGTCAGACTTCTGAGAAAAAGTCTACAGCACCGGCACTTCAGAAAGGATACAACTCTCTGAGAAAA
>DXEY01000053.1 GCA_019114745.1 Candidatus Mediterraneibacter colneyensis | reverse complement strand
TGTACCGGATAAAACAGATAGAAAAACCACTGGGAGAATTTTTTCCCCTTCTCCATCCGTTTTCCGTTATAGAAGTATACGATCACAGCTCCTGCAAGTAAAATCCCGGATGCCGATAATACCGCATACACAAAGTTTGCCAGGAGCTGTTCCATGCTGTAAGCCGGCTGAAAATTCATCAGAGCGAAAAGTCCTGCGCCCATCAGGAACGCGTTCCGTATCTTCCGCTCATTTCCCATCCACTGTGCAAAAAGCACGGTGAACATCGGCGCCAGAAGCGCCCAGTCAGAAAAGCAGGACGCAAGAAACAGTCCGATGATCAACAGCGTCCGTACGGCCCCGTATCTTACATGTTCCATCACATACAGGATCCCGAAACAGAGAAGCAGGGTAAAGATCATATTAAATCCACAGAATGAAATAACCTTCTCGCCGTTATATAGTTCTGAAAACGCCAGGCAGAATGGTATTTCCGATAAAACAGCAAATAGCGCCAGCCTGAATGCATACTTCTTTTTTGAGCGGGTATACTGATATCCTTCCACGAGAAAGTAACACATAACCGGTGCTGTAAAATATCCGATATCAATAAAAAAAGCAGAGAGCGCCGTTCCCGGTTCCAGAAAAATGTTGCCTATATGGTTCAGCAGCATAGCTGCCATGGCAAAATATTTAATCACATCGCGGTTCATTATTTTTGCGGTCATTTTCGCACCTCATATTCCTTTATTCATTGACGGATATATCCTGATCCTGTCCCGTTCAGCCTGGGACGGAATCTCCGGTATACACAGAATGACAGAATAACTGTCAGTGTATCTGCCGTTACCTGCGACCACACGATCCCGTACATTCCAAAAATTGTATTCAGGATAAAAAGCATCGGAATATTAAACACCAGCCACCTGGTCATCCCCAGGAGCAGAGAGATCCACCCTTTTCCAAAAGCCTGAAAGAGATAAACCGTAAAGAAGCTCAGGAACATGAGCGGGGTTGCAAGTACACGGATACGCAGAAACTGCGAGGCCATTTCAAGCGTCTGAGTATCGGAAATGAAAATGTGCGCCAGCTGTCCCGCGAATATCTCGTAGAGAGTGATACTGATTACAGCAATCACCAGTCCTGTGCCGCCTGCCAGACGGATCGTATCTTCCATTTTCTTTTTATTTCCGGCGCCGAAATTATATGCGACAAGCGGAAGCATACCCTGACAGATGCCGATCCCCACATTCAGAGGGAAACGCTCCACTTTAAGCACGATCCCGATCGCAGCCAGGGCAAGATCATGATATGATACCATCAGCCTGTCGATCACCACATAGTCCAGATCAAAAAGAAATGTAGCTACAGCGGACGGGATCCCGACGGAAAAAACAGAGAGAATGCTTCTCTTCTGAGGCAGTCCTTCCCTCAGGCTGAACGTCAGCACAGATTCGCTGCCCATGCGCAGCATTACCAGCAGGAAGAAGATGCAGGCAATACAGTTTGACAGGGCTGTAGCGATCCCGGCTCCCAGCACTTCATATCCGTCCGGCAGAAGGACAAACATAAACAGCGGATCCAGTATAATATTCAGGATGCCCCCAATAACGATTCCTGCTCCCGCTTCTCTGGAATGCCCCGCGCTCCGGATCAGATTTGACAATACATTTGATAATACAGTAGGAATCCCTCCCGCAACAATGACGCAGGATGCATACTGTCTGGCGTATTCATATGTATTCTTTCCGGCGCCCAGTAATTCAAGTACCGGCCTCATAAAAATTCCGGTTCCTACAGCAAAAACGGCAGCGATCAGTATCGCAAGATATATGGAGAAAGCGCTGACCTTCCGGGCTTCATCCGGGCGTTCCTGTCCCAGCAGCCGGGATATCAGCGCGCCTCCCCCAATCCCCGCCAGTCCTGCGAGGCAGAGCGTTATGTTGAATACCGGAAGAATCAGTGAAGTGGCGGCCACCATATACGGGTTATCTGTCTGTCCCACGTAGAAAGTATCCGCCATATTATAGATCAGAACAATGAGCTGGCTGATCACTGCCGGCACAACCATGACGCGAAGCGCCTTCGCTACAGGAAATTTTTCAAATACTTCTTCTTGTGTTGTTATATTTTGGCTTTTCATTCGTTTATCATCTCTTTTCCTTTTGTTTCCTCAGTCTTTTTCCGGCGCCCCAATACACTGCCCCTGCCAGTGGCATCGTCACCATAAGAGCCGGATAGAACCACCGGATGTCCAGCCCTCCGTAAAGCGCGCCGCCGATCATGGGGCCGAGCGTCATCCCCAGATCCAGGCCGATATAGTACGTACTGTTCGCAAGCCCTCTCTTCTCTTTTTCTGCCAGAAGCATAGCCGTAGACTGGCATACAGAACTCATGATCCCGTACCCGCCCGCCAGAAATGCCGACGCCAGGAACATCATGACGTTATTCTGCATCAGTGTCAGCAGAAAGATGGAGGTCAATTCACAGATACAGCCTGCCGCCAGGAATTTCCCGAACGGCACTTTGTCAAAAAAGTTTCTGAGAGTCAGGCGCAGTACGACCAGTACTACCGCATAAGCGGGAAAGAACATGCTCACTGTAATATCAAGACCCCGCGTCTGTGCATAAGTCACAAGGAAAGACTGCGTTGCGCAGTACGGGATTGCAAACAGCATGATAATAAACGAGACCGGCAGGACTTTCACGTCCACAAGCTGTAACCGCCCTCTTCCGCCGTCAGATTCCGATGTGTTCTGCCCGCCGGAAGGCTCTCCTTTATCATCGATAAACTGGATCACGATAAGGATCGCAAGGGAAAATGCAAATGCAATACAAAACGCCGTGCGGTACCCGAGCGCCTGATAGACGCTGATCCCGATCGCCGGAGCCACCGCCATGCCCAGCGCGTTCATCGTGCCGTAAAGCCCCATACCTGAACCGATCTTTTCTTTTGGCAGCATATTGGACATCCATGCGGAAAGGCACACCGAACAGCAGGCAAATCCCGCTCCGTTGACGATCCTTGCCGCCACCAGGACTGCCTCGCCTGGTGCAAAGATATACCCCGCACATGCCAGCGCCATCAGCAACGCACCGACAGATGCCAGCTTATATTTGCTGATCTTATCTGCAAGATTCCCCGCAGCGGGGCGGCAGAACAAAGAACACAGGTTCATCAGTCCGCCGATAAATCCCATCACGCCCGCCGAGGCGCCGATGCTCTCTGAGAAGCCCGTGATCAAAGGCGTCACCAGCATCGGACTTGCCATATAGAAAAAACTTGCCGCCAGGACAAGAAGAATATTTTTGGAATACATGTTCTGTTTCATAAGAAAAACGCCCCCGTGATCTGTCCGGTATAAGACGATTTTTAACACTCCGTCAGTACCATTATATTCAAAAAGCGGAAATTCAGTCATTCCTCAGAATATTATACACCTTTAAAGGAAGAAACGCTAATATGGACACAGGACTTTCTCTGATCTATAATACTGTTCAGACGACAAAAAACAGAAAGGTTGTTAGAACTATGCAGTACACAGCGCCACATTATTATAAAAAATTCCACTGTATCGGCGGAGACTGTCCCGACACCTGCTGTGCGGGATGGCAGATACAGATCGATCCGGCATCGCTGAAAAGATACCGCCATACAAAGGGTGTTCTCGGGAACCGGCTCCGCAATGAAATTGACTGGAAAGAGTCCTCTTTCCGCCGGCATGACGGGCGATGTGCGTTTTTAAACGAGGACAGCCTCTGCGATCTCTATCTGGAAGGCGGCGGAGTAAAGGCGTTTTGCCGCACCTGCCGCACCTATCCGAAGCATATTGAAGAATTTGAAGGGCTGCGTGAGATCTCCCTCTCCCTCTCATGCCCCGTTTCGGCAGAACTTATCCTGGGCTGCCGGGAGACTGTCAGATTTCTTCACGCAGAGGATGACAGAGAGGAGGGAAACTTCGGAGACTTTGACTACTTTCTCTTTACGAAACTGATGGATGCCAGAGGTCTGATCCTGGATATACTGCAGGACAGGAAACATCCATTTGCAGTCCGCGCCGCTGCTGCTCTTGCTCTCTCCCACGACCTGCAGGAAAGGATCGACAAAAACGGACTGTATGATGCCGACCGTCTGCTCGAACAATATGCATCTGACCGCATGTGGGACTGGTTTGAAACGAGACTCTCCCTTCTGAAACGTACAGAAAGTTGGGAAGAAACGCGTCTCCGTACCCAAAGGGAGCTCTTCCGCATTCTCAGTCAACTGGAGGAACTGAGGCCGGACTGGAAGCCGTATCTGCGCGATTCCTGCAGGATATTGGAACAATCCCGGGAACGAGCCGCCGGGGCAGATGATTCTTTCCATGAATTGTTTACCGGCATCATGGAGGAACAGATTCTCGTCTACTTCATTTTTACTTATTTCTGCGGAGCAGTCTATAGCGGAAATGCTTACGGGAAAATGAAATTTTCTGTGGCGTGCCTGTTCCTGATCCGGGAGCTCGCCCGTGCCGGATGGCTTAAAAATCCGGATCAGACATCCATCTCTGATGTGATCAGGACCGCGTGGCGTTACGCGAGGGAAATCGAGCATTCAGATTACAACAAGACGACAATGGAGGTTCTGCTGTACAGAGAAGATCTGTTTGGGCTGGAAAACTTTTTCTCCATTCTGTGACAAAGAGACAGCCGGGAACGAACTTTGTTCCCGGCTCCTCATTCTTTATTATATCTTTTTTAAGCATCTTCTTCCGGATCCCTTCCGCGCAGTCGCAGATAATAAAATCTGAGCTTTTCCACCAACAGCGTCAGATACCGGAGCACCGGTTCTGTCGCAATGGCAAATACGACAAACAACATCACACATTCCGTTGTCATTCCTGTGATCGCGAACAGACTGTTCAGGAAGATACTGCAGAACACAAGCCCTGCCACACAGCCGATCAGGATCGCAGAACGGATCTTATTCATCGGGGCGCTGATCTTATACAGGATCATAAATCCGACGATTGCCAGCAGCATCGTAGCCGCAGTCGAAATGTCCGTGGAACCCACGCCAAAGGTGCGTCCGAAAATAACCAGAGCGCCGACGGCAAGGGCGTCTGTAATGGCAGCCGGGAGCGCTTTTAAGAACACATTGGTAAGGAAATGACCTTTTATGATATTCTTGTTTGGCTCCAATGCCAGGAAAAATGCCGGCACACCGATCGTAAACATACTGATCAGCGAGATCTGGGACGGTTCCAGCGGATAGGTAAACATAAATACGACCGAGAGCAGGCTGAGCAGGAAAGAAAAGATATTCTTTACGAGGAACAGGCTGGCAGAGCGCTGGATATTATTAACAACTCTCCTGCCTTCCAGGACGACCTGGGGCATACAGGAGAAGTCAGATTCCAGCAGTACAAGCTGGGAAGCCTGTGCCGCCGCCTCGCTTCCGGACGCCATGGCGATACTGCAGTCCGCATCTTTTAGTGCCAGTACATCGTTGACTCCGTCTCCGGTCATCGCCACCGTATGCCCGGCGTCTTTCAGTATCTGGACAAATTTGCGCTTCTGATCCGGGGTGACGCGCCCGAACACCGTCTTCTCCAGGACGGCCTGCTGCAGCTCTTTTTCGCCGTTTAGCTTCGATGCATCTACATACTGATCCGCATTGCGGATTCCCGCCTGACGCGCCACATTAGAAACTGTGACCGGGTTATCTCCCGAGATCACTTTGACTTCAACGCCCTGCTCCGCGAAATATTCAAATGTTTCTTTCGCGGCATCGCGGATCGGGTTTGCCAGCAGCACAAAGCCAAGCGGGGTGATCCCGTGGGAAAGCGGGCTGCCGTCGATCTCGCCGTCATATGTTCCAAAGACAAGCACACGGGCGCCTGTAGAGGCATGTTCCGTGATCTCCCCGGCATAGTCTCCATATTTCTCCTTCAGCACAAACTCAGGCGCTCCCAGCACATACGCGTCGTCCTCAAAGGTCACGCTGCTGTATTTTGTAGCTGAGGAAAATCCGGTCTTTGAGACCGCTTTTTTTCCGGATGTATTGGTAAAATACTCTTTTACCGCCGCCATCGTGATATTATCTTTCGTCATGGCAGCCGCAAAATCACCGATCATTGTGCGGAGAGGGGGCATCGTTTCCGAGTCATATTCCTCCGTCTCAATCACGTCCTGTACTTTCATATCCGTCTCTGTGATCGTACCGGTCTTATCTACGCACAGGACATCGACGCGGGCAAGCGTCTCGATACATTTCATATCGTGCAGGAGGACTTTTTTCTGAGCAAGCCGGATGGAGCTCACCGCAAGGGCTACGCTTGCCAGCAGGTACAGTCCCTCCGGTATCATGCCGATCACTGCGGCGATCATCGAGGTCACGCTTTCCCTGAACCCGTCGTGCTGAAAGAAAAACGCCTGGGAAAACAGCACAAGTCCGATGGGAATGATCGCAACACCTACACATTTGACCAGCTTGTCCAGTGAGCGGATCATTTCCGACTGTTCCCCGTCCTGCATCTGCTTTGCCTGAAGGGTAAGTTTTGAGATATAAGAGTCAGCCCCTACTCTGTCCAGCCTTGCATGGCACTGACCGGATACGATAAAACTTCCCGACATCAGCTTATCGCCTTTGCGCTTTGTAATCTCGTCCGCCTCACCGGTAAGGAGGGATTCGTTTACCTGGACTTCACCGGCGCTGACGACGGCATCCGCACAGACCTGCGCGCCTGCCTTAAAGATCACGATGTCGTCCAGCACCAGCTCTTCCGCATCGATCACGGACTTCCTGCCGTCGCGCACGACTGTGGCATGAGGCGCATTTAGCATAGTCAGCTTATCCAGCACCTGTTTTGCCCTGATCTCCTGGATGATACCGATCAGCGTATTGGCGATGATCACCGGAAGAAAGGTAAGGTCCCGGAACGAGCCCACCAAAATAAGCAGCACCGCCAGAATGACAAAGATCAGGTTAAAATATGTAAATACATTTTCATGGATGATCTCTTTTGTCGTCTTGGACGGCGGCTCTACCGACCGGTTCAGCCAGCCGTGCAGGCGGTGTTCCTGCACCTGCTGGCTGGTCAGTCCTTTTTTATAGTCCGGATTATACCTTGTCGTAGGGATTCGTCTGTCCTTCTTTTCTGCTGGCTGTGCTGCTCTTCTTTTTGACATATTTTTCCTTCTTATCTTTGTGTACTATACCTCGTTGTTATCAGAAGCCTGGATCTGCTGCTGTTCCTCCCCGGCGATTTGACCTCCTGCGAGTATCTGCATGAACTCTTCCCCTGTGATCGTCTCTTTCTCGTAGAGGAATTTCGCCAGTTCATGAAGCTTGCCCTGGTTATCTTTCAGCAGTTTCATTGCCTTATCATATGCGTTTTTCACAGTATCTACTACCATATCGTCAATTATGGCGGCAGTCTCCGGAGAACAGCTCAGGCTGCTGTCTCCGCCAAGGTATGGATTCGCCTGGGTCTCCAGGGCTACCATTCCGAATTTATCGCTCATTCCGAAGCGGGTGATCATAGCTCTTGCAAGCTTTGTCGCCTGTTCGATATCATTAGATGCTCCTGTGGTGATCGATCCAAATACCAGTTCCTCGGCGCAGCGGCCTCCGGTGAGGGTTGCGATCTTATTCGCCAGTTCTTCTTCAGACATCAGATTGCGTTCTTCTTCCTCCACCTGCATCGTATATCCGAGAGCCCCTGAAGTACGGGGAATGATCGTAATCTTCGTGACAGGCGCGGAATTAGTCTGAAGCGCCGCGACAAGCGCATGACCGATCTCATGGTATGCCACGATCAGCTTTTCCTTTGTCGACAGCACCTTGTTCTTTTTCTGGTAGCCCGCGATCACGACTTCAATGCTTTCTTCCAGATCAGACTGGGTGACAAACTTACGGTTTTCGCGAACTGCCCTTAATGCCGCCTCATTTACCATATTGGCGAGTTCTGCTCCGGATGCCCCGGATGCTGCTCTGGCGATCGCGCCGAAATCCACGTCATCGCCGACCTTGATCTTTCTGGCATGAACTCTCAGGATTTCTTCTCTTCCCTTCAGATCCGGAAGTTCTACCGGGATTCTCCGGTCAAACCTGCCCGGTCTTAACAGAGCGGGATCCAGAGTATCCGGACGGTTTGTCGCAGCAAGGATAACTACGCCCTTTGAGGCGTCAAAACCGTCCATTTCTGTCAGGAGCTGGTTCAGTGTCTGCTCGCGCTCATCATTTCCGGCAAACCCCTGGCTGTCACGTTTTTTTCCGATCGTATCGATCTCATCAATAAATACGATACACGGAGCCTTTTCATTTGCCTGCTTAAACAGATCGCGCACCTTTGATGCCCCCATACCGACAAACATTTCTACAAATTCCGAGCCCGAGATCGAGAAAAAAGGAACCCCTGCCTCTCCTGCAACTGCTTTTGCCAGCAGCGTTTTTCCTGTACCCGGAGGTCCTACGAGAAGGGCTCCTTTCGGACAGATCGCACCGATTTCCTGGTACTTTCCGGGGTTGTGGAGAAAGTCAACGATTTCGGTCAGCAGTTCTTTGGCCTCGTCCTCGCCTGCCACATCGTTAAAGGTAATGCCGGTCTCAGACTGTACATACATCTTCGCATTGCTCTTTCCAAACTGCATAAACTGGCTTCCGCCGGAGCCGCCGCCCATCCGTTTCATAAGCTGTCTGGACAGGAGCTGCCCGATAACGATAAAGACTACGATCGGGACCACCAGCGAGAGGAGCATACTCAGGATCGGATTCATCTGCTCCTGTGCCACTCTGCCGAACTCGCAGCCCGACTCCTGCAGCCTGTTGACAAGATCCGGATCTTCAAACCGGGCCGTCTCATATTGCTGCGGATACTCACCTTTGTCTGTAAAGTAGATCGTCTCCCCCTCGAGCTGTACTTTGGAAACCTGCTTTTCCTCCACCATTGTCAGAAAAGTTCCATAATCTACTTCTTCTATGTTCCCGCTTGTCATGAGCGGGAACACAATAAAATTAAATATGATCAGTACAGCCAACACGATCAGATAATATGCGATCAT
>DXEY01000004.1 GCA_019114745.1 Candidatus Mediterraneibacter colneyensis | reverse complement strand
ATATATTCTTTTGTATGCCCTGTCTGAACAGTCTTTCCGCGTATCACAGCATCTTCTTCCACGAGAACTTCCACTTCTTTTCCGATAAAACGCGATTCATATTCTTTTTTCTTCCTCTCATTCAGGGCGATCATCTTAGCGCTGCGTTCTGCTTTGATCTGCTCGCTGACCTGTCCGTCCATCCGCGCCGCCTTCGTTCCTTCGCGCCTTGAATACTTGAAAATATGGGTCTCGTAAAAGTCAACCCTGTCCACAAAGTCACAGGACGCTTTAAATTCTTCCTCGGTTTCCCCCGGGAAGCCCACGATCACATCGGTCGTAAGAGCCGGATTTTCAAAGTATCTTCTCAGGATCCGGCATTTCTCATAGTATTCCCCGCTTGTGTATTTCCGGTTCATCCGTTTGAGCACAGTATCACATCCGCTCTGCAGCGAGAGATGGAAATGCGGGCATATCTTTGGAAGTTTGCTCAGTTCCCGTGCAAACTCTTCCGTGATGATCCCCGGCTCCAGCGAACCGAGACGGATCCTCACGATCCCCTCGACCTGATGCACAGCTTTGATCAGGTCAAGAAGATGCCTCTCCCCGTCAAAATCGATCCCGTAGGAACTCAGATGGATCCCGGTGAGCACGACTTCCTGATATCCGTTTCCCGCAAGATCCTCTACCTCGCGGATCACATCTTCCTGCTCTCTGCTGCGCACCCGGCCTCTTGCGTAAGGGATGATGCAGTACGTGCAGAACTGGTTGCACCCGTCCTGGACTTTGATGTACGCCCTCGTATGATCTCCCGGCTTCGTCAGATGCAGCGCCTCGTACTCGTCTGTACGGTTGATATCTTCCATCTCAACGGAGACATGGCGGGTTCTTTCTGCCAGATATTCGTCCAGCAGGCGGATCAGGTCTTTCTTGTGGTTGTTTCCGATCACAATATCAATACAGGGATCCGGCTCTTTCCCTTCCTGCGCCTGTACATAACATCCTGCCGCAACTACCACCGCGTCCGGATTCATTTTCCTTGCCCGGTGCAGCATCTGCCTTGATTTGCGGTCGGCAATATTTGTCACGGTACATGTGTTGATAATATAGACGTCTGCTCCTTCTTTGAAGGGCACGATCTCGTAGCCTGCGTCTTCCAGCATCTCCTGCATCGCTTCTGTTTCATAGGCATTTACCTTGCATCCCAAATTGTGCAGCGCTGCTTTTTTCATAACAATTTACCTCTTTTTTCCTCTATTGTTCCTTGACTTTTACAACTGCATCTCGTAGAATATACGTAGGGTTTTTGAAGCCCAAGCTTATTGTATGATTCAAGGAGGGACTATTAAAATGAAAACCGTACAGATTTCATTAAACTCAATCGACAAAGTAAAATCTTTTGTAAACGAAATTACAAAATATGACAATGACTTCGATTTAGTGTCCGGAAGATACGTTATAGATGCCAAATCAATCATGGGAATCTTCAGCCTGGACCTCTCCAAGCCGATCGACCTTAACATCCATGCTGACGGCAATGTTGACGACATCCTCGCAGCACTTGATTCTTACATCATCAAATAGTTATTGTTCATACAAAAAGCTGTCTCATTGCGAGGCAGCTTTTTTTGTAACCGCGACGAGCCAGAGTCCGGCTCTATTTTCCCACCGTGATCACTTCTGCGGTTTCGACCGCTGTCTGCACCATCTCGTCGATCTTCTCTTCCAGATTCAATTCTGACTTTGCGATCCGCTCCACATTCGGCTTTGTCACCGGATGCTTTGCCACAAAGATCGTACAGCAGTCCTCATACGGCTGGATCGACACTTCATAGGTATTGATCTTTTCTGAAATCTCCACGATCTCTTTTTTGTCAAATCCGATCAGCGGGCGGTATACCGGAAGAGTGCATACTGCGTTTGTCGCCGCCAGGCTCTGCATCGTCTGGCTGGCCACCTGTCCGATGCTCTCCCCTGTGATCAGGCCCAGGCATCCGTCTTTCTTCGCGAAATGTTCCGCGATCCGCATCATATATCTGCGCATGATGATCGTCAGTTCATCATGAGGGCACTTCTCATAAATATAGAGCTGGATATCCGTAAAGTTTACAATATGAAGTTTGATCGGACCGGAATACTCAGCTACAAGTCTTGCCAGATCGATCACCTTTTCTTTTGCACGCTCGCTTGTATAAGGCGGGGCATGGAAATAGACCGCTTCGATCTCTACTCCGCGCTTTGCGATCATATATCCTGCTACCGGGCTGTCGATCCCGCCGGAGAGCAGGAGCATGGCGCTTCCATTCGTGCCCACCGGCATCCCTCCGGGGCCGGGTATGATCTCAGAGTAGATATAGACCTCCTCTCGGATCTCCACATTCAGGCGCACATCGGGGTGGTGCACGTCAACACGCATTTCAGGATAAGCATCCAGAACCGCCTCTCCAAGCTCACAGTTGATTTCCATAGAGTTCAGCGGATACCGCTTGTTCGCACGTCTTGCTTCGACCTTAAACGTCTGATCTCCTTCGGGATACATCTGTCCCACATAGGAGACTACGTCTTTTTTCAGCTCGCTGATCTCGCTGACCGGTTTTCTCACCACCGGGCAGATCCCCACGATTCCGAATACTTTCTGCAGGCTCTCCACAGTTTCTTCGTAGTCGTATTCGCCGTCGCAGTCAACATATACCCTGCCGTGGCATTTATGCACGAGAAACTCGCCCTCCACGTCGCGCAGAGCATATCGGATCTGGCGCACCAGGGCATCTTCAAACATATAGCGGTTTTTCCCTTTTATCCCGATCTCCCCGTATTTGATCAAAAATGAATGAAATCTCATGATTCTCTCCTTTATCCGGCACGCTCCCTGTATCAGTGCCGTGTGTATCTTCTCAGCATCGGTATACAATTATATAGTGTTTCCAATGTATAGTCAATTTCTTCTTTCGTCGTAAACTCAGACATGCTGAACCGCAGCGTGGCGTCCAGATATTCCCGGGATGCCCCGATTCCTTTTAACACTGAGCTGACCGCCGGATGGTTGGAAGAACATGCGGAGCCCGAGGATACGTAGATCCCTTTTTCTTCCAGTGCGTGAAGCAGGACTTCACTCCTCACGCCGGCAAATCCAACACTGATGATATGCGGGGCGCCGCCTTCATCTGTAAATCCGTGTACCACTGTATTTCCGATCCCGGCGACTCCGTCAATAAACCGGGCTTTGAGTTCCCGCATCAGGGCGGACTTCATCTCCAGATCCCTGTAGATCATCTCAGATGCCAGACCCAGCCCTGCGATCCCCGGCACATTTTCCGTACCGGAACGGATATTCTTCTGCTGTTCTCCTCCGAAAATAACCGGCCTGATCTTTACCCTGCTGTCTATATAGAGAAAACCGATCCCTTTCGGCCCGTGGATCTTATGTCCGCTGGCTGTGAGCAGGTCGATTCCCATCCGTTTCGGATAGATCCGGTATTTTCCATATCCCTGTACCGCATCTGTGTGGAACAGGATCGACGCTTTGTACTTCTTTACCATGCGCACAGCTTCCTGGATCGGCTGCACCGTTCCCACTTCATTGTTCACATACATGACTGAAACAAGGATGGTTTCCGGGCAGAGGGCGTCTCTCAATGCATCCAGACTGATCCTGCCGTATTCGTCTACCGGAAGATACGTCACGCGGAATCCTTCCTCTTCTTCCAGATAACGCATCGTGTTTAAGATGGCTGGATGCTCGATCGAAGAAGTGATCAGATGGTTCCCGTTTCTGCGGTTTGCCCGGGCGCATCCGATCAGCGCCAGGTTGTCGCTCTCAGTCCCTCCCGATGTGAAAAAAATCTCTTTTGGATTTACTTTCAGTATCTTCGCGATGGTCTCTTTCGCGCCTCTGATGTAATGCTCTGCCTGCACTCCTTTTTTGTGCATGGAAGAGGGATTGCCGTAGTCCCGGCACATCACTTTATATACAAGTTCCCCTACTTCGGGATAGCACATCGTAGTAGCGGAATTGTCCAAATAAACTTCCATATTATCCTTCCTTCACTCTTCTCTTACTTATAAACTATGATTTCTGCTCTCCAGGTGATACATAAGAATCGAGAGTGCAGTCAGGCCTGCCGTCTCCGTCCTCAGAATACGTTTTCCCAAAGATACCGGCACAGCTCCGTGCTGTACGGCAAGCTCAATCTCTTCCTTTTCAAATCCCCCTTCAGGGCCGATAAAAATTCCCACCGACTGTCCCGGAGCGATATCCTCTATGACCTTTACTGTCTCTGCCATGCCCCGCTCCAGTTCGTATGGGATCAGGATCCGATCCAGGCTGCCTGCCGTCCGCAGCGCCTCCCGAAAGTCCTGCACCTGCCCCACTTCAGGGATCAAGCCTCTCCCCGACTGCTCTGCCGCGCCTTTTGCGACCGTCTGCCAGCGCCCGCACTTTTTTCCCGCCTTCTTTTCATCCAGCTTCACAACCGATCTGGACGCGCGGAAGGGAACGATGCGATACACCCCCAGTTCCACTGCCTTCTGGACGATCCAGTCCATCTTGTCCCCCTTTGGGAGTCCCTGGAAGAGCCAGATCTCTGAGGGCAGCTCGGTATCTGCTTCCAACTCTTCCAATATATCAAGGACAGCCCTGCCATCCTCATAGGCGCCCACACGGCACCGGTATACTTTTCCCTCTCCGTCGCTGATCTTTACCTCTTCACCCTGCCTCATGCGCAGGACATTTTTCATATGGTTGACATCAGCGCCTTCCAGAACCGCCTGCCCTTCCCTGATCCGGGAAGGCTCTGCAAAAAACTGCTGCATTTTTCTCTCCTATGCCTCGTTCTTTCTCGCTGTCACGCAGACCCATTCTCCCTGACAGGTTACGTCAAGCACTTCCAGCCCTGCCGCTTTCACGGCATCCACTACCGTCTGTTCCTTGTCATCTATGATCCCGCTGGTAATGTAGATCCCGCCGGGTCTGAGCTGATGGATCACCACCGGAGTCAGGGGCACCAGCACGTCTGCCAGAATGTTCGCAACAACAATGTCATAACACTCATAGCCCACTTTGTCCTGAACCGCCTGATCGTCGATGATATTTCCGATCATTACTTCATACCGGTCTTTCGCGATCCCGTTTACCTCCATATTCTCGTGTGTCGCCTCGATGGCACAGGGGTCAAGGTCTGTCCCGACCGAATACGCAGCCCCGAACTTCAGCGCGAGCATGCCAAGGATCCCGCTCCCGCAGCCCACGTCCAGTATCTTTGTCTCATCGGTCACATATTTGCGGATCTGCCGGATGCAGAGCTGGGTCGTCTCGTGCATGCCCGTGCCGAAAGCAGTGCCCGGATCAATGTGGATCACCATCTTATCCTGATCCTCGGGCCTGACGTCTTCCCAGGATGGAATGATCAGAATGTCGTCCACATAGAACTGGTGGAAGTACTGTTTCCAGTTGTTCACCCAGTCCACATCCTCCGTCTCGGACTCTTCGATCAGGCATTCGCCTACATTTACATAAGCGGACATCTCTTTCAGCTCCCTGCGCACATCCGCAAGGATCTTTTCGCTGTCCTCCTCAGGCTCCAGGTAGAAGCTCAGGTACGCTGTCCCGTCGTCTGCCTCGATCTCCGGAAGGATATCGACAAACATCTGCTCCTTATCTTTCTGGGTCAGAGGCACCTTATCCTCGATCTCGACTCCCTGGATCCCGAGATCCATCAGCATGCTGCTGACGATATCCTCCGCCTCTGTTGTTGTTTTTAAACGGAATTTATTCCACTTCATCTCTTTTATTCTCCTTTTTGAAACCACAGATTCAGGTCTACATTTGCATTGATGCCGGGCACGACTCCGGTCTCGCTGTACTGCCAGATCCGGTAATCGTACGGGCACTGCGGAACATCGTAATAATCCGCATACCAGAAATCATACTCCGAGAGTTCCTCCATATCAAGGGTAAACGCCATCCACTTCATATTGGAATAGATCATCGTATCATACCCCTCCTGCTCCACCGCATCGCAGAACACCTTGCAGAAATCGGTAAACTCCTCATCTGTATTATTGTCTGTCCGGGCGGTGTCCCATTTGATCTCCTCGGTGTCGTAGACGACAGGCCCGGTGATCTCGTAATCTCTGATATGTTCCAGCACAAAGGCTGCTTCTTCCTCAGCCTCTTCCCTGCTCACTGCCTGGGAGAAAAAGTAGACTCCCACATCAAGTCCTGCGTCAAGCGCTCCCCTGATGTTTTTCTCGTACATGGCGTCCATGACAAGGGCGCCGCTCTCCCCGTAAGCCCGGTAGCCAAGACGGATGATGACAAATTCCACGCCGCTTTCTTTCACCTGTTTCCAGTCGATCTCTTCCCCCTGGAACTCGGAAACGTCGATACCCATCCGGGCTGTTACATTGTTTTCTACGTCACGGTAGCTCTTATATCCCGTCGCTTCATCAGTTGTGAGATACCGGAAATCATAGGAACATTTCGGCACGCTCTCCAGAAGCGGCGCCTCATAGCTGTTGCCTTCCACATCCAGAAATGTATAATACTCTCCGTCTTCTTCCACGCGGATATCTTCACCGCCCGTCGGGGCGTCTTCCGCCGATCCGCCGGACTGTTCCGTTTCGGACATTACGCATCCGGCAAGAACCGTCACGGCCAGCACAAACATAATGCATTTCCATATTTTATTCATCGCCAGTCACCTGCATCACATCACCCATCTTTATCACTCCGCCATGTACCACCCTGGCAAAAACACCTTCTCTCGGCATGATACACTCTCCCATTTTCTGAAAAATCTGACATCCGTGATGACATTCCTTTCCGATCTGGGTCATTTCCAGCACGACTTCCCCGCATTGCAGCCTTGTGCCGACGGGAAACGTCCGAAAGTCGATCCCCTCCACAACAAGGTTTTCGCCGAAGGCTCCGTCTTCCACCTCTGCGCCTCTCTCCCGGAACTCCCGGATCTTATCATAAGAGAGCAGGCTGACCTGGCGGTGCCATTTTCCGGCATGGGCATCCCCCTGTATTCCAAAGTCTTCTACAAATAACGCCTGCCCCACATTTTTCTTCTGAGTTCCCTTTTCCGGGCTTGTGCAGACAGCGATCACTTTGCCTGTCATCACTCTATCCTCCGATCTGAGACATATCCCTTGTCTCGTCTTTCTGCTGTATTTCTTCTCCTTCTGACACCGCGGCGGCGCCGTCGCCTGACGCGCCGGAGGTTTTCCCGCCAAAATGGTGGCATGCCGGTTTCTTATAAACCGCCCGGTACATTGCCTCCCGGATCTTTCCGTCATCAGCCCCGCTTCTCAGCAACAGCCTCAGGTCAGTTCCATCGCCGTACTGAAGGCATGGTTTCAGGCAGCCTTCGGATGTCAGGCGTACCCGGTTGCACCTGTCGCAGAACTGATGGGAGACAGCGTCGATGAATCCGGTCTTCCCCCGGAATCCGGGAAAGCGGACATACACTGCCGGGCCATTGCCGAAACTTCCCGCGCACTCTTCCGCTCTTCCGAAGACATCCTCCAATATGCGGTATATCTGTTCGCCGCTCACATATCCGTACTCCCTGCCCATGCCGATGGGCATCATTTCTATAAAACGTACATCCATATCTCTGTCCCGGGCAAGCTCCGCAAGACGGACATATCCTTCCTCCGGCATGCCCTGCATCGGCACGCAGTTGAGCTTGACTCTCAGATCCGGAAAGCGAAGAGCTGCCTCCATCCCCGCGAGAGCCTCTTCAAGTCTGCCTCCTCTTGTGATCCTTCGGTACTCCCCGGCTTCCAGTGTATCAATGCTGATATTGACTGCGTCCAGCCCATTAGAAACTAATTCGTTTATTTTTTCTTTTAAAAGTATACCATTTGTTGTCAAAGTGACCTGTTCTATCCCCGGCAGCTCTTTGATCATCCTCAGCAGCTCCGGCAGTCCGCGTCGCACAAGCGGCTCTCCTCCCGTCAGCTTGATCCGGCTGATCCCGATCTCTGTCCCGATCCGGCACAGCCTCGTGATCTCATCAAAGGTAAGGATATCCCCGTGCTGCACGCAGGGCACTCCCTCCGCAGGCATACAGTAGATACAGCGGAGATTGCACCGGTCTGTCACGGAAACTCTCATATATCCGATCGACCTGCCATACTGATCTTTCATCGCGCACACTCCCCGTCACGTCCGGTCAGTATTGCCAGTCCGTGATCCAGCGACGGGAGAACCGCTTCAAGATTCTCTTTTGCCGCTTTCGGGCTGCCCGGAAGATTAATGATCAGCGTGCTGCCCCGGATCACAGAGACGCCGCGGCTTAGCATCGCGCGGGGCGTGATCTTCAGGGAAGCCAGCCTCATAGCCTCCGCGATCCCCGGGACATTCCTCTCAGCCACAGCCATCGTAGCCTCCGGGGTACAGTCTCTCGGGGCAAATCCTGTCCCTCCGGTTGTGAAAACGATATCCATTCTATCACTATCACACAATTTACAAAGATATTTTTTTATTTCTTCTATTTCATCTGGAAGCAAAATTGTTTCCCTCACATCATATCCTGCTTCTGCGAGCATCCCGCAGATAAGAGGACCGCTTTTATCTTCCCGTTCACCGGCATACCCTTTATCGCTCAGGATCACGACCGCGGCTTTCCATCTGTACTCTGCCATAGTCTCCAGTTCCGTTCCTTTCATTAACCGATAGAAAACGGACTCTTTCTGGTCCGTTTTCTCACAATATGTTCAGTTCCTTCTTCCCCGGTACCGCAGCATCTTTTCCTGCTCCCGGACCGCGCTCATGCAAGTCATTGTATACATCTCCGCTCTTGCCCCCGGTCTTTTTTACCAGGTAGATCTCACTGATCTCCATCGTCTTGTCCAGCGCTTTGCACATGTCATAGATCGTCAGGAGTGCCACGCTTACTCCGGTGAGCGCCTCCATCTCCACCCCGGTCTTTCCGGTCACTTTCACAATGCAGTTACAATATATGGCACATTCATCCGCATCCATATCAAAGTGGATCTTGCAGTTCGTGATCGGCAGTATATGGCACATAGGAATCAGTTCCGACGTTCTCTTCGCCCCCATGATCCCCGCTGTCGCCGCCACGCCGAGCACATCGCCCTTCCCGACAGTGCCTGCCCTGATCGCCTGGAACACCTCACGGTTTACGATAATTTTGCCTGTCGCTTCTGCTTCCCTCGCCGTCTCGGGTTTCGCCGTCACATCCACCATCACAGCTTTCCCGTTCTCATCAAAATGAGTGAATCCCATTGTATTCGTCCTTTCAGCAATTTAAGACATTTTCCTGATTTTTTCGATCAGGCTGCTCACATGAGCTTCCTCTTCTTCCAGTTCTTCCGCGATCTGATGCAGATCCTTGCCTTTTGCCAGCTTCTTTTTGATCTGCCCGATCAGCACCTCTTCTCTTCCCTCTTCTCTGCCTTCTTCCTTCGCCTCAGCTCTTTCCATGCGTATATGCTTCTCAGCATCATATTCGTAAATACTCACTTTCTTCGCCTCCGCTCTGTTCTTACTGAGGAAATCTGAGAGTATCCCTTCCCGGATACATTCGGTGATCGCCCGCTCAACCGCATCGTCTAATTCCATGATCCCGGCATATTTTCTGACACGTGCTGTATATTCCGAATATTCCCGCAGGGACTTGCACGACTCCATCAGTCTCTGGTTACATCCCTGGTTGATGTTCAGCATAACAGCTTCAAGTTCTAATGCCGGATTTTCTTCATACTGAAAATACATATCTGACAGCTTCAATATTTTCTGCTCCGGCTGTTTTTCTTCCCCGTTATAGAAAATGACAAACCTGGGCGCCGGGATCTGAACCACTTTCGAGCCGTACAGATTGGCTTCCTTCGTCATCCGGGAGTAAAGGTCTGAAACGATATGTCATTGTGCATCGCCATATATACAGCATTTTCCAGTGTGTTGATCTCCAGGAGCTCCGGATCTGTATATGCCGTGTTGTTTATCGCATTATAAAGATCCAGCAGTTCTCTCCTGTCGCTGTAGAG
>DXEY01000052.1 GCA_019114745.1 Candidatus Mediterraneibacter colneyensis | reverse complement strand
TCCGGTAATCGGTATCAGACCTACCATCGATGGTAGAAAGGGTGTTCTTGACGTAAGAGGCTCCCTGGAAGAGCAGACAATGAACATGGCGAAAAACGCTGCAAAACTGTTTGAGGAAAACCTGAGATACTCAAACGGCGAACCGGTTAAAGTCGTGATCGCTGATTCCACCATCGGACGTGTTGGCGAGAGCGCTGCCTGCGCTGACAAGTTCAGAAAAGAAGGCGTTGACATCACACTGACAGTTACACCGTGCTGGTGCTACGGTTCAGAGACAATGGATATGGACCCGACAACGGTCAAGGCTGTCTGGGGTCTGAACGCTACAGAGAGACCGGGCGCTGTATACCTTGCATCTGTTCTTGCTACACATGCACAGAAAGGTCTTCCGGCATTCGGTATTTACGGACATGACGTTCAGGAAGCTGACGATATGACAATTCCGGAAGATGTAAAAGAGAAACTGCTCAGATTCGGACGCGCGGCAGTGGCAGCAGCTTCCATGAGAGGAAAATCATGGCTGCAGATCGGTTCCGTTACAATGGGTATCGGCGGATCTATTATCGATCAGGATTTCATCGAGTCATATCTCGGCATGCGTGTTGAGTCTGTGGACGAGGTTGAGATCATCCGCCGTATGACAGAGGGAATCTATGATGAGGCTGAATACCAGAAAGCTCTTGCATGGGCGAAAGAGAAATGCCACATCGGATTTGACAAGAACCCGGTAGAACTCCAGAAATCTCAGGAAGAAAAAGAGAAACAGTTTGAGTTCGTAGTAAAAATGGCAGTTATCATCAAAGACCTGATGCAGGGCAACAAGAACTTCCCGGAGTATCTGTCAGAGGAAGCGATCGGACACAACGCGATCGCAGCAGGATTCCAGGGCCAGAGACAGTGGACAGACTTCTATCCGAACGGAGACTTTGCAGAAGCAATGCTCAACTCTTCCTTCGACTGGGACGGCGCCCGCGAGCCTTATATCCTTGCTACAGAGAACGACGTGCTCAACGGACTTGGAATGCTGTTCATGAAACTTCTTACAAACCGTGCACAGATGTTCGCAGATGTTCGTACATACTGGAGCCCGGAAGCTGTTAAGAGAGTGACGGGTTATGATCTTGAGGGTGTTGCAAAAGAGAACGGCGGTATCATCCATCTGATCAATTCCGGTGCGTGCTGTCTGGATGCAAGCGGTGCTGCAAAGGATGAGAACGGCAACGGAGTTATGAAACAGTGGTGGGATGTAACAGAGGAAGACCAGCAGGCGATCATGGACGCTACAACCTGGAATATGGCTGACCTCGGATACTTCCGTGGCGGCGGATACTCCAGCCGTTTTGAGACAAAAGTACAGATGCCGGCTACAATGATCCGTCTGAACCTTGTAAAAGGCCTTGGACCGATGCTTCAGATCGCAGAAGGATGGACAGTAGGACTTCCGGAGGATGTATCTGATACACTGTGGAAACGTACTGACTACACATGGCCGTGTACATGGTTCGCTCCGAGATGCGACGGCAAGGAAGGCGCGTTCAAGTCAGCTTATGACGTAATGAACAACTGGGGCGCTAACCACGGTGCAATTTCCTACGGACACATCGGTGCAGATCTGATCACATTTGCATCTATGCTCCGTATCCCGGTTGCTATGCACAACGTACCGGAAGACAAGATTTTCCGTCCGGCAGCATGGAATGCGTTCGGCATGGATAAAGAAGGCGCAGATTACAGAGCATGCGCAAACTACGGTGCACTTTACAAACCATACAAATAAGGATAAGTAGATATATCTGCAGAGAGTATGAAGTGAAAGGAGAGGGTTGAAAGCAGGTCTTTCAGCCCTCTTGTCACCATGTAAAAGGAGGATAATATGGAAAAGAAAGTATTGGCATTTGACTTTGGCGCTTCCGGCGGCAGGGCTATGTGCGGAACTTTTGACGGCGATAAGATCACGATCGAGGAGCTGCATCGTTTTTCCAATGATCCGGTTATCTTGAACGGAACAATGTACTGGGATGTGCTCCGCCTTTTCTTTGAGATCAAGCAGGGACTGATCAAGGCGAAAAAGTGCGGCAAGATCGAGAGCATCGGAATCGACACCTGGGGCGTGGACTTCGGGCTTGTTGACAAAGAAGGAAGACTTCTGGAAAATCCTGTCCATTACCGTGACAGCCGGACGTCAGGTATGCTCGATGAAAGCTTCAAAATGATAGATAAACAGAAATTTTATGAGATTACCGGCAATCAGTTTATGGAGATCAATACTGCTTTCCAGCTCTTATATCTGGCGAAAAACAGAAAAGAACTTCTTGACCGTGCGGACAAGATGATCCTCATGCCGGATCTGTTCAATTATTTCCTGACCGGGGAAAAGAAAGCTGAGTATTCCATTGCGTCTACGACGCAGCTCTTAAATGCGAGAAAGGGCGAATGGTCTGACGAGGTGATCAAAGCTCTTCAGCTCCCGGAGCATATCTTCCCTGAGATCGTTCCGACCGGGACAAAGGTGGGAGAACTGACGGACGAAATCTGTACGGAACTGGGACTCGACAAAATTGATGTTATGGCTGTGGCCGGCCACGATACGCAGTGCGCGCTTGTCGCTGTACCGGCGTCGGAGGAGGACTTTATCTTCCTGAGCTGCGGTACATGGTCGCTGCTGGGTACAGAGCTTGCTGAGCCGATCATTAATGATAAATCAGAGTATTACAATATTACAAATGAGGGTGGATATGGCAGAAAGATCTCCTTCCTGAAAAATATCATCGGGCTGTGGTGCATCCAGGAGAGCCGCCGCCAGTGGATCCGTGAGGGACAGGAATATGGATTCGGCGATCTTGAGATCATGGCAAAAGAAGCTCCGTCACTGCGCTGCTTTATCGATCCTGACGCTCCGGAGTTTACGCCGGCAGGCGATGTTCCGAGCCGTATCCGCGAGTTCTGCCGCAGAACAGGGCAGCCGGTACCTGAGAGTATCGGAGAAGTGGTGCGCTGCATCAATGAAAGCCTGGCGATGAAATACCGCCATGCGATGGAAGAGATCAAAGAATGTACAGGCAAGGAATACAAGACGGTATATATGGTAGGAGGCGGTACGCAGAGCGCGCTTCTGTGCCAGTTTACAGCCAATGCCTGCGGATGCCGCGTCAGCGCAGGTCCGATTGAAGCGACGGTGCTGGGAAATGTAGCCCTGCAGCTTATGGCATCGGGGGACATCAAGTCTCTCGGTGAGGCGAGAGAGATCATCAAACGCTCTCAGGATATCAAAATTTATGAGCCTCAGAATACAGAAGAGTGGGACGAGGCTTATGAGAGATTTAAAAAGATTCTCGTATAATGCTTGACTGTCAAAGTGCTGTGTGCTTTAATTGAAATAGCACTTGCATTAGACAAAATGCATAAAACGGTTTGCCAACTCCCTGAAAGGAGTAAAAATGGCTGCAACGATTCGCGACATCAGAGACAAGACCGGGTTATCCCTGGCGACGATTTCCAAATACCTGAACGGCGGGAACGTCCTTCCGGGGAACCGGCGGCTGATTGAGGAGGCGATCGAAGAACTTCACTATGAGGTAAATGAACTGGCCCGGGGGCTGGTCACCAACCGGACAAAGACGATCGGAGTCCTGGTATATGATATTCAGTGTATCTTCGTGGGAAGCATGCTCCATCATCTGGGGCAGGCGCTGCACGAAAAAGGATACGGGATGCTGATATGCGATTCCTGTAATGACGCTCAGATTGAGGAGAAGAACCTTCAGTTTCTGTTGAGCAGGAAAGTGGATGGGATTCTGGTATTTGCCGTAAGTCTGGACGGAAAATTCCTGAAGGCGGCAAAAAAGGCCGGGGTTCCGGCTGTCCTGCTTGACCGTGCATTCCGGGATGAAGAGTATGACTGTGTGGAGATCGACAACAGGACAGCGATGCTCAGAGCTGTGAACAAGCTGATCAGGAGAAATCACCGCCGGATCGCGGTGATCGCATCAGATATCGAATATACGGGCGTAGAACGTATGGAAGGGTTTAATGATGCGCTGAGCGATGCCGGGATCACGGTTCCGGATGAGTATCGTGTCCGCGGGAGACATTCTTTTGAACTCGGCTACCGGGGGATGAAAGGGCTTCTGAAACTGCCGGAACCGCCGACCGCAGTGGTATTGGGGAATTATGATACCACGCTGGGCGGCATTATGGCGGTAAACGAGTCGGGATTCAACTGTCCGGAAGATATTTCCATTATCGGGTTTGACGACCTGCTTATGTCGAAGGTTATTCGGCCCAGGCTCTGGATCGTCTCCCAGCCTATGGAGGAAATGTCGAAAAGAGCGGTGGAAATGCTACTGAAACGTATTTCCCATGAAGAAGAAGGGGGACCTCTCAGGATCAGTTTCAGTGCCTCTATCAGAGAAGGAGATTCGATCAGAGAACTGTAAATATTTGGGTATTATGTACAGAATAATATGCGGATATTACAAAATGAAGAGAAAAAATTAGCTAAAATAACGAAAGCGAACCGTTTCGCTTATAATGAGCCTGACTTTATTGACAAAGCCTGGGTACGGTTGTATAATTTGACTATGAAGGCGTTTGAAATGTTTAGAAAATATGAAAAATGCCCGAAAACCTAGACTGGAAATTGGAAAAGGGAAAAGCGAACCGTTACG
>DXEY01000051.1 GCA_019114745.1 Candidatus Mediterraneibacter colneyensis | reverse complement strand
CTAAGATTTCTCTAAACAAATTTGCTTGCACTCCTTTTCTCTTCCTCTTCAAGCCTGTGGTTGATATACAGCAAAAGAGGATATATCACGAGAGTTATCACAATTGTGTAAATTGTTTCCGGGATTATGATCCGATTCAGGTAAAAAAGGAAATTAAAGTCGCTTCGCAGCAGGAAGGTCAGAAAATAAACAGCCCCTCCATATAAAATGTCGCTTCCCGCAATAAGGAACAGGGGAAGCTTTATATCTTCATCAAAATAGATCTGCTCGAATATTCCATTGACATAACCTGTGACCAGATAGATCAGTGAATAGAATCCGATCATGTCACCGGACTGGATGTCGATCAGAAGCCCTGAGGCAAATCCCACGAGCATTCCTTCCCGTGAGCCCCTCATAAACCCAAAGGAAGCTGTCACGATCAACATCAGATTCGGCTTTACTCCGGCAATTTCAAGTGCAGGAAATACCGCCGTCTGCATTAGATATGCTGCAAGGAGGATCACCGCTGTCACAATGATCCGCCTGATCTTAATCAACTTCATATACTATACTCCTCTGTCCATATCCTGCTATTCTTCCGTCTCGTTTTCTCCCGTCAGCTCCGCCTTTGTCGTCGTGATCACGAGAACCTCCTGGATATTTCGGAAATCAACAGCCGGCGTAATATATCCCGACCGCGTCAGGTTGTTGGAATCCACATTGATCTCGCTGATCGATCCGATCAGGATCCCCTGGAGATATTTGTCACTGATATAGGATGTGACGATCTGGTCTCCAACCGCCACTACATTGTCATTGTTTTCCATCTGGTCAAATGCGATCTGACCGCTGCTCATCAGAGAGAGATCCCCCGTCACGATACAGGTATCCGATGTGGAGAGAACCATACCGCTCACATTTGTAGAATCATCAATAATAGATCTCACCTTTGCCCATGTCGGTCCCACTTCCGTAACGATTCCCACAAGGCCGCTGCCGGCAAGCACATTCATATCCACCGCGATACCGTCGGCGCTGCCCTTGTCAATTGTAAAAGTGTTGAACCAGTTCCCCGGATCTTTTCCGATCACATGGGCTGCCGTTTTCTCATACTCGGCGTAATTCTGATCCAGCTGGTACAGTTCCTGAAGACGTTCATATTCATAGCTTTCTTCCAGAAGATAATTATTCTCCGTCGTAAGAGCGTCTACCTGTTCCTGCAGACGTTCATTCTCATCCTGAAGCTGCTGCAAAGTCGAGAAATTATCTTTCATATCGCCGAGCCATCCGCCAATATGGTTGATTCCCTCCTGCAATGGGATGACCGTAACATTTGCCAGCGCTTTAAACGGCCCGGCAGCTTTGTCCGAAAATGATGAAAGCACCATCATCAACGCACAAAAGACAGATAAGCCGATCAAAATATACCTGTTTGTATGAGAAGTCTGATTCTTTTTCTTCATTACCTTAACCACCTGTAATCTTCGTCCAACATTGAATATGTCAGCCGTTTATAATAATCCCTGTCAGAAATGATCTTCTGGAGGCCCTTCACCGCACAGAGTTCAGGCTCCGGCGTTATAATGACCGGAAGCCCGATGCTCTCCTGCAGATATGTAGAAAGCCCTCTCAGGTTTGCCACACCGCCTGTCAGACAGATTCCTATCTCCATGATCGCCCTGCGGACATCCGGCGGAGTCCGTTCAAGCATAGAGCGGACGGCCCTGACACACTCCTCCAGCGGCTCTTTCATTGCCGCCCTCACAAGGCTGATCGACACGTCGATCTGAGAAGGCACCCCTGAGATCAGATCCCGTCCTGCCACTCTGATCGAACTGTCCGTGCTCTGATCAAAGACACCAAATTCCCGCCTGAGCTTCTCCGCAGTCGAAGCACCGATCAGGAAGTCCATATTATGCCGCACAAGGGACACAACCGCAGAGTCGAAATCTTCACCGCCGGTTTTAAGAAGCCGGTTCATGACCATACCGCCCTGGGAAAGTACGGAAAGCTCTGTTGTGCTGCTCCCGAAATTAGCTACAAAAAGTCCTTTTTCCCCGAGCACATCCATCCCGGAGCCCACGGCATCGGCAAGTCCTCTCTCTACGATCCGCACAGATTTTGCCTTTGCCTCTGAGTGGAACACAAGATCGTAAAACGCCTTTTTCTCCACTTCCGTTACATCGGTCGGCACGGCAATGACATACTGTGCGCCCCAGACAAACCTGCGCTCCGTCTCCAGAAGCGTCCCGAGCAGATACTGCATGTCGTCAAAATGTGCGATCACGCCGTCCTTCATAGGAAAAACGACCTCAATATCATCGGGCGACTTTTCAAACATTTCATACGCCCTGTTCCCTGTGGCAAAAATGTATTTCTTTCCCTTCATGGCGATCGTATTTTTTTCCTGCCAGATCGCATCCTTCTTTTTATCATAAACTTTGATCTCATACGTCCCGAGATCAAGTCCATAAACATTTCCCGCCATATTCAGTCCACCCCTTATCAATTAAATCCTGCCAGTCAGCTCCCCGTCTCTTCAAAGACCCCTCTGTCTTTCAGACTGACAAAACAATGATTCCCTATAATAATATGATCGAGCAGTTCAACACCGATCAGCAGTCCCGCTTCATATATCCTCTTCGTGATCCTGATATCATCTGTACTCGGAGAAGGATCCCCGCTCGGATGGTTGTGCAGAAGTATCATGGAAGATGCTCCTTTTTGGAGCGCTTCGATAAACAGTTCTCTCGGAGAGACCAGAGTCATATCTGCGGTACCAGAAGAAACGCTGCTCTCAGAAATCAGTTTTACTCTCGTGTTCAGAAGCAGCAGTTTCAGCACTTCCCGCTTCTTGTGGCGCATCTCTTCCATATAATACCGTGCGATTTTTTCCGGTGAAGAAAAATCAAGTCCTTCCGCTGCTCTCTCTTTCGACATGCGTTTTGCAAGCTCCGCAAGGCAGAGGATCTGGATCGCTTTCACCCTGCCGATCCCCCGGATCTGCAAAAGCCGTTCCCAGGTCCACTGGTGCAGGGAAAGAAGCCCCTGGCTGCCGAAATCCGGATGCAGAATCCGTCTGGAGAGTTCGAGAGAATTTTCTCCCCGTGTTCCCGTCCTGAGAATCACAGCAAGAAGCTCTGCATCCGTAAGATATTCAGCCCCAAACCGCTGGCATTTTTCATAGGGACGTTCGTCCTGATACATTTCCTTGATCGTATTGCTTTTCTTCATAAATTGTGACCCACAATCACTGCGATGATACAATACAACGATTTATTTTAGCACAATTTAAAATTTATGTATAGGCATTACAGATTAAAATTCTGTGAACAGCACCCTGCCCATGCGCCGGGAGGGGCAGATCGCCATGCAAGCTCGCTTGCACATGGCGGGCTGCTTCTTCCGGCATATGGCAGTGCCATACAGCGAGAAACCGTCATTTATGACGGATTCGAGCTGTACGCATGGGCAGGTCACTCCGCGAATCTTGCAATCACCGCTTCCGCCGCTTTCAGCCCGTCCATAGCCGCAGAAGTAATCCCTCCCGCATACCCTGCTCCTTCACCGCAGGGATAGATCCACGGAACAGACGAAGTAAGACCTTCGCCCCTTACGATCCGCACAGGAGACGATGTCCGGCTCTCCACACCGGATAAGAGCACGTCGCCGTCGGCAAACCCGCGGATCTTCCGATCCATCTTCTGGATTCCCTCCTGGATCGAACCTGCCAGTTCCTCCGGAAAGATACGCCGCACATTCCCGAAACTGTAATTACCTTTCATGGCAGGAGCGATGCTGCCGAAAGCTGTTGATTTCCGGTCATTGCAGTAATCCTCAAACCGCTGGACAGGGATCGCCCCGCCGCCTTCTTCCCAGGCGCGCTCTTCGAGCCTGCGCTGAAACTCCACTCCGGCAAGCGGATGCGACCTGCCGTAGTCTTCGGGCGTAACGGTCACGATCACGGCGCTGTTGGCATTCTCCCCGGCACGTCCGTGATAACTCATGCCATTGACGGCGAGACGCCCCTGCTCTGAGGAAGCATTTACCACGTAGCCTCCCGGACACATGCAGAACGTATAGACTCCCCTGCCGTTTTCCAGTTTCTCAGCCAGCTTATAGGATGCTGCCGGGAGGGAGCCCCTCTGCTTCCTTCCGTACATATTTTCATCGATCAGAGACTGGGGATGCTCCACCCGGACTCCGACTGCAAAGGACTTCGCCTCCATTTCCAGCCCTCTCTCACAGAGCATCTGAAAGGTATCTCTGGCGCTGTGCCCTACCGCCAGCACAGCCGCGTCCGTCAGAAGACGCTCCTCCCCATTCAGGATCAGGCACCTCTCATCCGGGATCAGATCCGTCACCTGCGTATGAAAGCGGAACTCGCCGCCGGCGCTGATGATATGATTGCGCAGATTCTCCACCACCCGGATGAGAATATCCGTTCCGATATGGGGTTTCTGCTCCCACAGGATATCTTCCGGCGCTCCGAAACGCACAAAAGTCTCCAGCACAAAACGGTTCCGTCCCCGGCTGTCCTTCACAAGGGTATTGAGCTTGCCGTCAGAAAAAGTTCCGGCGCCGCCTTCTCCGAACTGCACATTCGAGCCGGGATCCAGCACCCCTGTCTCCCAGAAGCGTTCCACATCCTTTTCCCGCTCTCTGACCGGAGCGCCACGCTCGATCACGATCGGTCGGTACCCTTCCTCGGACAGCAGATAAGCGCAGAACAGCCCTGCGGGGCCGCTCCCGATCACAACCGGTCTCCTGCCGGATTTCTCAGTGCCGTGCTTTGGCGCGCGGTATGCATGTTCTGAGATTTTCTGTACCTTACCCTTCATCTGTCTGAGAATGCGGTTCTCATCCGCCGCTTCAAAGTCGACAGAGTAAACGTAATAGAGGTCCGGCTTTTTCCGCGCGTCAAGGGAACGTTTCCTGATCGAATACTGTTTTAAATCTTTTTTCTTCATATGCAGGGTGCGCAGCAGTTTTTCCTGAAGCTGTTCCTGCGTATGCCCTGCCGGGAGTTTTAACTGATTTATACGAAGCATCCGTTTCCTGCCTTTCTGTTCCTGTTCTGTGAACTGTAAGAGGGCAAAACAGAAAAAACCCGGAAATGCTAAGGCGCTGTCCTCGCTTTCTCGGATCTTTCATTTTCTATGTTACGCTATTCAATTTTGCCTCTTTTGGATAGTTCACTTTGCCCTTCTACATAGTGCGATAGACCCTGAGAAGAGTATAATCGTTTTCAGATTAATTGTAAATATAGAATTTTCC
>DXEY01000050.1 GCA_019114745.1 Candidatus Mediterraneibacter colneyensis | reverse complement strand
ATGCGGTCGCTGTGGAGCTTAGAAAAAAGATGAATACAAAAGGAGAGTGTAAAAAATGAGCAGCCGTATCGAGCAGATTATCGAAGAGATCGAAGAGTACATCGACAGAGATTGTAAATTTCAGCCGTTGTCTACTACAAAGATCATTGTCAACAAGGAACATCTTGATGAACTGTTGAAAGAGCTACGTATGAAAACTCCTGATGAGATTAAGCGTTATCAGAAGATCATCGCAAACCGCGACGCGATCCTTGCCGATGCAAAAGCGAAGGCGGATGCAATGATCGAGGAGGCTCAGGTGCAGACTACCGAGCTTGTCAGTGAGCATGAGATCATGCAGCAGGCATATGCGCAGGCAAACGAGATCGTTACCCAGGCAACTGCACAGGCGCAGGAAATCATCGACAACGCGACCTCCGACGCAAATGCGATCAGGATCGGCGCGATCCAGTATACTGACGACCTGCTTGCAAACGCCGAGAGTATCATCGGGCATACGCTTGACAGTTACACGACAAAATATGACGGCCTGATCAATTCTCTTCAGGAGTGCTATGACACTGTACGTTCAAACCGTTCCGAACTCGTGATACCGGACGAGGACTCCCAGGAGTAGCATTACAGACTGCTGACCACAGAGATATAAAGATAGCCTGCCAGACTGGCTGCCGTACCGGCAGCCAGTTTTTCTATGAGATACGGCAGCATTTTCAGTCCTGTCCCTTCCAGCATGCTGCTTGTCTGCGCCGCTGCACAGAGTCCGCCGAACGATGTCAGTCCAAGAACCAGCGGATAGGACAGGACGGGATCCGCAAAGGTTTCCGTGATCATCCGGATTCCGTTTGTGATCTCAAGTGAGGCGAGTATCAGAAAGAATGGGCCGCGGTTTACGAAAATCTCAGCAAGCAGCGAGATAAGGATCGAGAACAGGATGATATATCCCCCTACTTTCAGTATCGCATCAAAACTGTCCGCCATACAGGAATCCACAAGCCTCAGATCAAATTTCCTGCGGGCGTCAGCGTTTGTCCCGGCATTTTTAAAATGAGGTGTTCCCTTCAGATAGTATCTCCGAAACACCAGGCTCATCAGACAGGGAACAAAAAGAAGTATAATCAGCGTCGGTGCGATAAGATCTTTTCGCCCAAGGCTCTTCCATACGATAAAGTTAATGATAAAGGCGGGGCTCGTGTTATTGACAAATGAGAGGAGATAAGATGCCTCCTGTTCCGTGATCCTGCCTGCGCGTACCAGATCCGCAGATACTTTCGCTCCCATGGGGTATCCGCAGAGGAATCCTGCCAGCACGGCAAAGCTCCCGTTTTCAGAAGTGCGGAATACCGTGCGGGATACTCCTCCCAGCAGTCTGGAAACAATAGAAAGACCGCCGGAGGAAAGCATAAGGCCTGAGATCAGCATGAACGGGAACAGCGTAGGGAAGATCACCTGAAACCAGAGCATAAGACCATCGAAAGCACCGTTAAACACTGCTTCCGGTGACAGGAGCATGGCAAGGAATATACAGATTACGGTGATTCCCGGAAGGATTTGTCTCACAGGCATCTTCTCCCTCTGCTCGTAGTTTTCTTCGTTATTTCAGGTATATGACACCCGCATGTTCTTTATGAAGGGAACATATAGTAAAAGAAAAAAGGTGTTGCGGTTGAAACGTATCGGCAGATATTATATCGCGCTGTTCGCATTAATATTTTTTGCAGCTCTGTGGATTCCAAAACTCCGGTACTTAAGCGAGTCAGGCCGTTTATCCGGCAATATAGCCGAATCCGCAGGCTTTCGCGCACAGCCCGTAAATAACGAGATCCAGAAGGTAATCAACAAAATGGAGGATCCAGGGGAATACCTTGCGGTATACTGGCTTGAGAGTGATTTTGGCAATACTTCTTTCTTTCTTGAACCGGAGGAAATCACCCGGTACCGCAGGCGATGGGAAAGAGCCGGGGGCTGGAGCAGTTATTTTGCCGCCTGTCAGTCTGTCTGGGATGATCTTGTTTATTTTCCTGTTGCACGGCTTGGGAATGGCAGTGGAAAGGATCAGGTATCTTTTGAAAACTCATGGATGTATGAGCGTTCATACCAGGGAGAGCGCGGACATGAAGGAACCGACATCATGCCTGCGCGCAACGAGAGGGGAGTCATTCCTGTGGTCAGTATGACAGACGGAACCGTACAGAATATGGGATGGCTGGAACTGGGCGGCTACCGGATCGGTATCCGCACGGAACGAGGCGCCTACTTCTATTACGCGCACCTGGATTCTTACGCGGATCTTCAGACAGGAGACAAGGTAAAAGCCGGGGATCTGCTTGGCTTTATGGGAGATACGGGATACAGCAGCGTTGAGGGGACGACCGGAAAGTTCCCCGTGCATCTGCACTTAGGCATCTATCTGCCCTCTGATGACGGGGAAGTCAGCATCAACCCATATCCGGCGCTGAAATACGTGGAAAACCGGCGCATTCAGTACAAGGCGCATTAGAGAAGAAAGACAAAGGCTTTTAAGCTGTCAGAAAACATGTTATACTATCCACTATGGAGGAAAAGAGATGAAACTGCCAGAAGCATTTGAAGATAGAATGAAGAAGCTGCTCGGAACGGAATATGAAAACTATCTGAGCTGTTTCGAGGAGCCGCGCCATTATGGGCTGCGCGTAAATACAGCCAAGATTTCCACGGAGGATTTCCTGAAGATCGCGCCCTGGCCATTAGAGCCGATCCCATGGATCCGGAACGGATTCTACTATGACGGAGAATCTGTTCATCCCGCACGCCATCCCTACTATTTTGCGGGACTGTACTACCTGCAGGAGCCGAGTGCAATGACTCCGGCAGACCGACTGCCGGTTGAACCCGGAGACCGCGTGCTGGACGTATGCGCCGCTCCCGGCGGAAAAGCGACGGAACTTGGCGCCAGGCTGCTGGGGGAGGGCGTACTGGCTGCCAATGACCTGAGCAGTTCCCGCGCGAAAGGCCTGCTGAAAAACCTGGAACTCTTCGGCATCGGCAATGTGCTCGTACTCAGTGAAGAACCGGGAAAGCTGACAACCTGTTTCCACGAATATTTTGATAAGATCCTGATCGACGCCCCGTGTTCCGGGGAAGGGATGTTCCGCAAAGACAAAAAGATGATCCGCGCCTGGGAGGAGCACGGCCCCGGATTTTTTTCAAAGATCCAGAAGAGCATCATCACACAGGCGGCGGAAATGCTGCGCCCGGGAGGAATGCTCCTTTATTCCACATGTACATTTTCCCCGGAGGAAAATGAGCAGACCATCGAATATCTCCTGAAACAGTACCCGGAGTTTGAAATCTGCCCGATGGAAGGGTACGAAGGTTTTTCCGGGGGAATCCCGGAAGCCTCTGAGTCAGGGGATGAACGGCTGCGGCATACAGTGCGGATCTTCCCCCATCGCATGAGCGGAGAGGGACACTACCTGGCGCTGCTGCGCAAAGGAGAACGGCAGGAGACAGACGGAGGGGAGATTTCCTTTCCTGCCCGCAGGAACTATACCGCCGCAGGCAGACCTGCGCTGCCGGATGAACTGGAGGAATTTCTTCAGCATGTAAACCGCACTTTTGACCCTGCCAGATTCGATATCCGGAATGAAAAAGTATACTATATACCGGAAGGGCTTCCGGAGCTGAAAAAAATCCGTTTCCTGAGAACAGGACTTTTTCTCGGAGAATTAAAGAAGAAGCGGTTTGAACCCAGCCAGGCGTTTGCCATGAACCTGAAAAGAGAAGAATATCCCTTTATTATTGATTTACCTGTATCCGATGAGCGCGTGGTCAGATATCTGAAAGGGGAGACGCTGGATGTGGCGGATCTGACATCTCAAGGGGAAAAGGGGTGGTATCTTGTCTGTGTCGACGGATATCCGCTCGGATTCGGCAAACTGTCCGGTCAGATGCTGAAAAACAAATACCTTCCCGGATGGCGGTGGATGTCGGCATGAAACTTCGGTTAGACAAATATCTTGCGGATATGGGGCTCGGCACAAGGAGACAGGTAAAAAAAGAAATCCGGCACGGAGCTGTCACAGTCAACGGAACTGTGATCCAGACACCCGAGACAAAGATCAGCATTCCGGAGGACAGCGTCATGTTTGGCGGCAGTCCTGTTGTCTATGAGACATACGGTTACTATATGCTGAATAAACCCCAGGGCGTCGTCTCTGCCACACGCGACAGGCAGGAACGCACCGTCCTTGACCTTCTCGGCGGCGTGACCGGAAAAGAGGAATTTTTCCCTGTCGGGAGACTCGACAAAGACACCGAGGGGCTCCTTCTGATCACCAATGACGGAGAACTTGCACACCGGCTGCTCTCCCCAAAACGCCATGTGGACAAGGTCTATTTTGTGCGGGTCAGAGGATGCGTGACGGACGAGGACGGCGTCTGTTTCGCGCAGGGCACAGATATCGGCGATGACACGCCGACTCTTCCCGCAAAACTTGAGATCTTACAGTCCGGTGATATATCGGAAGTTCTCCTGACGATCCGTGAAGGCAGGTTTCACCAGGTAAAGCGTATGTTCCAGGCAGTGGGCAAAGAAGTCATTTTCCTGAAAAGACTGCAGATGGGAACGCTTACGCTCGATGAGACACTAAAACCCGGAGAGTACCGGAAACTTACGCAAGACGAGGTAGACGCATTATGCTCAGAGACAAAAAAGCAGTAATATTTGATATGGACGGGTCACTGGTAGACTCGATGTGGATCTGGCCTGAGGTAGACCGGATCTATATGGAAAAATACCATCTCACCCCGCCGGATACATTCCACAAGGATATCGAAGGCAGGAGCTATACGGAAACCGCACAGTATTTTGTAGACACGTTTCCTGCGCACGGGCGCACCACAGAGCAGGTGATGGACGAGTGGCGCGACATGACCATACAGCTCTATGCGGAGAAAGTATTTCCAAAGCCGGGCGCTCTCGATTTTCTAAAAGAGATGAAGCGAAGAGGAGTACTTCTCGGGATCGCGACCAGCAACAACCGGGAGATCGCCGAGGCTGCCCTCAACGCACAGGGACTCACAAAATATTTCCGGTCCATACGCACTTCCTGCGAAGTATCTGCCGGGAAACCGGCTCCTGACGTATATCTGAAAGTAGCGGAAGACCTTCAGGTAGATCCCGCGCATTGCCTTGTATTTGAAGATGTGCCAAACGGGATCCGCGCCGGAAAAAACGCAGGCATGGAAGTGTGTGCCGTAGACGATGAGTTTTCCAGGCCGGATGAGACGGAAAAGAAGCGCCTGGCAGACTATTATATCCATGATTATTACGATATTAAGAACCATACATATCTCAGATGCGGGAGGAATGTAGATGAGCCATGATTTTTTGCCGGTCAGCCGGAAAGAAATGAACGACCGGGGATGGGACGAGGTCGACTTTGTCTATGTGATCGGTGACGCATATGTTGATCACCCGTCTTTCGGACATGCAGTGATCAGCCGTCTGCTCGAATCCCGCGGATACCGCGTCGGCATCATCTCCCAGCCGGACTGGCGGGACAAGGAGAGCATCCGGGTATTCGGGGAACCCCGTCTGGGATTTCTCGTCACTGCCGGCAATATGGATTCCATGGTCAATCACTACAGTGTCTCCAAAAAGAGGAGAAAGACCGACGCCTATACGCCGGGCGGCGAGATGGGGATGCGTCCTGACTATGCCTGTGTTGTCTATGGCAACCTCATACGCCAGACGTATAAAAAGACACCGGTCATCCTGGGCGGGATCGAAGCCAGCCTGCGGAGATTGGCGCATTATGACTACTGGTCTGACCGCCTGAAGCGATCCATCCTGCTCGACTCAGGCGCGGATATGATCTCTTACGGGATGGGAGAGCGCTCCATCATCGAGATCGCCGACGGGCTTGCCGCAGGTATCCCTGTGGAAGAACTGACTTATATTGACGGCACTGTCGTCAAAGTGCGGGACAGGGATCGGATCTATGACGCCGAATATCTGCCTTCTTATGAAGAGTTGAAAAATGATAAAAAGGTTTATGCCGAAAGTTTTTATACCCAGTATCTGAATACAGACGCTTTCAATGGAAAGCGTCTGGCTGAGCCCTACTCAGAGCATCTTTTTGTCGTACAGAATCCTCCTTCTAAGCCGCTGAGTGTCCAGGAGATGGACGACGTTTATGATCTCCCATACCAGAGGACTTATCATCCTTCCTGTGAGGCAAAAGGCGGAGTTCCTGCCATTGCGGAGATCCGGTTCAGCCTGATCAGCAACAGAGGGTGCTTCGGCGGATGCAGTTTCTGTGCCCTGACATTTCACCAGGGGCGCATCGTACAGGTTCGCAGCCACGAGTCGCTATTAAAAGAGGCAGAGGCGGTCACAAAGGAGAAGGATTTCAAGGGATATATCCACGACGTAGGAGGCCCGACCGCGAATTTCCGTCATGTCTCCTGCCAGAAACAGATGGAGAAGGGCGTCTGCCAGAACCGGCAGTGCCTTTTCCCGAAACCGTGTCCCAATCTTGATGCGGATCACAGCGATTACGTGTCTTTGCTGAAAAAGCTGAGGGATATACCCGGAGTAAAAAAAGTATTTATCCGTTCCGGTATCCGGTTCGACTATCTTCTGGCAGACCGGAAAAACGACTTTCTCCGGGAACTGTGCCAGTACCATGTGAGCGGACAGTTGAAAGTAGCTCCCGAGCACGTGGCAGATCCTGTCCTGAAACTGATGGGGAAACCGGAACACAAAGTATATGAGGCGTTTACAGAACAGTTCCGGCAGATGAACGACCGGATCGGAAAGAAACAGTATCTCGTCCCTTACCTGATGTCTTCCCATCCGGGTTCCACCCTCAGGGAAGCGGTAGAGCTGGCAGAATACTGCAGGGATCTCGGCTATATGCCGGAACAGGTTCAGGACTTCTATCCGACGCCCTCCACCCTGTCCACATGTATGTATTATACAGGGCTTGATCCACGCACGATGCAGAAGGTATACATTCCCAAAAGCCCTCATGAAAAGGCGATGCAGAGAGCGCTGATCCAGTACCGGGATCCCCGGCTGTACGATCTGGTCTATGAGGCTTTGCAGCGGGCAGGGCGTATGGATCTTGTCGGATACGGAGCAAAATGCCTGATCCGTCCAAAGAAGGACGGACGCCATACCGGAAGAGAGAGCGGACAGAACAGGTCAACGGGCAGGATAGACGCAAAACATGGCTCGAAAAAGAAACGGAAAACGATACGGAACATTCACAAAAAGAAGTGAGGATATGCTATGAAAATTGCAGTTGTGACGGGCGCCTCATCCGGGATCGGGAGAGAGTTTGTCCGCCAGATTGAACATTTTTACAAAGATCTGGACGAGATCTGGGTGATCGCCAGACGAAAGGAACGCCTGGACGGTCTGAGACAGGAAATGGGGATGCCCATCCGGATCCTTGCCGGAGATCTGTTAAAAAAGCAGATCTGCCGTGATTATCACAACGCCCTGAAAACTCTCTCGCCCGAGGTGCGGATGCTCGTCAATGCCGCGGGTTTCGGAAAATCCGGAACATTCCGCGACATTGCAGCCGAGGGAAAGAAGCTCCAGACAGATATGGTGGACTTAAACTGCCGTGCGCTGACCCGCATGATCCAGCTCACCCTCCCATATATGAAGAAAGGCGGACGTATCATCAATATCGCTTCGGCAGCGGCATTTTGCCCCCAGCCGTCTTTCGCAGTGTATGCCGCCGCGAAATCGTACGTCCTGAGTCTCTCAAGGGCGCTCCATGCGGAGCTGAAGCCCTATGGCATCATCGTGACTGCCGTATGCCCGGGCCCGGTAGATACCGAGTTTTTTGATGTGTCCGGCTCTCTCACGGATCCGTTGAAAAAGCTGACGCTGGCAAAGCCCTCGCGTGTTGTGCGAAAAGCACTTCTGGACAGCCGGAACCGCAGGGAGCTGTCAGTCTACGGCTGCGCCATGAAGGCGGTACGGATCGGAACGAAAGCGTTCCCCCACCGTCTGATCATACTTTTGGAGGAGATGTTCAAAAAATGAAGCGAATACAAAAAGGTACGCCGGGATATCTGAATTACAAAAAGAAAGTGGAGATCCTGAGGACGGTTCTCTATTTCGGCATTGTCATTGCGATCTTCCTGCTGGGGTATTTCCAGACCGGGACAAGGCTGAATCTCCTTACCGTGGTCGCCATCCTCGGCTGTCTCCCCTCTGCCAAAGCACTGGTCGGAGTGATCACCAGATTTCCCCATCGCTCCATCGACATCAGAACAGCAGAAGAGATCCGAGAAAAAACCTCGCATCTGACCGTCTGTTACGACCTGATCATCACAAGCGAAGAGAAGATCATGCCGGTGGACTGCATCGCCATATCGGGGCATAATCTGTACGGCTATACCCATTCTGGGAAGGTTGATGTGAAATACCTTGGAGAGCATATCCAGAAGATGCTCACCGCAAATCAACTGACAGGGATAAAGGTTATCATCCTGAACGAATACAGGCCTTTCCTTTCCCGCGTCGAGGGGCTCGACCATATCGCGGAGATCGAGAAGGAAGATACGAAAGAAAAAGAAGAGGCAGTCAGGAATCTTATCCTGAATATTTCGATGTAAATCATACGTAAGTGAGGTTCGCAACACAATGAAAGAACTGAATATCCGTTCTAACGAGGCGGGGCAGCGCCTGGACAAATTTCTCGGGAAGTATCTGAACCTGGCGCCGAAGAGTTTCCTCTATAAGATGATGCGCAAGAAAAATATCACGCTGAACGGAAAGAAGGCTTCCGGACAGGAAAAGCTTTCAGAGGGAGATATCGTGCGGCTTTTTCTTTCAGATGAAACGGTCGGAAAATTTTCTGCGAAACAGGAGTCGGCGCTTCCAGAGCGCGCCAGCCGGATCAAACTTGACATAATATATGAAGACAGGCATACAATCTTTATAAATAAGCCTGCCGGGATCCTCTCGCAGAAATCATCGAAAGACGATGTGTCCATGGTAGAATATCTCACCGACTATCTGCTGAACACCGGACAGATCACAGAGAAGGAACTCCGGACATTCCACCCTTCTGTGTGCAACCGTCTCGACCGCAATACAAGCGGTATATTAGCTGCCGGAAAGACACTTGCCGCCCTTCAGGATCTCAGCGCTATGTTTAAAGAGCGTACGCTTGGCAAATATTATCTCTGCCTGGTGTCCGGCAGAGTAGAAACGGCAGAGAGGATCAGCGGATATCTCACGAAAGATTCCCGCACGAACAAAGTCCGCCTCCATCCGGAGGCAGAAGCGGGCGCATCCAGGATCGAGACGGAGTACCGGCCTGTAAGCACAAATGGCAGCGCCACGCTCCTTGAAGTCCACCTGATCACGGGTAAGACGCATCAGATCCGGGCGCATATGGCTTCCCGGGGACATCCCCTCATCGGAGATTACAAGTATGGCAGCCGCCGCATAAATGAAGCGTACAAAAAGAAATACAATCTGTCCTCGCAGTTCCTGCACGCGTACAGGCTCTGCTTTCCAAAATGTACCGGAGCCCTCGCAGACTTGTCGGAGCGGGAGCTGACTGCCCCGATGCCGGATCTGTTCCGTACCATATGCCGGGATACGGGGATTGATTACGAAAGGATCATAAGATAACAATGGCAACATGGAATTCACGCGGGCTCAGAGGCTCTACATTAGAGGAGTTTATCAATCATACAAACGAGCGCTATACAGATATGGGGCTGGCACTGATCCAGAAAATCCCCACCCCGATCACCCCGGTCAGGATCGATCAGGAACACCGCCACATCACGCTCGCCTACTTTGATAAAATCAGTACAGTAGACTATATCGGGGCAGTACAGGGAATCCCGGTCTGCTTTGATGCAAAAGAGTGCAGCGCAGATACGTTTCCGCTCCAGAATGTACATGAGCACCAGATGGACTTTATGGAGAAATTTGAAAAGCAGGGAGGCATATCCTTTCTGCTGATCTATTACAGTACAAGAGACGAGCTGTATTATATGCGGTATGAACAGATCCGGAAGTTCTGGGATCGCGCATTACAGGGCGGACGCAAGAGTTTCCGCTACGATGAGATCGAGCCAGGATGGTTTATGGAATTAAAACAGGGCTATTTCGTGCCATATCTTGACTTTATACAGAAAGACCTGGATATGAGGGATTGACAGAGGTCCGGAAAATCCGTATAATTACAGAGGAATTTAACGTATTAGCACAGTAAAGTGAAAGAGGAGAAGCATATGGAACAGAAACTGCATACGCCGGAAGGAGTCCGGGATATTTACAACAAAGAATGTGAAACCAAACTTGCACTTCAGAAAAAGCTGAGCACAGTACTGCATCTGTACGGATATCAGGACATACAGACGCCTACGTTTGAATATTACGATGTTTTCCGGGAGGAGATCGGTTCGACCTCCACCCAGGAATTGTATAAGTTTTTCGACAGGGAAGGAAATATCCTGGCGCTCCGGCCGGATATCACTCCTTCTGTTGCCAGAGCAGCAGCGACTTTATTCGAGGCCGAGGATTTTCCGGTACGTCTTTGTTATGCCGGCAATACTTTTATCAATCACACCAGCTATCAGGGCAGACTCAAGGAAAATACGCAGCTTGGCGCCGAACTGATCGGTCTCGATTCGATCGAGGCGGATGCCGAGATGATCGCCATGGTAGTAGACGGATTGAAAAAAACGGGATTAAAGGAGTTCCAGGTCAGCATCGGACATATTGATTTCATCCGTGGACTGATGGAAGCCGCTGAGCTTGGAGAAGAGCAGAGTGCAGAGATCCGCGCGCTCATTACAAACCGGAATTATTTCGGGATTGAGGAAATACTGGACAGCAATCACGTAAAGGGCAGTGTAAAAACCGCGTTCCGCATACTGCCTGAACTGGCGGGAGGGCCGGAGATCCTTGATGATGCATTGAAGATCGCCTCAGATGTCAACGCCCGCAGAGGAATCGTCAGACTTCAGCATATCTACCGTCTTCTGAAGCTGTACGGAGCGGAGGATCATATCACATTTGACCTGAGTATGATCGGAAGCTACGGGTATTACAGCGGCATCATTTTCCGCGCCTATACATACGGTACGGGCGATGCGGTAGTCCGGGGCGGACGGTACGACCACCTTCTGGGAAAATTCGGAAAGAATACTCCATCCATCGGCTTTGCGATTATTCTGGACGAATTGATGAACGCGCTGAACCGCCAGAAGATCACTGTGGAGACGATCCACCGGAACCTCATCGTCTATACAGAGGCGACCGAAGAGCAGGCGGTATCCCTGGCATGCAGTTTCCGGGAGAAAGGGCGCAATATCGAACTCTTAAAGCGGGAGAACGCTGAGGAACGATCGGGTTATGAAGAATATGCACGCCGGACAGGAGCATCTGCCATGCTCTTTCTCAGAGATGACGGAAAGATCGAGATGCTCAACCTGATGACCGGCGAAGAAAAACTGGCAGATCTGAACAAGCAGAATTAAAGGAGCATACTTATGAGATATTTGACTTTTGCCCTGACAAAAGGGCGTCTTGCCAGCAAAACGCTGGAAATGCTGGAGAGCCTTGGAATTACATGTGACGAAATGAAAGATAAGGACTCGCGGAAGCTGATCTTTACGAACGAAGAGCTGAAGCTGAAATTCTTTCTCGCCAAAGGCCCGGATGTGCCGACTTATGTCGAATACGGCGCGGCTGACATCGGAGTCGTGGGAAAAGATACGATCATAGAAGAAGGACGGAAAGTCCATGAAGTGCTGGATCTCGGCTTCGGAAAATGCCGGATGTGCGTATGCGGTTATGAGGACGCAGCAGAACTTTTAGAGCACCGCGAACTGATCCGCGTCGCCACAAAATACCCGAAGATCGCAAAAGACTATTTTTATAATAAGAAACACCAGACAGTAGAGATCATTAAGATGAACGGTTCCATCGAGCTTGCTCCTATTGTCGGGCTTTCAGAAGTGATCGTAGACATTGTGGAAACCGGCTCCACATTACGGGAGAACGGGCTCTCTGTTCTCGAGGAGGTATGCCCGCTGTCAGCCCGCATGATCGTCAATCCTGTCAGTATGAGGATGGAAAACGAAAGGATCAGAAAACTGATCACGGAACTGAGAACACTGCTTCGCGAAGGAGGAAAAGATGCGGATTGAAAAATTAGACCAGACATCAAAAGAAAATCTGCTGGAGGATCTGCTCCGCCGCAGCCCCAACAGTTACGGAACCTATGAGGCAAGCGTCAGGGAGATTCTGGGCAATGTCAAAGAGAAGAAGGATCAGGCTCTTTTTGAGTACACGGAACGTTTTGACGGTGCAAAGATCACAGCTGACAATATCCTTGTAACCGAAGAAGAGATCCGCGAGGCTTATACACTCGTAGACGACCAGCTCCTCGCGGTCATCCGGAAATCCAAACAAAATATCGAATCCTATCATCAGAAACAAATGCAGTACAGCTGGTTTGACAGCCGTCCGGACGGCACGATCCTGGGACAGAAAGTCACGGCGCTGAAGCGGGTGGGCGTGTATGTTCCCGGAGGAAAGGCGGCTTACCCCTCCTCTGTGCTGATGAATATCATACCGGCCAAGACAGCGGGAGTGGACGAAATCATTATGGTGACGCCTCCCGGAAAAGACGGGCGCGTGACTCCGACTACACTTGTCGCCGCAAAAGAGGCGGGGGCAGACCGAATCTACAAAGCGGGCGGAGCACAGGCAGTGGCGGCGCTTGCATATGGAACGGAAAGCATCCCAAAAGTAGACAAGATCGTCGGTCCGGGAAATATCTATGTGGCACTTGCAAAGAAGGCAGTCTACGGACATGTAAGCATTGATTCCATCGCGGGGCCCAGCGAAATCCTCGTACTGGCAGACGAAACGGCAAATCCGCGGTATGTGGCAGCCGATCTGCTCTCCCAGGCAGAGCACGATGAGATGGCAAGCGCGATCCTCGTGACCACCAGTGAGAAACTGGCAAAGGAAGTATCGGACTGGACAGACCGATTTATCAAAGAGCTGTCGCGCGGCGATATTATTCAGAAATCTCTGGACAATTACGGACATATCCTGATCGCCGGCAGCATGGAAGAGGCGATAGAGACAGCCAATGAGATCGCCTCAGAGCATCTGGAGATCGTCACCGCGAATCCCTTTGAAGTGATGACAAAGATCCGCAATGCCGGAGCCATCTTTATCGGAGAATACTCAAGCGAACCCCTTGGAGATTATTTCGCAGGGCCGAACCATGTCCTGCCGACCAACGGGACAGCCAAGTTTTTCTCCCCGCTCTCGGTGGACGACTTTCTGAAAAAATCCAGCATCATCTCTTATTCCAGAGAGGCGCTGGAAAAAATACACACGGACATCGAGGCATTTGCCAGAGCAGAACACCTGACCGCCCACGCCAACTCCATCAGCGTGCGCTTTGACGGAAAGGATTGAAAAAGGAGGAAGGACAATGGAAACGCGTATCGGAACAGTCACGAGAAAGACGAAAGAAACGGATATTACCCTCAGCATCAATCTGGACGGAACCGGGCAGACTCAGATCCACACCGGGATTCCTTTCTTTGACCATATGCTGGACGGATTTGCGAGGCACGGGCTTTTCGACCTTTCGGTATCTGTCAACGGCGACCTCGAGGTGGACAGCCATCACACGGTCGAAGACACCGGGATCGTGCTGGGACAGGCAGTCCGGGAAGCGCTGGGATCAAAAAGCGGGATCCGCAGATACGGATATTTCATTCTTCCGATGGACGAGACGCTCGCCCTTTCCGCGATCGATCTCTCCGGGAGACCTTATCTGAAATATGATGCTGATTTTACGGTTCCGGTACTTGGCACGCTGGATACCGAAATGATCCGTGAGTTTTTCTATGCGGTATCTTACAGTGCTTCGATGAACCTGCATCTGAAGATCCTGGATGCCGGCAATAATCATCACATGGCAGAGGCGCTGTTTAAAGCCTTCGGGAAAGCGCTTGACATGGCGGTATCAGAAGAACCCAGGATCAGCGGCGTGTGGTCTGCAAAAGGGACATTATAAAGATAAAAGGAGAAATGATATACATGAGTTATAAAAGACTGACCCCCTGTATTTTCATTAACGGGGGTAAGGCTGTACAGTGGTTTGACGACAGGAGCATCCTTTCATCCGACGTCGTTGCCCTTGCAAAACAATACTGTGACAAAGGAGCGGATGAGCTGATCGTATTTGATCTGTCCACCTCGGACGAAGAGCATGACGAGGCGATCGACCTGATCAAAAAAATGAACCGGGTGATCAGCATCCCAATGATCGCCGGAGGAAATATCCGGCGCACGGAGGATGTAAAAAAGATCCTGTACGCAGGCGCGAAGCGTGCGATCCTCAATTTTTCCAAACCGCTGTCAATGGATCTGATCGAAGAAGTATCGAAGCGCTTTGGAAAGGAGCGGATCGCTGTTTCACTCAACGACTTTGACGCCCTGTTCAAGCAGCAGCATCTGATCGAAGAGTACAGCACTGAGATCGTATTCATGCACCGTCTGGATCTGAACTCCGTAATGAATATTACGAAACTTCCATGCGTCGTCCTGACGGACACGATGGAGCAGAGCGAGATCCTCAGGATCCTGAAATGCGACGGGATCAAAGGCGTGTCCGGTCTGTTTATCAGCAGCCTGAATATGGACTTCAACGAGTTTAAAGAGATCTGCACGGATGCCGGGATCAAAATGACTTCCTTTGAGAGCATCCTGGATTTTTCAGAGTTCAAGCTGAATCAGGACGGGCTGATCCCTGTTGTAGTACAGGATTATAAGACAAATGAAGTGCTGATGGTCGCGTACATGAACGAAGAAGCGTTTGACAATACAGTAAAAACAGGACGCATGACATACTTCAGCAGGAGCAGAAAGAGCCAGTGGGTCAAAGGCGAGACTTCCGGGCATTTCCAGTATGTCAAGTCACTGTCTATAGACTGCGACAAAGATACACTGCTGGCGAAAGTGGAGCAGGTCGGGGCAGCCTGCCACACCGGGAACCGTTCCTGCTTCTACACTACGATCGTCGGCGCGGACTATGACGCAAAGAACCCTCTTCAGATCTTTGAATCGGTCTATAACACGATCCTCGACCGCAGGGAGCATCCAAAGGAAGGATCCTATACAAACTATCTGTTTGACAAAGGAATTGACAAAATCCTGAAAAAAGTAGGAGAGGAAGCGACAGAGATCGTGATCGCGGCAAAGAATCCCAATCCGGAGGAGATCAAGTACGAGATCTCAGATTTCCTCTATCACGCTATGGTGCTCATGGTCGAGCGGGGCGTCACCTGGGAGGATATCATAAGTGAGCTGGCAGACCGGTAATAAAGAGAGTACGGTTTCTCTATCACAGATCTGGTTCTATCAAAACAGGCGGGGACATAAATTATGGTAAACATAGTTATGTCCCTGTTTTTGTTATGGCGACGAGTTCGGGAGGGACATGAAAGGATCCGGATATGAATGATTCCGAAATGCGGCGCAGAGAGCTGCTGCGCCAGACACGCAGACTGTACGAGGATAAAAAAGAAATCCCGGCAGTCCATCCCAGGTACGGACGGATCTGCCAGGATCTCTACGGCGCAAAAGACGGGGAACAGGAGACTTCAGGAGGGACATTCTATATACGCCTTGTCGTCAGCATCCTCTTTTTTGTCTGTTTTGTCTATATGGAGCAGAGCGATGCTAAGATCGCACAGGTGGACAGTACGGCGATCGTAAATCAGATTGAGAAAGAGGTTGATGTAGATACTGAGGCGATCGCAGAAGTGTGGAAAAGCCCGTAAATCACGCACTTTTTGTATTGCAAAGGAGCTGTTTATGTGATATAAAGGCACTGGAACCGGGCAGTACAGAAGGTGTGAAAATGGAAAAACCAAACTATGTTCTG
>DXEY01000049.1 GCA_019114745.1 Candidatus Mediterraneibacter colneyensis | reverse complement strand
ATGACAGGACAAGAATCCTGTCATATTTTTTTTGCGATTATCCAATAAAACAGTGAAAATAAAAGGAAAAGTAAATATAATAAGAATTACTACTGATAATATCTCACATATAAATTATCTGATAAATTACTATAAAATAATATATTATCAAATTATCTGACAATTTAAAGCATTTTTCTATTTACAAACAGAAATAAATCGTGTATATTCATTTTCATAAAATGCAAAGGAGAGGATAGCGATCATGAGGAAAGCAAATGAAGTCCCCCAGGGGCTGTACCGCGAGAGTTTTGAACACGATAACTGCGGCATCGGCGCGATTGTAAATATCAAAGGCGTGAAAAGCCACGGCACTGTCGCAGGCGCCCTTGAGATTGTAGAGCATCTGGAGCACAGAGCAGGAAAGGACGCGGAGGGAAAGACCGGAGACGGTGTCGGCATCCTTCTGCAGGTGTCTCATAAATTTTTCCGGAAAGTCTGTAAGCCGCTCGGGATCAACATCGGAGGTGAGAGGGATTACGGAGTGGGAATGTTTTTTCTCCCCCAGGACGAACTGAAACGGAACCAGGCGAAAAACATTTTTGAGGTAATCGTCAAAAAGGAAGGGCTGAATTTCCTTGGATGGAGAGAGGTTCCCGTTCACCCGGATGTGCTCGGAAAGACGGCGGTAGACTGTATGCCGTGCATTATGCAGGCATTTATCGAGCGCCCGGAGAAGATCGGGAAGGGGCTTCCCTTCGACCGCAGACTGTATGTGGTCAGACGTGTGTTTGAGCAGAGCAGCGATGATACATATGTTGTCTCGCTTTCCAGCCGTACGATCGTATATAAGGGAATGTTCCTTGTAGGACAGCTCCGCCAGTTCTTCGGCGATCTGCAGGATGAGGACTACGAGTCCGCTATTGCGATGGTACACTCCCGGTTCAGCACGAATACGGCGCCGAGCTGGCAGAGAGCGCATCCGAACCGCTTTATCGTACATAACGGAGAGATCAATACGATCCGCGGAAATGCAGATAAGATGCGTGCCCGTGAGGAGACGATGGAGGCGGGATGCCTGAAAGGAGAACTCCACAAAGTGCTCCCGGCGATCAACACGTCGGGTTCCGACTCCGCCATGCTTGACAATGCGCTTGAATTTATGGTCATGAGCGGGATGGAGCTTCCCCTTGCGGTGATGATCGCGATCCCGGAGCCATGGGTCAACAACCGGAGTATGTCCCAGAACAAGAAAGATTTTTATCAGTATTATGCCACGATGATGGAGCCGTGGGACGGTCCGGCGTCGATCCTGTTTTCCGACGGGAATGTGATGGGGGCTGTGCTGGACCGCAACGGCCTGCGTCCGTCCAGATACTATATCACAGACGACGATAACCTGATCCTCTCCTCGGAGGTGGGTGTGCTGGATATCGATCCCTCTAAGATCCTCGTGAAAGAACGCCTTCATCCGGGCAAGATGCTTCTGGTCGATACGGTGGCGGGACGAGTGATCGACGATGAGGAACTGAAAGAAAAATATGCCAACGAAGAGCCTTACGGAGAATGGCTGGACAGCAATTTGATCCAGTTGAAGGATCTTCCGATCCCGAATAAAGATATCCCGCAATACACGAAAGAGGAGTGTACCCGCCTGCAGAAAGCATTTGGGTATGCATATGAGGATGTCAGGAGTTCGATCCTTACAATGGCGAAGAACGGCGCCGAGGGGATCGCGGCGATGGGAATTGATATCCCGCTGTCCGTGCTGTCCCGGAAGCGCCAGCCGCTGTTCGGATATTTTAAACAGCTTTTTGCCCAGGTTACCAATCCGCCTATTGATGCCATCCGTGAGGAGATCGTTACTTCTACGGTGATCTATGTGGGAAAAGACGGAAACCTTCTTGAAAAGAAAGAAGAGAACTGCAAGATGCTCCGGGTCAACAACCCGATCCTTACAAACACCGACCTGCTGAAGATCAAGAACATGAAAGTGGAAGGGTTTAAAGTAGCGGAGATCCCAATCACTTACTATAAAAACACAAGCCTGGAAAAAGCGATAGAGTATCTCTTTGTGGAAGTGGACCGCGTGATCCGCGGAGGGGCGAATATCCTGATCCTTACCGACCGTGATATGGACGAATACCATGTGGCGATCCCGTCGCTTCTGGCGGTGTCCGGGCTCCAGCAGCATCTTGTACGCACGAAGAAGAGGACTTCTGTGGCAATGATCCTCGAGAGCGGTGAGCCAAGGGAAGTGCATCACTTTGCGACTCTGCTCGGGTATGGCGCCTGTGCGATTAATCCCTACCTCGCTCACGAGTCGATCCGCCAGCTGATCGAGTCCAGGCTTCTGCACAAAGATTACTATGCGGCGGTGGATGACTACAACAGCGCGGTGATCCACGGCATTGTCAAGATCGCGTCGAAAATGGGGATTTCAACGATCCAGTCCTACCAGGGCGCAAAGATCTTCGAGGCGGTCGGATTGAAAAAAGAATTTATTGACCGGTACTTTACAGATACTGTCAGCCGCGTAGGCGGTATCGGGATCGGGGAGATCGCGGAGGATTATACGGCATTCCACACTCAGGCGTTTGATCCGCTGGGACTGGACGGCGACATGACGCTCGACAGCGTGGGACGCCATAAATATAAGAGCGGTGGAGAAGAACACCTCTACAACCCGCAGACAATCCACATGCTTCAGCAGTCCACCAGACGGGGCGACTATGAGATGTTTAAGCAGTACACGAAGATGGTGGACGAAGAAGGTGAGAAAGTCAATCTGAGAGGACAACTGGACTTTAATTATCCGAAGAAAGGCGTTCCGATCGAGGAAGTGGAGAGCGTGGACTCCATTGTGACCCGATTCAAGACAGGGGCAATGTCCTATGGCTCCATTTCCAAGGAAGCCCACGAGACACTGGCGATCGCGATGAACCGTCTGCACGGAAAATCAAATTCCGGAGAGGGCGGTGAAGATATTGAGCGTCTGGATACGGATCGGTGCTCTGCGATCAAACAGGTGGCGTCCGGACGGTTTGGCGTTACCTCCCGGTATCTGGTAAGCGCACAGGAGATCCAGATCAAGATGGCGCAGGGCGCGAAGCCGGGTGAGGGAGGACATCTGCCGGGCGGAAAGGTATACCCGTGGATCGCCAAGACCCGCCATTCGACGCCGGGCGTGAGCCTGATCTCACCTCCGCCGCACCATGACATTTATTCCATCGAAGACCTGGCACAGCTCATCTATGACTGCAAAAATGCCAACAAAAATGCCAGGATCTCCGTAAAACTTGTCTCTGAGGCAGGCGTGGGAACGGTTGCGGCAGGTGTTGCCAAAGCGGGTGCGGGCGTGATCCTGATCTCCGGATATGACGGAGGAACAGGCGCTGCCCCGAGAAGCTCGATCCAGAACGCGGGGCTTCCGTGGGAGCTGGGACTTGCCGAAACCCACCAGACGCTGATCGAAAATGGACTGCGAGAGAGAGTGCGTATCGAGACGGACGGAAAGCTGATGAGCGGAAGAGATGTGGCTGTGGCGGCGCTCCTTGGAGCGGAAGAGTTCGGATTTGCCACGGCGCCGCTGGTGACGATGGGATGCGTGATGATGCGTGTCTGCAACCTGGATACCTGCCCGGTGGGCGTGGCGACACAGAATCCGGAGCTGAGAAAGCGTTTCAGCGGGAAGCCGGAGTATGTGGAGAACTTCATGCGGTTTATCGCCCGGGAGCTCAGAGAATATATGGCAAAACTGGGGGTTCGCACTGTGGATGAACTGGTGGGACGTACCGATCTGCTGAAGGTAAAGGATCACCCGACCTCCAGGCGCGCAGCGACGCTTGATCTGTCGCAGGTGCTCTACAATCCGTATGCAAAACAGAAAAAGGGCATGATCTTTAACCCGAAGAAGGTCTACGATTTTGAACTGGAAAAGACGCTGGATGAGAAGGTGCTCGTAAAACAGCTTCTCCCGGCTCTGGAGAAAGGGCAGAAGAGAGGTCTTGAGATCGATGTGACCAACACAGACCGTACATTCGGCACGATCTTCGGTTCTGAGATCACAAGGAGATATCCGGACGGACTGGATGACGACAGCTTTGTGATCAAGTGTAAGGGCGCAGGCGGACAGAGCTTTGGCGCATTTATCCCGAAAGGGCTGACGCTGGAACTGGTAGGCGACAGCAATGACTATTTCGGAAAAGGACTCTCAGGAGGCAAGCTGGTCGTATGTCCGCCTAACGGTACGAAGTTCCGGTCAGATGAAAACATTATAATAGGTAATGTTGCATTTTACGGAGCAACCAGCGGAAAAGCGTATGTGGGCGGCGTGGCAGGAGAAAGATTCTGCGTGCGCAACTCAGGCGTGCGGGCTGTCGTAGAGGGTGTGGGCGACCACGGATGCGAGTATATGACAGGCGGCTGTGTAGTTGTTCTCGGAAAAGTCGGGAAAAACTTTGCCGCAGGCATGAGCGGCGGTATCGCCTATGTGCTTGATATGGACAGCACTCTGTACACAAGGGTCAACAAGGCAATGGTCAGGATCCGCCGTGTGACAGATAAGTATGACGTACAGGAACTCAAAGGGATGATACAGGAACATGTGTCATATACCAACTCAGAAGTAGGCAAGGAGATCCTGGATCATTTTGAAGAATATCTTCCGAAATTCAAGAAGATCATACCGGAAGACTATGAGAAGATGATGGCAGCCATCTTCCAGATGGAAGAAAAAGGGCTGAGCAGGGAAAAGGCGCAGATCGAGGCGTTCAATAAGATTAAGAGTGGAAGATAGGAGGCGTGCAAAGTGGGAAAACCGACAGGATTTATGGATTATGCGAGAAAAGATAAAACAGCGGAGCAGCCGCTTGAGCGGATCCGGCATTTCAACGAGTTCCATACGCCTCTTCCGAAGGAGGAACAGGAACTCCAGGGGGCGCGGTGTATGGCGTGCGGCGTGCCGTTCTGCCAGTCCGGGCTGACGCTTATGGGGATGGCGAGCGGTTGCCCGCTCCACAATCTGGTTCCGGAGTGGAACGACCTGATCTACAACGGCAACTGGGAAGAAGCGTATTACCGTCTGGTAAAGACGAATAATTTCCCGGAGTTTACCTCCCGCGTATGCCCGGCGCTCTGTGAAAACGCCTGTACATGTGGGCTCAACCAGGAGGCTGTGGCGTCAAAGAGCAATGAGTATGCGATCATAGAAAATGCGTATGAGAAGGGGTATGCGAAGGCGCGTCCTCCCAAAGTACGCACAGGGAAAAGGGTGGCGGTCGTTGGATCCGGCCCGGCGGGACTTGCGGCGGCAGACCTTTTGAACCGCAGAGGACATTCGGTCACTGTATTTGAGCGGGAAGACAAACCGGGCGGGCTGCTCCGCTACGGGATTCCGAACATGAAGCTTGAGAAACAGTATATTGACCGGAAGTTAAAGATCATGGAGGAGGAAGGCGTCGAATTTCGCGTAAACTGTAATGTGGGAAAAGATGTGAAAGCCGCGCAGATCCTCAAAGACTATGACCGGGTGATCCTCGCGTGCGGGGCTTCCCATCCCCGTGACATCAAAGCGCCCGGAAGGGATGCGGAAGGAATTTATTTCGCTGTGGATTTCCTGAAGTCTACGACAAAGGCACTCTGGGCGAATGACATGCAGCTCAAAGACGGAACCTATATTTCGGCAAAAGGAAAACATGTCATTGTGATCGGCGGCGGAGATACCGGAAATGACTGTGTGGGTACCGCCATCCGCCACGGCGCCGCGTCTGTGCTCCAGCTTGAGATGATGCCGAAAGCGCCGGATGAGCGGGCTGAAACGAATCCGTGGCCGGAGTGGCCGAGAGTGTGCAAGACGGATTACGGCCAGCAGGAGTCGATCGCAGTGTTCGGCAGTGATCCGCGGGTGTACCAGACTACGGTGAAAGAGTTTGTAAAAGATAAAAAAGGAAAACTCTGCAAAGCAGTGCTGATCCGGCTCGAGAGCAGGAAAGACGAAAAGACGGGCAGGATGTACATGGCAGAAGTGCCGGGGAGCGAGTATACGGTGGACGCCGATCTTGTGCTGATCGCCGCGGGATTTCTCGGCAGCGAAGACTATGTCACAAAGGCGTTCGGCGCGGAGGTCAACGAGCGGACGAACGTAAAGACCGAGCCGGGCAGATATGCCACAAATGTAAAAGATGTATTCGCCGCAGGCGATATGCACAGAGGGCAGTCCCTCGTCGTCTGGGCGATACGGGAAGGCAGGGAGGCTGCGAAAGAAGTGGACGAGAGCCTGATGGGATATACGAATCTCCATATACAATAAATGAAACCGGATCCGTGACGTGCGGGCAGGAAATACCTGGCTGCCGGAGCGGATCCGGTTTTATCAGCAGACAGGGCTTCCAGTATCTTCCTGAATATGAAATATTACGAAATTGTTAAAAATCTATTGAAAAATCCGATAAAATTTATTATAATCTATTACATATTCAGGATTGAAAAATGCACCCCCATCTCTAAAACGGCTTTTTTTCAGAAATACTGTTGAAAAACGGGCTTTTCTGTTGTATGATGCATATATGTGGGGACATAAATAATATAATAGGGAAAGGTGAAGAGATGAGACGAAAGAAAGTACATAGTACACTTATCGCTGCAGCTCTTACCTGTTCGATGGCAGTGACACCTGTACTGGCGGCGCCGGATACACTGGAAGATCTGCAGAATCAGCAGAAAGAGCTTGAGAACCAGAAAGAGAACGCCCAGGGCGAGCTGAGCAGTCTCCAGACGGAGCTGGAAACGCTGATGGGAAAGATCGATGATCTGGAAGAACAGTTGATCGCCAAAGGCGAGGAGATCATCCAGGCGGAGAAAGATCTGGATGCGGCTGAGGAGAAGCGGCAGGAACAGTACGATGCCATGAAGCTCCGTATCAAATATATGTACGAGGCGGGCAGCGGGACTGCGACGATGGAAAAGGTGATGTCGTCAGGCGACATCTCAAGTATGCTGACACAGGCTGAGTATTCCCAGCAGGTACATGAGTACGACAGGGAACAGCTTCAGGAATATGCCGACACGGTTGCCGAGATTCAGGATCTTCAGGATACGCTGGAGACAGAGATGGCAAATCTGGAAAGCCTTGAAGCGGAATTCCAGCAGCAGCAGGAAGAGCTGGATGCCACGATCGCATCCAAGCAGGATGAAATCTCCAATCTGGACAGCCTGATCGAAGAGGCGTCACAGAAAGTTCAGGAAGAGAGAGACCGGCAGGCTGCAGAAGCTGCCGAGAGACAGCGCCAGCAGGAAGCGGAAAGGGCAGATAACGACAGTGACGGCGGCGGAGGCAACACAGGCGGAGGATCATCCGGCGGCGGTTATGAAGTGTCTACAGGAAACGTAGTCGTTAACCGCGCGTACAGTAAGCTGGGATGTCCGTACAAATGGGGTGCAGTCGGTCCGGATACGTTTGACTGTTCCGGATTTGTAGGCTACTGCCTGACCGGAGAATACCAGCGTAGGTGGACGTCGGGAGCCTTTTACAATCTGCCGGAAGTAAGCGACCCGAGACCGGGCGATATCTGTTCAAGGAGAGGACACTGCGGGATCTACATAGGCGGGGGCAAGATGATCCATGCGCCGAGTACCGGCGACGTGGTGAAGATTTCAAATGTTCCGAGCAATATGAAGATCGTTCGGTTTTAGATCGTACATATGATTTTTAAAGACTCTGTGATTGTTTCACAGAGTCTTTTCTCTTGTCAGAAAAAGGGAGCTGTGCTACAATACTTATGATTTTACAGAGAGGGAGGACGCGATGAAACAGGGACTGATCCATATCTATTGCGGAGACGGAAAGGGAAAGACGTCGGCAGCGACAGGGCTTGCCGTGCGAGCCGCAGGATGCGGGTACAGCGTGCTGTTTTCAAGGTTTCTCAAGACGGAGGATTCAGGCGAGCTGAACGTCCTGGATGCGGTTTCCGGGATCGAGGTCATCCATCTGGAAAAATCATACGGTTTCTACCGGACGCTCTCACAGGAAGAGCAGGGGGAAGTAAAGGATATGTACCGTGGACTGTGGAACAGGATACGGGATCAGATATCCGGGGGCGGTTATGACATCCTTGTCATTGATGAGTTCATGGCAGCCTACAATTACGGACTGATCCCGCAGGAGGATGCGGTCCGCTTCCTGAAACAGAAACCGGACAGTCTGGAAATCGTCCTGACCGGGCGTGATCCGGCAAAAGAGCTTGTGGAGCTGGCAGATTATGTGTCAGAGATCCGCAAGGTCAGACATCCCTTTGACCGGGGCATCCCGGCAAGAAAGGGAATCGAATACTGAGCCAGATCCGGCATACATTTAAAAGACACAGCCTGCGCTCGGCATTGCCTTAGAGTGCTGCGGGCTGCGAGGAAGCAGGTGGGAATCCTGCACAATACCCGTTGCTGTATTGGAGGAGCAGCGTCTCATTGAACAGCGGCGTCCGGCGGAAAACGCGCCGGCTGCCAGAGAAGCCACTGGGAAAGGATATCCTGGGAAGGCAGAGGCACTGTGATGATACCTGAGTCAGAATATTCGCTTTTAAATGGATCTGGGGATTACGGGAATATGATCAAAGGAGAGAGAACAATGCCAAAAAAACAAAAAATCTTACTGAAGGCATCCATCGCGTTTGCCGCGCTGTTTGCCGTCGCACCTGTATCGAATGCGATGCACATCATGGAGGGCTACCTGAGCGCAGGGTACTGCGTGGCATGGGGAGTCATCTGCCTGCCTTTTCTGATCGCAGGATTTATCTCACTGAGAAATAAAGTAAAAGAAAACAGAAGAAACCTTACGCTGATCGCGATGGCGGGGGCTTTTATCTTCGTGATCTCATCACTGAAGATCCCGTCTGTGACCGGGAGCTGTTCCCATATGACGGGGACGGGGCTTGGGGCGATTTTGTTCGGGCCTGCCGCTGTCAGTGTGCTCGGGATCATTGTACTGATCTTCCAGGCTGTACTGCTGGCTCACGGAGGGCTGACTACGCTGGGGGCCAATACATTTTCCATGGCGATCGCGGGACCTCTTGTTTCTTATGGCATATACAGACTGAGCCGGCATATGAAGATCAACCGCAGAGTGGGGATCTTCCTTGCGGCGTTTCTGGGAGACCTTTTTACCTACTGTGTGACAAGCATCCAGCTTGCCCTTGCCTATCCGTCTGAGACGGGAGGCGTGGTGGCTTCCGCAGTAAAATTCCTTGGAGTATTTGCGCCCACCCAGCTTCCGCTTGCGGTGATCGAGGGGATCCTGACCGTAGTGATCGTGATCGGGCTTGAGAGTTACGCGAAGCCGGAGCTTCGGAGTATCGGGTTCCTGAGTGGAAGAAAGGAGGCGTAAGGATCATGACAAAGAATACGAAAACAGTTATCCTGCTCCTTCTTCTTGCGGTGATTATCGCTGTCGTGCCGGTAGCCGCCTTAAGAGGCGCAGCGTTCGGCGGATCCGACGACGCCGGGAGCGTGATGGTAGAGGAGATCCGGGGAGAGTACGAGCCCTGGTTTACGCCTGTCCTTGAGACTGCCCTGGGAGGAGAACTGCCGGGCGAGATCGAAAGTCTGATCTTCTGCGTGCAGACAGGGATCGGCGTGGGAGTGATCGCCTTTTTTATGGGGCGCTTTGTAGAACGCAGAAAGTGGATGAAGAAAACAGCAACAGAGAACGAATGGATGGAAGAGGAGACAGTAGATGCTCCTGATAGATAAACTGAGCTGCCAGTCGAAGCTGAGATACGTCAATGCGTCGGAGAAGCTTTTGTATGCCGTGCTTACTCTTGTATTGTGTATTGCGAGCCGGTCGCTCACAGTGGCTGCGCTGGTGTTTATTGTCAATGGAATCCTGACAGTGGGAAAGGGGGGCATCCCCCTTTTCCGCTATATAAAACTGCTTATGATCCCGCTGGCATTCCTGGTGTTGGGAACTGCGGCGATCGTTGTCAATTTATCGAAGACGCCGCTGGATGCCTTTGCATTTCCGGTGGGGGACTGGTACATTACGGGCAGCACCAGGGGGCTGTATCAGGCGCTCAGCTTGTGCGCGACGGCGCTCTCGGCTGTGTCATGCCTGTATTTTCTGTCCCTGAATACCGTCATGACAGATATACTCGGAGCGCTCCGGAAGCTCCGGCTTCCGGCGCTTATCCTCGAACTGATGCTTCTGATCTACCGGTTTATCTTTGTGCTGTCCGAGACTGCATCTGCGATCACAGTATCCCAGAACTCCCGGCTCGGCAACAGGGATTTCAGGACAAAGGT
>DXEY01000048.1 GCA_019114745.1 Candidatus Mediterraneibacter colneyensis | reverse complement strand
AAGCTGAAGAAGAAAAACTACAAGGCGAATATGGAGACGTTTCTTCAACGGCACGGCCGCTATTTTCAGGAAATGACAGAGCTGACTGATGCGGCGGAAGATAAAGAGGCCGCTGCGGATGAAATCGCACGTACATTTACAGAGCGTGTAGAAAAAGTATATATTTCACCTAAAAAGGGAAAGGTGGATCCCGTAGTCCAGCTCGATCTGAATTTCTTCATGATCTATTATGTCTTTCCGGCGATCCTCAAAACAGAGCACGAGAATGCCAGGATGATCGCGGACCATCTTCGCGATGAATGGAGCCGGCGCTTTAAAGACAGTGACATCCAGTACACGGACTATGATTCGCTGTACGCCGCATTCCGCGAAAAAATATTCGGCATTCTGTAAGCCGCAGAGGAATGTATCGTCAAAATCAACAAAGATGTCGGGCTTTGAGATGTTCATCTTGCAAAGACAGGCCGACTGTGTTAGAATATCTTTGGTTTATCCGCAGGAGGTGTAGGTATGGATATCTTGAAGATTGTATTAACGATCATCTTTGTTATAGACTGCATTGCTTTATCCGGCATTATTCTTTTACAGGAAGGCAAGTCAGCCGGACTTGGTACGATCAGCGGAGCAGCAGACACATATTGGGGCCAGAATAAAGGACGTTCCATGGAAGGAGCGCTCGTAAAAGTTACCCGCGTGCTGGCAGTGCTCTTTATCGTGCTTGCGCTGGTACTGAATCTTGGCGTTTTGAATTAGTATCAAATGCACTATATCAGAAGATAATAATTACTAAGCACTCTATACGGACATAGAGTGCTTATATTTTTGCGATGGCGACCGCCGTAAAGAAATAATATGGAGCAGAGATATGGATCAGACATTTGAGAAAAGGAAAAAAGTCATACTGGATTTTATAAGCGACGACATGTATGTTCCGATGAAATTAAAAGAGATCGCTGCCGTGCTTCAGATTCCGGGGGAGCAGCGGGGAGATCTCAGAGAAGTTCTTGACGCGCTTGTAGAAGACGGGAAGATCACACTTTCAAAAAGAGGAAAGTACAGCAAAGGACATGCGGTGAGGCTGAAGGGGACATTCCAGGCGAATGCCAGAGGCTTTGGGTTTGTAACGCCCGGGGATGGCGGAGAAGATGTATTTATCCCGGAGGAAAATATATCCGGGGCGTTTCAGGGCGACCAGGTAGAATATATTATCACTTCCGCACCGTCCGGCAGGCGAAGAGAAGGGAAGATTACCGGAGTGATCTCGCACAGCGTAGTGCGCGTCGTGGGAATGTACGAGAAATGCAGAAATTTCGGGTTTGTCCGGCCGGACAATCAGAGATATCTGAAAGACATTTATATTCCTGAGGGAAAAGAGATGGGCGCCATGACCGGGCATAAGGTGGTTGTAGAGCTTACTTCCTATGGAGAAGAGCATATGAAGCCTGAGGGGAAGGTGACAGAGATCATAGGGCATATCAATGATCCGGGAACCGATATCCTGTCGGTTGTGATGGATCTGGGCATCCCGTCGGAATTTCCGGAGAAGGTGCTGAATCAGGCGGTGCGCGTAGGAAAAGATGTAAGTGAGGCTGACCGCGCCGGGCGGAAGGATCTGCGCGGCTGGCGCATGGTGACGATAGACGGTGAGGACGCCAGAGATCTGGATGATGCGGTATCCCTGTCCATAGAGGACGGGAACTACCGGCTGGGCGTCCATATTGCGGATGTGACGAATTATGTACAGGAGAGAAGCGCTCTTGACAGGGAGGCGTTTGAGCGGGGGACAAGCGTGTATCTTGCCGATCGCGTCATACCGATGCTGCCCCATAAGCTGTCAAACGGCATCTGTTCCCTCAATGCCGGAGAAGACCGGCTGGCGCTGTCCTGTATCATGACGCTGTCTCCTGCCGGGGAGATCGTGGATCACGAGATCGCAGAGACAGTCATCAATGTAGATAAGAGGATGAGTTATGCCGGCGTGGATCGGATCCTTTCCGGTGATGAGAAGGAAATAAAGGGAAATGAAGAGTTCGTGCCCATGCTCCGCCAGATGAAGGAACTGTCAGATCTGATCCGCAGCCGGAGAGGAAGGCGCGGTTCCATCGACTTTGACTTCCCGGAGACAAAGGTAATCCTTGATGAGGCGGGCAGGCCCGTGGATATCAGACCTTACGAGCGCAGCGCGGCAACGAAGATCATCGAGGATTTCATGTTGATGGCAAATGAGACTGTGGCAGAAGAGTATTACTGGCGCGAGATCCCTTTCCTTTACCGCACCCACGAAGTGCCGGATGAGGAGAAGATACGCCAGCTCTCGACATTTCTCAACAATTTCGGCTATCATATCCATGTGAGAGATGAAGTGCGCCCGAAGGAGATCCAGAAGCTCCTCGGTAAGGCGGAAGGGACACCTCAGGAAGCGATGATCAGCCGGCTTGTGCTGCGCTCAATGAAACAGGCGAAGTATACGACAGAGAATACGGGGCATTTCGGGCTGGCGGCAAAGTACTATACGCACTTTACGTCCCCGATCCGGCGTTATCCCGATCTGCAGATCCACAGGATCATAAAAGAGAATCTGAGAGGCAGGCTCAATGAAGAACGGATCTCACACTATGCGTCGATACTGCCAAAGGTGGCGTCCCGGTGCAGCGAGCGGGAACGCCGGGCGGAAGAAGCAGAGCGCGAGGTCACGAAGATGAAAAAGGCGGAATATATGGGCGCACGCATCGGGGAGGAATACGACGGCATAGTCTCCGGCGTGACAAAGTGGGGTATCTATGTGGAACTTCCCAATACAGTCGAGGGTCTCGTCCACGTAGCGGATATGCGGGATGACCATTATGAGTTCTATGAACAGAAATACGAAATGACCGGAGAGCGCACGGGGAAAACGTATAAACTCGGACAGGCAGTGCGGATCCGGGTGACGGGCGCAGACAAATTGCAGAAGACGGTGA
>DXEY01000047.1 GCA_019114745.1 Candidatus Mediterraneibacter colneyensis | reverse complement strand
GACCGCTTACAATCCCGGAATGTGCCTTTTGGCACTTCCGGTGATTGTGAATAAAGGTGTGAAATGCCACTGCAGTATGATAGAATAAACTTAATCAACCGAAGCCGGTAAAGTTAGTCAGAGAGATAGTTGAGAAGCGGGGCGCGTATATGGCATATTTCCAATATCAGAATAAATCCATTTTTTACGAAGAATACGGGCAGGGTAAGCCGCTTGTTTTCCTGCATGGGAATACGGCTTCCTCTAAAATGTTTGAACTGCTTATGCCTCTGTATACCGACAGTTTCAGATGTATTTTGATTGATTTTTTAGGGAATGGGAAGTCTGACCGGGTGGAAAAATTTTCTCCGGATATGTGGCATGATGAAGCGATGCAGACGGCTGCCCTCATCGAACATTTGTCGTGTGGGAAGGTCAGCCTCATCGGAACGAGCGGCGGAGCCTGGGCGGCAATCAATACGGCGCTTGAACGCCCGGATCTGATTTGTTCTGTCATAGCTGACAGTTTTGACGGGCGGACGCTTAATGATAATTTTTCGGAAAAACTGGTATCTGAGAGAAAAGCTGCTAAGGCGGATATACAGTCCAGACAGTTTTATGAATGGTGCCAGGGGTCAGACTGGGAAACAGTAGTGGATCTGGACACGGAAGCCCTGCTGCTGTGTGCGGAAGAAAAGCGTCCGCTATTTCATAAGCCGTTGACCGAATTAAAAGTTCCTGTTTTATTGATGGGGAGCAGAGAAGATGAAATGTGTCGGAGCAATCTTGAGGAAGAATACAGAGAGATGGCTTCCCTGCTTCCTGAGGCTGCTGTCCACATCTTTCCGACCGGAGGACACCCGGCTGTCGCATCCAATGCGGAAGAAGCAGCAAAACTGATAAAAGATTTTGTTGGCAGACATTCAGACGAAATGGTAGAACACAAATAGAAAAGAGCCTTTTTCATGCTGTATCAGATAGCTGAAAAAGGCTCCTGCTGTTTTTTATCTCAGAATATATGTGCTGATGATCTGTCCGATCTGGATGATATTGCTCTGCCCGGTAAATTCAAACCTGACTTTTCCCAGCCCGCTGAAATACATTTCCAGCTCGCTGTCCATGTCGAGAACCCCTGCTGTTTCGATCGAATATGCGCTGACTTTGGAGTAGGGAAGAGAAGTGAAGTCCTTTTTCTTCCCGGTCATACCCTGGACATTTACAGCGATCACCCGTTTGTTTGTAAAGATACAGTAGTCCCGGATTGCCTTGTAAGCGCCGAGCACCTGCTCGCCGTTGATCAGAAGCGGCTGGATGTCGCCCATCAGTGGAGCAGGGTTTACCTGTTTCATTTTTACATATGCACTGTTGTTAAAGTCGATCATAGTCTTTTTCTCCTTTTCATTTCTGTGAGCCTGCTGTGGATTCCTTTTGAGTGAAATCCCCCGGCAGAGTCATCGGTTTCTTTCCGGCATACAGTGTTCACAGCCATTTCTGTCGATTCCGACCACGGATGCGAACAGGACAGCCTCGGCGTAAGTATCGCAGCACATAATGAGGTCGGGATCTGTCTCGTCAATGCGGCACTCAGGCGTCTCCCGATCCAGATCGTGTATTTCCCCGGTACTCTTGTTCAACAGGAATTGCTTTCCGTTAAAAGGCGCTTCCGTCCGGCGCATAAAAATCATCCCCTTTGCTTTATTTTAAGGGGATTTTGATGTTCCCCAGACTTCCTTCATTATACAGCGGCAGAGCAGAGTGGTCAATATCGGGAAAAGTGCCCGGGCTGCTTGATTCTCCTGTTTCCGGCTGATATAATCAATGATGTATGTGGAATATCTACGAAAAGGAGGAAACAAAAGTGGCAGACTATGTGATCACAACAGACTCAAATTCCGATGTGCTGCCGGAATTTATCAGGGAAAATAACCTGACGATCATTCCCCAGTATTATTCATTTGGAGATACAGTATATGGGGATGAACTGAATATGCCCCCTCATGAATTTTACGAGACAATGAGAAAGGGGGAGCTTCCCAAATCTCAGGCAAACAATCCGGCGGTGATCCGGGAGAAATTTGAGAAGATATTAAAAGAAGGGAAGAACATTTTCCATATTGCGTTTTCCAGCGCTCTGAGCGGGAGCTGCAACAATGTCATGATGACTGCGAACGAACTGCTCGAGGAGTATCCGGAGAGACAGATCACAGTATTTGACTCGCTGAACGCATCCCTTGGTGAAGGCGTATCCGTATACCGTGCGGTAGAACTCTGGAAAGAGGGAAAGAGCATGGAAGAACTGCATGATATTCTGCTCGAAGAGAGAGAGCATGTGAACGTTTCGTTTACAGTAAACGACCTGAACCACCTGCAGAGGGGCGGCCGTGTGTCTAAGACGACGGCGGTAGTCGGAAGTCTTGTAAATATCAAGCCGATCCTGACCGTGACGGCAGAGGGAGAGCTCAAGTCTGACGGAACGGTGAGAGGACGAAAAAAATCTCTCAAAACACTGGTGTCACGGATGGAAGCGTCGCTTGATCTGGATAACTACGGAAAGGACAGGATCGTAGCAGTCCTGCACGGCGACTGCCTGGATGAGGCGGAAACAGTAGCGGATATGGTCAGGGGTCTGGGCTTTACCAATGTGATTATCAACGATGTGAGCCCGAGCATCGGAACCCATGCAGGGCCGGGCGTTGTAGGACTTGTACATTACGGAAAGAAAAGGTAATGTCCAAAAAGGGACAGGGTGAAACTTGATTGGGGACGTAGTAAAATTGCATTTTACTACGTCCCCAATCAATAAATTACAGTAATCCAAATTCTGTCATTGCTTTGCGGAGCACTTCTTTATGAGCGTCCTCCATCTCTGTGAGCGGCGCTCTCAGAGATCCTACATTTTTACCCATCATGTTCATGGCTGCCTTTACCGGGATCGGATTGACCTCGCAGAAAAGGGCGTTGATCAGCGGGATCGCGTCGAGCTGCATTTTAGCGCTTCCGGCGGTGTCGCCTGACAGGTATTTGTAGACCATGTCATGTACATAGGTCGGCGCTACGTTTGACAGTACGGAGATGACTCCGATACCGCCGAGTGAGAGCAGCGGCACGACCTGATCATCATTTCCGGAATAGAGATCGATATTACCGTCGCACAGGTGCATGATCTCTGCGACTGTGCCGATATTTCCGGAAGCTTCCTTTACGCCGACGATATTGTCCACATTTTTTACCAGCGCGGCAAGTGTCTTTGGCTGGATGGAACATCCGGTACGGCTCGGCACATTATAGAGGATCGCCGGGATCTCAACCTCATTACAGATCTGTGTATAATGTGCGATCAGTCCGTTCTGTGTCGCTTTGTTGTAGTAAGGTGTTACGAGCAGAAGACCGTCAGCTCCGTCTTTTTCAGCCTCTTTGGAGAGCTCTATCGCCGTCCGCGTGCTGTTTGAGCCTGTGCCGGCGATGACGGGAATCCTGTGATTGACCCTCTCGACCGTGAAACGGATCGCCTCACTGTGCTCAGCCTCTGTCATAGTTGCTGATTCGCCGGTGGTACCGCAGATAATGATCGCATCTGTACCGCCTTCGATCTGCTCCTCAATGATCTCGTCAAGTTTATCATAGTTAATCTCAAGATTATCTTTCATCGGAGTTACAATTGCCACACCTGCGCCTTTAAAAATTGCCATTCTTTTTTCCTCCTGTTAATTAATTATAGATACGTTATGTACGGAGCAGCCCGTACAATAAAAGAAACGGCAAGATGTGCCGTCTCAGAATATACTTTTCAGTATATCAGATAGCTCTCCATCCTGCGATGACAGTCATGCCGTTATTCACGTCATGCCCAAGGAAAAGGATTCAGGAGTCTTTTCCCTTTCGGCATCTTTCCCTTTCTGATGATTTCTTCTGTTCCTGACACATCCGCCACCATACTCATGAAAAATGCAACCTCTATCTTGCCTTTCTGTAATTATTTAAGAAAATCATAACACCCGCCCGTCATGCTGTCAACTGTTTCCCATTGTTTTCAGTTCTGGGATGCGTCCTGCCACCCTGTCTCCTGTATCAGTTGGAGAATTTCCTGCCGCATCTCCTGAAAGAAGAGATTCTGCGGGTCGATCTGAAGGATGTATCCCGCTTTTCCAGCAAGCTGGATAAGATAGTGCTTTTTCGCTTCTAAAGTGATACTGGAAATGCCGGAGGTTCGTTCCAGATGGCTGGATATGCCGTACTTTTTTATATAATGCCATTCCTGCCGTAACGCTCTTTTGTATGGCCTGGGAACGCCCGGCGAGTCATTTACGGTAAGCCCGGTTACTTCCTGGCGGGAACCGCGGGTGATGATCCGGGTTTTCCCGGTGTTTAATTCAAATCCCATGCGCTTCAGAAAGGACCGGACTTTGCGGATCACCTGCACGTGGTCGAAACTGCCGGAAAACGTCAGATCGTCACAGTAGCGAGTATAGGAGATGCTGCGTTTGGCGCACCAGTTTTCCATATATTGGTCGAAGGGTTTCATGACCAGGTTGGAGATACAGGGAGATGTGGGAGCCCCCTGGGGAAGCACGCTGTCATAACAGCACAGGGAAGTCAGCAGTGTTCGGACGGAAGGCGGGAAGATGGTACCGGGAAAAACGTGCTGATAAATACTGCTATAGGTGATATTTCCAAAAAAATCACGGATGTCCAGTTTCAGGACTTTTTCTTTTCCGGTGTGGGGGAGGGCGTTATCCCTGAGAGACATTCCTTTGCGGTAAGCGCAGGCGCACGGCGCGGGTGAAAACTGAGAGAGCACGCGGCAAAGGATCTGTTTCTGGACGTATTTTAACAGCGGATCGGGCTCGCAGATCGTGCGGCAACCGCCTCCGCGTTTCGGGAGTTTCCTGATATGATAGTGCTCATCCACATGGTTTGACAGGCCATAGAGCAGCGCGACACGCTTTTCATCGGTATGGCACAGAGATCCTGTCAGACGGAGGGATAAGAGAAAATCACGGCACTGTTCTTTTGTACAGTATTTCCACAGCTCCTGGCTCATGGGCGATGCCTCCGGTTGCTTTCTGAATTACCGGGGACACTATATGGTGATACCGTAATCTGCGGAGGTGTACCCGTGCCGAAGGCACATGCACACGCCGTGTGCGGTAGTACATCGGAGCAGATGGAGGGATGGCTGTGCCATCATAACGCAACAGAAAATAGCAGGAAAGCGACTCGCTTCCCTGTGCGGAACCGTTCCGCATACCGCTGTCCCCGGTATATCCAAAATATAACATAGCAGACCCGGAAATAAAAGAGTGGATTTGACTTCAAAAGCGCTGTTGGAGTAAAGAAATAGTCAGTTGATAAAAAAATAAATGAAAAGAGTATTGGTTCCTTGAGGTATAATGATTTCGACGAAAAAATAAAAACCGAAAGGAGTCCAATACTCATGGATATTATAACATTAAT
>DXEY01000046.1 GCA_019114745.1 Candidatus Mediterraneibacter colneyensis | reverse complement strand
GAAAGGTTGTAGAGTATGAAAACAAAAGTAACCGAATTATTAGGAATCGAATATCCGATCATTCAGGGAGGAATGGCCTGGGTTGCTGAGTATCATCTTGCAGCCGCCGTATCCGAAGCCGGCGGCTTGGGACTGATCGGTGCTGCGAGTGCGCCGGCTGACTGGGTGCGTGATCAGGTCAGAGAGGCGAAGAAACTCACTGACAAACCGTTTGGAGTAAACATCATGCTCATGAGTCCGTATGCGGACGATGTGGCAAAAGTGATCGTCGAGGAAGGCGTGAAGGTCGTTACGACCGGAGCGGGTTCCCCGGAGAAATATATGAAGATGTGGAAAGAAGCCGGAGTTAAAGTCATCCCGGTCGTTGCGTCTGTAGCTCTTGCAAAACGTATGGAGAGATGCGGCGCCGACGCACTTGTTGCGGAGGGGACAGAAGCCGGCGGGCACATCGGTGAGAATACAACGATGGTACTTGTACCTCAGGTTGTAGATGCAGTGAGTGTTCCGGTCATCGCAGCGGGCGGTATTGCCGACGGCAGAGGGATCGCAGCGGCGTTTATGCTTGGCGCGCAGGGCGTACAGATGGGAACTCACTTTGTGGTTACGAATGAATCTCAGGTTCATGAAAATTATAAAGACATGATCATCAAGGCAAGAGATATTGACTCACGGGTTACCGGAAGGACGACAGGACATCCGGTGCGTGCCCTGAGAAACCAGATGACAAAAGAGTATCTCCAGAAAGAACAGGACGGAGCGTCCTTTGAGGAGCTGGAGCTTCTCACACTGGGCGGTTTGCGACGCGCAGTTGTGGACGGCGATGTAAAGACCGGCAGTGTAATGGCAGGGCAGATCGCAGGTATGGTAAAAGAAAAAATGTCATGCCATGACCTGATCCAGAAGCTGGTAAAGGAGACAGACGAGCTGATCGGAGGCAAAGGTTTCTATGAGTAAGATCGCGTTTATGTTCCCGGGACAGGGAGCACAGAAAGCCGGAATGGGCAAAGATTTTTATGAACAGAGTGAAACAGCAAGGAACGTCATTGATAAGGCGACAGAACTGCTGGATATAGATATGAAAGCGTTGTGCTTTGAAGAAAACGACAAGCTGGATCAGACAGAATATACGCAGGCTGCTCTTGTGACAGTCTGCCTTGCAATGGAACATGTGCTCAGAGAGCGCGGGCTGAAAGCCGATGTGACGGCAGGTTTAAGCCTCGGCGAGTACTGTGCCATCGCATCAGCAGGCGGGATGAGCACAGAGGACGCCATCACGACCGTGAGAAAGCGCGGGATCCTGATGCAGAATGCAGTGCCCGGAGGGAAAGGTTCCATGGCAGCAGTGCTGGGGCTGACCGGGGATGTGATCGAGAAAGCAATCGAGGAGATCGACGGCGTCAGCGTTGCAAACTATAACTGCCCGGGACAGATCGTCATTACGGGCTGGAAGGAAAGCGTGGAAAAGGCATCGGAAGCGCTCAAAGAAGCGGGCGCAAAACGCGTGCTTCCGCTGAATGTCAGCGGCCCGTTCCATTCTCCGATGCTGACGGAAGCAGGAGAAGAGCTGGGGAAGGTGCTTGAAAATGTGGAGCTCTCCCCGCTTGAGATTCCGTATGTGACAAATGTGACGGCAGGATATGTCACAGATATTAACGAGACAAAAGATCTGCTCGCCCGCCAGGTGGCTTCTTCCGTGCGCTGGCAGCAGAGTGTGGAAAATATGATCGCCGACGGCGTAGATACGTTCGTGGAGATCGGGCCGGGAAGAACGCTTGCAGGATTTATGCGCAAGATCAGCCGGGATGTAAAAGTATATAACGTCGCATCATGGGAAGACGTGGACAAGGTGGTAAATGAATTATGTTAAATGGGAAAGTTGCGGTAGTGACAGGCGCTTCAAGAGGAATCGGAAGGGCAGTCGCAGTCAGACTCGCCTCAGAAGGCGCTCTCGTAGTGATCAACTACAACGGTTCAAAAGAGCGGGCTGAGGAAGTAAAAAAAGAGATTGAAGAAAACGGCGGACAGGCAGAGATCAGACAGTGCAATGTATCTGATTACCATGCCTGCGAGGAGATGTTCAAAGAGATCATCGCCACATTTGGAAGCGTGGATATCCTTGTGAATAATGCGGGGATCACACGGGACGGGCTGCTGATGAAGATGTCCGAAGAAGATTACGATGCGGTGCTGGACACGAACCTTAAGGGGACATTTAACTGTATCCGGTTTACAGCACGCCAGATGATAAAGCAGAGAGGCGGACGCATCATTAATATGGCGTCTGTGTCAGGCGTCCTGGGAAATGCCGGACAGGCGAATTATTCCGCATCGAAAGCAGGCGTGATCGGGCTTACAAAATCTGTGGCAAGAGAGCTTGCGAGCCGCGGGATCACGGTGAACGCGGTGGCTCCCGGATTTGTAAATACAGAGATGACAGAGGTGCTTTCCGACAAAGTAAAAGAAGGCGCAGTTGCGCAGATCCCGCTCGGGAAGTTCGGCGAGCCGGAGGATATTGCGGACGCAGTGGCATTTCTTGCGTCTGAGAATGCGCGTTACATTACAGGACAGGTACTGAATGTAGACGGCGGAATGGCAATGTAGGAGGTATATGAGGATGAAGAGAAGAGTTGTTGTTACCGGACTTGGAGCTGTAACCCCGATCGGAAATACGGTGGATGAGTTCTGGGCAGGTATTAAAGAAGGAAAGGTCGGCATCGGGCCGATCACAAAATTCGACGCTTCTGATTATAAGGTGAAGATCGCGGCGGAGGTAAAAGATTTTTCTGCGAAAGAGCGGCTGGACGCAAAGGCGGCAAAGAGAATGGAGCCGTTTTCCCAGTATGCGGTGGCGGCTGCGAAGGAAGCTTTTGAAGATGCCGGGATCCAGATGGAGAATGAAGATCCGTACAGAGTCGGCGTCATCGTGGGCTCCGGTATCGGAAGCCTTCAGTGTGTGGAGACCAATTATGAGAAGATTCTCACAAAAGGGCCGAGCAGAGTACATCCGCTGATGGTTCCGCTGATGATCTCCAACATGGCGGCAGGAAATATCTCGATCCAGCTTGGACTGAAAGGTAAATGTACAAACGTCGTGACAGCATGTGCTTCCGGTACCCACTGTATCGGCGATGCGCTCCGTGCGATCCAGTACGGGGATGCGGACGTGATGGTGGCAGGCGGAACTGAGGCTGCGATCTGCCCGACAGGCATTGCAGGATTTACCGCGCTGACTGCGCTTTCAACAAATGAGGATCCGATGACAGCTTCCCGTCCGTTTGACCAGGACAGAGACGGATTTGTCCTTGGCGAGGGCGCGGGCATTGTCGTGTTGGAAGAACTGGAGCACGCGAAAGCAAGAGGCGCGCACATCTATGCGGAACTTGCAGGATACGGTGCGACAGGAGACGCTTACCACATTACTTCCCCGGCGGAAGACGGCGAGGGAGCAGGCATGGCAATGAAGCTGGCGATGCAGGAGGCTGGCGTAAAGCCGGAAGAGATCGACTATATTAACGCACACGGAACGAGCACCCATCACAATGACCTTTTTGAGACAAAGGCGATCAAACTGGCGCTTGGCGATGCGGCAAAGAACGTGTCTGTCAATTCGACCAAATCAATGATCGGACATCTTCTTGGGGCAGCAGGCGGCGTTGAATTTGTCGTATGTGTCAAGAGTATTCAGGACGGTTTTGTCCATCAGACGATGGGGACAGAGAATGTCGATCCGGAGTGCGACCTGGACTATACAGTCGGAGCACCGAAAGAGAAAGAGGTAAACTGTGTACTGACCAATTCTCTTGGATTCGGCGGTCACAATGCAACACTGTTAGTTAAGAAATACGAAGACTAATCCGGAGTGTCGGGGAGACAGGTTTCCTGAGTTCCGGTAGAGAGGGATTGGATATGAAAGCAGAACAGATATTACAGCTGATCGAGGCTGTGTCAGACTCTGAACTCACAGAATTTAAATATGAGGAGGACGGCGTGAAGCTGTCTCTGAAGAAAACAGTACCGGCTCCGGCGGCTGTAGTTCCGGTTCCGGCTGCTCCTGTTCCGGCAGTGCAGGCTGCGGCCATACCGCAGGCTCCGGTATCCGTACCGGCTCAGGCAGCTCCGGCAGCAGTTCCCGAAGAAAGCAGTGCTCCGGCAGAAGACCACACACCGAAAGGCAATGTAGTGGTATCACCGCTGGTCGGCACATTTTATGCAGCTCCGGCAGAAGATGCGGAACCGTTCGTAAAAGTCGGGGACAACGTAAAAGAAGGACAGGTGCTTGCCATCGTAGAGGCAATGAAACTGATGAACGAGATTGAGAGTGACTTCACAGGGACAGTAACTGAGATCCTCGTCGAAAACGGCCAGGGCGTCGAATTTGGACAGCCACTCTTTGTAATAAGCTAGTCCGCAAATGCGGCGGAATCGAGCTGTAGCAGGCGGACGGAAAGGAAAGGTGCAGACATCATGAATAGTTTAAATGTTGAGCAGATACAGGAGATCATCCCCCACAGACACCCGTTTCTCCTGATCGACAAGATCGAGGATTACGAGCCGGGACAGTATGCCGTGGGATATAAAAGCGTAACATACCGTGAAGATTTCTTCCGGGGACATTTCCCGCAGAAGGCGGTAATGCCGGGAGTTCTCATTCTGGAGGCGCTGGCTCAGACCGGAGCCGTAGCGATCTTGAGCATGCCGGAGAACAAAGGCAAGATCGCATTTTTCGGCGGCGTCCAGAAATGCCGTTTCAAAGGGATGGTATTTCCGGGAGATACGCTGAAACTGGAGACAAAGATCATCAAGAGCAAAGGTCCTGTAGGTGTAGGACAGGCGACAGCGTACGTGGACGGTAAAGTAGTTGTCAGTGCAGAACTGACATTTATGGTAGGAGAGTAAGAATAAGATGATTGGAAAAGTATTGATCGCAAACCGCGGAGAGATTGCTGTCCGCATTATCCGTGCGTGCCGCGAAATGGGAATCGAGACAGTGGCAGTCTATTCCGAAGCAGACAGGGATGCGCTGCACACACAGCTTGCCGACGAGGCAGTGTGCATCGGCCCAGCTCCGTCTTCCGAGAGTTACCTGAATATGCAGAACATTATCAGCGCAACTCTGATCTCCGGGGCAGACGCCATCCATCCGGGATTCGGTTTCCTCTCGGAGAACAGCAGGTTTGCAGAATTGTGCGAGCAGTGCAATATTACATTTATCGGGCCGTCCGCTGATGTGATCCGCAAGCTGGGAAACAAAGCAGAGGCGAGAAAAACGATGATAGAAGCCGGAGTACCGGTGATCCCGGGCAGCAAAGAGCCTGTCTGGGATGTGGAAGAAGGCGCAAAGACTGCCCTGGAGATCGGATATCCAGTCATCGTTAAAGCGGCGCTCGGAGGAGGCGGAAAGGGCATGCGTGTGGCTCAGACTCCGGAGGAGTTTGAGAACAGTTTCCAGACTGCCCAGAAAGAGGCACAGGCGGCGTTTGGAGACAACACGATGTATATCGAGCATTTCGTTCAGCATCCCCGCCACATCGAATTTCAGATCATGGCTGACAAGCACGGCAATGTGATCCATCTGGGAGAGCGCGACTGTTCGATCCAGAGAAACCATCAGAAAATGATCGAGGAGTCTCCGTCTGTTGCTCTTACCCCCGAACTCAGGGAGAAGATGGGCGAAGCTGCCGTAAAGGCGGCGAAGGCTGCGAATTACACGAATGCAGGTACGATCGAGTTTCTGCTGGAGAAGAACAGTAACTTTTATTTCATGGAGATGAATACAAGGATCCAGGTTGAGCATCCGGTTACCGAGTGGGTGACAGGCGTGGATCTTGTGAAAGAGCAGATCCGCATCGCGGACGGCAGGCCGCTCAGCTATAAACAGGAAGACATCCGCATTACAGGACACGCTATCGAGTGCCGGATCAACGCCGAGAACCCGGCGAAGAACTTCCGTCCGTCTCCGGGTAAGATCACAGATATGTATCTTCCGGGCGGAAAGGGCGTCCGCATCGACGCTGCGATCTACAGCGGATATACGGTGCCGCCTTACTATGATTCTATGCTCGCAAAGCTGATCGTCCATGCGAAGAACCGGAATGAAGCGATCAGAAAGATGCAGAGCGCATTGGGCGAGGTGATCATAGAAGGGATCGATACGAATGTGGATTATCAGTATGAGATACTAAACCATCCGGATTTTATCTCAGGAAATATCGACATAGAGTTTATCGAGCAAATGCCGGCAGATTTTTTCAGGAGGTAATCTCAGATGAATCTGAAAGATATGTTTAAGAAGACCAACAGGTCTCATTATATTTCACTCAGAAATTCCCACCCGGAAGTACCGACAGGCCTTCTGCGAAAATGTAATAAATGCGGCGCGGCGATCATCGCCGAGGATGTAAAGAAAGGATATTATATCTGTCCGAAATGCCACGGGTATTTCCGCGTGCATGCATACAGACGTGTGGAAATGATCGCGGACGAAGGCTCCTTCGAGGAATGGGATAAGGATATGGAGTTTGTCAATCCCCTGGAATTTAAAGGATACCGGGAGAAGATCGACCAGCTCAGGGAGCGCACAAACCTGAATGAGGCTGTCGTGACCGGAAAAGTGAAGATCAATGGCAGCCCGGCTGTGGTCGGTGTGTGCGACGGAAGATTTATGATGGCGAGCATGGGAAGGGTCGTGGGCGAGAAGATCACGAGAGCTGTGGAGAGAGCCACGGAAGAAAAGCTTCCTGTCATTATTTTCACCTGTTCCGGAGGCGCGCGCATGCAGGAGGGCATCGTGTCCCTGATGCAGATGGCGAAGACATCCGCAGCGCTGAAAAAGCACAGCGATGCGGGACAGCTCTATATATCTGTGCTCACCGATCCCACGACCGGAGGAGTGACAGCAAGTTTTGCCATGCTTGGAGATGTCATCCTGGCAGAGCCGAAAGCACTGGTCGGCTTTGCGGGGCCGAGAGTCATCGAGCAGACCATCGGGCAGAAGCTGCCGAAGGGATTTCAGAGATCCGAGTTCCTGCTGGAGCACGGATTTGTGGATCGCATTGTGGAGAGGGAAGAGCTAAAAGAGGTGCTCTCCCAGATCTTGAAGATGCACAGAGCGGACGCGGCGGATATGGAGGGATCTGCGGCGGACAGCAAGGCAAAGGCAGAGAAGGAAACGGAAGTTCCGGGAACGGATGCGGTAAGCGCCTGGGAGCGCGTACAGATCTCAAGGAAGAAAGACCGCCCGGTAGGGACAGACTATATCAACGCCCTGTTTACGGACTTTATGGAGTTCCATGGAGACCGCTATTATAAAGATGACCATGCCATTGTAGGAGGAATCGCTTATTTCCATGGCATTCCGGTCACTGTGATCGCACAGGCGAAGGGAAAGACGACAAAGGAGAACCTGGATCGGAACTTCTCCATGCCTTCCCCGGACGGATACCGCAAGGCGCTGCGCCTGATGAAGCAGGCGGAGAAATTCGGGCGTCCGGTGATCTGCTTCGTGGATACGCCGGGAGCTTTCTGCGGGCTGGAAGCAGAGGAGAGAGGCCAGGGCGAGGCGATCGCCAGAAATCTCTTTGAACTCTCAGGACTGAAAGTGCCGGTACTCTCCGTTGTGATCGGAGAGGGCGGCAGCGGCGGCGCACTTGCCATGGCAGTGGCAGATGAAGTGTGGATGCTGGAAAACGCCATCTATTCGGTGCTGTCCCCGGAAGGGTTTGCGAGCATCCTCTGGAAAGATTCCAAGAGGGCGAGCGAGGCGGCAGAAGTGATGAAACTGACGGCGGGAGACCTGAAACGTCTGGGCGTCATCGAGCAGGTGATCCCGGAGCCGGAAGGGTTCACAGACAGCAATCTGGAGGAAGTCTGTTCGGATCTGGACGGGCGTATTACAGGTTTCCTTGCAGCTTACAGCAGGCTGGATCCGGATGAACTGACGGCAAAGCGGTATGAGAGATTCCGCAGAATGTGAGGTTTGATATGAAAAATCTGAGGATAGGCGATAAACTCACCAGAGTTCCCCTGATACAGGGCGGAATGGGAGTGGGGATCAGCCTTGGCGGACTGGCGGGAGCAGTTGCCAGGGAAGGAGGCATCGGGATCATTTCTACCGCCCAGATCGGGTACCGGGAGAGTGATTTTGATGCGGATCCACAGAACGCCAATTTAAGGGCGATCGAAAGTGAAATGAAAAAAGCGCGTGCCATCTCGCCGGACGGGATCATCGGATATAATGTGATGACAGCGCTGAAGGAACACGCGGCGCATGTCAGGGCAGCGGTAAAAGCGGGTGCAGATCTTGTGATATCCGGCGCAGGGCTGCCGGTTGACCTGCCGGCGCTGACGGAGGGAAGCTCCACAAAGATCGCTCCTATCGTATCCACAGATAAATCGGCAAATGTGATCCTGAAATACTGGGATCGGAAATATAAGAGAACTGCGGATCTGGTTGTGATCGAAGGGCCGGAAGCAGGCGGACACTTAGGATTTAAAAAGGAGGAGATCAGCGCTTATGACGGCAAGGCATACAGCGATGAGATCCGGAAAATCATACAGACCGTAAAGAAATACGGAGAAAAATACGGCGTTGATATCCCGGTCGCAGTCGCAGGCGGTATTTATGACAGCAGCGATGTAAAGCGGGTGCTTGAACTGGGTGCAGACGGCGTCCAGGCAGCGACCAGGTTTGTCACCACAGAGGAATGTGATGCGGATATCCGGTATAAAGAGGCGTATATCCGCGCGTCGAAAGAAGAGATCCAGATCGTGAAGAGCCCGGTCGGGATGCCGGGACGGGCGATCATGAACCGTTTTATGGAGCGGGTGATGTCCGGGGAGAAAATCCCCCACAGCCCCTGTCACAGATGTCTGGAAAAGTGCAGTCCTGCCGATATTCCATACTGTATTACGGACGGGCTGATCAATGCGGTGAAGGGAAATGTAGAAGAGGGTCTTTTGTTCTGCGGCGCCAAAGCGTGGCGGGCTCAGAAGATCGATACAGTCAGAGAAGCAGTTCAGGAATTATTTGCCTGATGGAAAGGAGCGGCCGGATGAGCCCAGAGGAAACGATCAATGATGTTCTGGTGAACCTGTTCAATGAAATACTGAAGCTGGAAGAAGATGCGATCATCACAGAAGAATACCGGGATATTACCAACAATGATATGCATATCATAGAGGCGATCGGGCTGACAGGAGAAAACACAATGTCAGTGGTAGCCAGAAAGCTGGGGATCACGGCCGGGTCGCTCACTACTTCGGTGAACGCGCTTGTCAATAAAAAGTATGTGACCAGGTGCAGGAGCGACCAGGACCGCCGGGTCGTGTTCCTGCAGCTCACAGAAAAAGGAATACGTGCTTACGAACATCACAGAGAATATCACTGTCAGATGACAGAAGCTGTGATCGATAAGCTGGATGAAGCTGAAATTTCAGTTCTTGTAAAGACGCTAAATGGATTGTCAGAATTTTTCAGGGGATATCATAACAAGATCAATAATTGATAAAGAAATGTAAAAAAATTTGACCTTTTCAGGAAAATGATGTACAATCCCCTATGGAACTTGAGGATTGAGTTGAATACTATGATTTCCGGCACAGGCTGCCTGTGCCGGGATCGCAAATACTTGGTGTATTATTTTAGGAGGGACAAGTATGGCAGTAAAGAAAACAAATTCAACGGCAAAGACAACAGCGAAGACAGCAAAGGCAGAGCCGGCAAAAGCAGCAGCAAAAGAAGTGAAAGCAGAACCGGCGAAGGCTGAGACAGCGAAGGCAATCGAGACAAAGAAAGACACTACGAAAAAGCTGGAGACAAAGGCAGCAGTGTTAGTAGATACACCGGCAGAAAAGACAGAAGAGAAAAAGACAACTACTGCAAAGAAAACAGCGGCTAAAAAGACCGCAGCAAAGAAACCGGCAGCAAAAACAGCAGCTAAGAGCACAGCAGCAAAGACAACTGCGAAAAAGACGGCTGCGAAGAAGACAACGACGAAAAAGACGGCTGCTAAGAAAACTGAGATTAAGATGGAGATGTTCCTTCAGTTCTCCGGCAAGGAGTACACACAGGAAGAGATCCTTCAGAAAGTAAAAGATATCTGGACATATGACCTGAACAACAACGTAGACGACATCAAAGACGTACAGATCTATCTGAAACCGGAAGAATCCGCTGCTTACTATGTAGTAAACGGCAATACGACAGGAAAAGTCGTACTGTAATAACAGAGTGAAAGAACGCATGAGCTGTTCCTTCCTTACGGGCTATCTTATGATATCCCGGAGGGAGGGGGCAGCTTTTGATTTTCCATAAAACTGTGGTAAAATAATAAGCAGATCATAAGAAACGGAGATGGGCGGATATGGAACAAAAGCAGAACACTGAGCAGAGAAAACGGCTGGAGAAACAGATCAGATTTATCATTGAAGTGGATAAAGTGAAAAATATCTTCCGCCAGACGTATCTGGCAGACGGGCAGCGCAAGGAGAATGACGCGGAACATTCCTGGCATCTCGCGCTGTCTGCCGTGCTTTTAAAGGAGCATATGAAGGAGGAGGTCGATCTGGCGAAAGTGATGATCATGGTGCTGATCCATGACCTTGTCGAGATCGACGCGGGGGATACGTATGCTTACGACGCCGCAGGAGCCGCGACGAAACGGGAGCGGGAAGTGAAGGCTGCCACGCGGATCTTCGGGCTCCTTCCCGAAGACCAGGGGGCGTATTTCCGAAGCCTCTGGGATGAGTTTGAGGAGTACGAGACCGCAGATGCAAAGTTTGCCCATCTGCTGGACAATTTTCAGCCCCTTCTATTAAACGACGCCTCGGAGGGAAGAAGCTGGGAAGAGCACGGCGTACATAAATCCCAGGTGTGCAGGCGCAATGAGCGGATCCCGGATACGTCGGAGATCGTCTGGGAGAAGATGCTGGAGATCATGGATAAGCATATCGCAGAGGGACATCTTAAGGCAGACTGAGAAGAACAGTGCTGCAGGACTGTTGGAAGGAGGAGAGCAGGATGTATGAGAAGGAAACAGAACAGCTCCAGAAGATCATAGACGACAGCAGGAGGATCGTCTTTTTCGGGGGAGCAGGCGTATCTACGGAGAGCGGGATACCGGATTTCAGAAGTGCGGACGGAATCTACCACCAGAAGTATAAGTATTCGCCGGAACAGGTCGTAAGCCACAGCTTTTTTACGAAATATCCGGAAGCCTTTTACGAGTTCTATAAGGAGAAAATGATGTGCCTGGATGCAAAGCCCAATCCCGCCCATGTGAAGCTGGCGGAACTTGAAGCGGCGGGCAGGCTCACTGCGGTGGTAACCCAGAATATAGACGGTCTCCATCAGGCGGCAGGCAGCAGGCGCGTTTATGAACTGCACGGGAGCATCCACAGGAATTATTGTATGAAATGCGGGAAGTTTTATGACGCAGGATATGTTAAGGAGTCTGACGGGGTTCCCCGCTGCGGGTGCGGCGGGCTGATCAAACCGGATGTGGTGCTGTATGAAGAAGGTCTCGACCAGGATGTGATCCGGGGCGCCGTGCAGGCGATCGCGGAAGCGGATACGCTGATCATCGGCGGGACTTCTCTTGTTGTATATCCCGCGGCGGGATTTATCGATTATTTCAGAGGAAAGCATCTGGCAGTGATCAACAAATCGGCGACAGCAAAGACAGTCCGTGCGGAGCTGTCCATTGCCGCGCCGATCGGTGAGATCATGGAGAAGATCCAGATCAGGTAATCAAAGAAAATATGTGTAGATGATATCTGCGAGAAAAAGAACAAGCAGGGTCAGGCTGACTGCATAGAATACTTTTTCGGGCATTTTTTCCGTCAGCTTCCGGAACAGCGGCTGGAGCACATACAGAAAGATCATGCCCCCGATGCCGAAACGGATGCTGGGATTTAAGGCGATGCGCCCTTCAAAATTGAAGGCAAATCTGCGGTAATCCCAGAGCCATCCGCCCTGCGTAAACTCCATGATATAGCTGCCGATAAGCTCCAGTACCGTTGTGATGACAACGATGCCGATAAATACAAGTACCGGCGTGATCAGTACTTTTCCGATATAGAGGCGTTTTTTCTGCAGGCCGCCCAGAGAGAAGATGAGGATCAGGGCGCCCACGCCGTAGATGATGCACCATGGGCCAAAGAGCACGCCTCTGTTGGAGAAGCCCCATCGGTATACTACGACTTCCAGAAATACTTCATAGATCCATCCGATGATGGAGTACAGCATAAAGTACAGATAATACTCAGTAAGTTTTTTGCGGATGTTTTGATTCATTTTTCCCCCTCTTTTGTACAAACAGTTCAGAAATACTATCTCGTGTTACGCCTGCCATCTTCCGGCAGCCCCGCATGGAAGGATCAGCCCGCTCTCTGTCACGGGAAGCCCGATCTCCTGGGATTCGACGGATCCGCCCCAGGGCTTGAGCTCTGTGGCGATCATATAAGTCAGCACTGCCGGAGCCAGTCCCGTGGTATAGGAGTTGACCAGAAAGAACAGCGGGTCTTTGGATAAGATCCGGGTACAGAGACTGATCAGCGGATGGATCATATCTTCGATCTTCCAGATTTCTCCTTTCGGGCCTCTCCCGTAAGAGGGAGGATCCATGATGATGGCGTCATAGCTGTTGCCGCGGCGGATCTCCCGCTCTACAAATTTGACGCAGTCATCGACGAGCCAGCGGATCGGCGCGTCTTTGAGCCCCGAGGAGACCGCGTTCTCTTTCGCCCAGGTGACCATCCCTTTCGAGGCGTCTACATGGGTGACGTGCGCACCCGCAGCCGCCGCTGCAAGCGTTGCGCCTCCGGTGTATGCGAAAAGGTTCAGCACTTTGACCGGTCTGCCCGCCTGGCGGATCTTTTCGGAAAACCAGTCCCAGTTCGCCGCCTGCTCGGGAAAGAGCCCTGTATGTTTGAAACTGAATGGTTTCAGATTAAAAGTAAGAGAACCATAATGGATCTGCCATTGTTTTGGAAGGCTGAAAAATTCCCATTCTCCTCCGCCTTTTTTGCTGCGGTGGTAATGTCCGTTCCGGTGTTTCCATCCGCGGTGGTTTTTCGGCGTACTCCAGATGACCTGGGGATCCGGCCTTACAAGGATATAATCTCCCCAGCGTTCCAGTTTTTCTCCCTCAGAGCAGTCTATAACTTCATAATCTTTCCAGTTGTCGGCAACCCACATATATCATGTTTCCTTTCTTATCATATGTTCAACTGATTATAGCACAGGAAGGACGGGGAGGGCAATGGACGAAAGAGAAAGGATGTGATATACTTACCGCACAGAAGGCACGCGTTTAAAGGAGGATGAGTAGAATGATCACAGTAGATGCGATGGGGGATGTGTGCCCAATCCCTGTGGTAAAGACAAAGAAAGCGCTGGGTGAGATGACCGGAGCCGGCGAGATCGAGGTGCTGGTGGACAACGAGACAGCGGTAAAAAATGTGACGAAGATGGCAAAGAGTTCCGGAGCATCCGCGCAGTCGGAACAGCTTGGAGAGAAGAAATACCGGATCCTGATCACAGTGGGAGAAGAGGCAGCGGAGAATGCCGGCAAAAGCAATAGCGGAGCAAAGAACAGGCAGAGCGCGCAGGAGAGCACAGCGGAAGCGGGATGCCGGACCTGTCTTGGTACGGTTGTGGCTGTGTCTTCCGACCGCATGGGAGACGGGAGCGACGAGCTGGGACATATCCTTATGAAGAGCTTTATCTTTGCAGTCACTCAGCTTGACGACCTGCCGGATAAGATGATCTTTTACAACGGAGGTGCGAAACTGACCGTCGAGGGTTCCGAGTGTCTGGAAGACCTGAAAACGCTGGCTGATCAGGGCGTTGAGATCATGACCTGCGGGACATGTCTGGATTACTACGGGATCAAGGACAAGCTGGCAGTGGGCGGTGTGACCAATATGTACAGCATCGTGGAGACACTGCAGAGCGCTGTGAACGTGATACGCCCATAGGAGGTGATGCCGGAATGCAGGAAGAGATACGTTTAACAAAATTTGCAAAGCACGGTGGATGTGCCGCCAAAATCGGGCCGGACACGCTGTCGCGGGTACTGGACAGGCTTCCGAAGTTCAGTGATCCCGGCCTGCTGGTAGGATTCGAGACGTCCGATGATGCGGCAGTGTACCGGATCACGGATGATACGGCGGTGATACAGACACTGGACTTTTTTACTCCCGTGGTGGATGATCCATATACCTTCGGGCAGGTGGCGGCAGCCAATGCGCTGAGCGATGTGTATGCCATGGGAGGAGAGCCGAAGATCGCTCTGAATATCGTGTGCTTCCCGGGAGAACTTGATCCGGACGTTCTCGGAGAGATCCTGCGGGGAGGCGCTGACAAAGTGAGAGAGGCGGGAGCCGTGCTGGTGGGAGGACATTCCATACAGGACGACGTGCCGAAATACGGACTGTCAGTGACCGGGCTCGTACACCCGGACTATATATATAAAAATTTCGGATGCCGGAAGGGGGATGTCCTGATCCTGACCAAACAGCTCGGGAGCGGTATCGTTAACACTGCCGTAAAAGCAGAGATGGCATCCCGGGAGTCAGAGCGGGAGGTGATCCGCGTGATGACGACATTAAACCGCAAAGCGAAAGAGGCAGCCGGGAAGTTCACCGTTCATGCCTGTACGGATGTGACCGGGTTCGGGCTTCTGGGCCACTGCTCGGAGATGGCATCCGCAAGCAGGGCGGCGATCGAGATATATGTGGATCAAATTGCATTTATGCAGGGGGCAAAAGAGTATGCCGAGATGGGACTTATTCCCGGAGGGGCATACCGGAACCAGAAACATGCCGGACGTATTCTGGACGCCGGAGATGTGGAGGAAGTGTACGTTGACCTGGTCAGCGATCCCCAGACTTCCGGAGGTCTGTTGTTTGCCGTACCGGAAGACGAAGCGGGAGACTTCTTAAACGCACTGGAGCGTGCGGAACTTGGGACGAAAGTTTCGGTAGTCGGAAAAGTGACGGACAGCGGTGTGGACGATCCGGTGATCCGTCTGTGTAAAAAGGCAGGGAAATTATGAATCTGAAACAACTGGAGGCATTTGTCCGGGTGGCGGAGACGAAGAGTTTTTCCGCAGCAGCCAGAGAGCTTTACCTCACCCAGCCTACGGTGAGCGCCCATATCGCTTCTTTGGAAAGAGAACTGAACACATGTCTCCTGATACGGAATACAAAGGGCGTCGCACTGTCGGAAGCCGGAAAAGAACTGTATGCCTATGCGGAACAGATGCTGGAACTGGAGCAGAAGATACAGGAGTGGTTCGGGATCGCCGGCAGGCGCTCCGGAAGCGTCCTGAGGATCGCTGCCTCCACCATACCCGCCCAGTACCTTCTCCCGGGTATTATGGCGGAGTTCAGAAAGCAATATCCGGAAGAGCAGATCAAGCTGTTCGAGACGGACAGCGGCGGCGTCGTGGAGATGATCATGGATCATAAAGCCGATGTGGGATTTACCGGCACAGTGCTGGAGAGAGGCGGCTGTACTTACATCCCGTTTTATCAGGATGAACTCATTGTCCTCACTCCGGCGGCGGAGAAGTACCGAAACCGCAGAGGAAAGGACATTGTATCGTGGATCACAGAAGAGCCCCTGATCCTCAGAGAGGAAGGATCGGGCACGAGAAAGGAAGCTCTGCGGATTCTGGCGCAGAGACAGATTGAGCCGCAGATGCTTAATATCGCTGCCGTCATGGAGAACCAGGAGGCGATCAAGCGATCTGTGGGCAGCGGGATGGGAGTGTCGATCCTGTCAGGGCTTGCCGCAAGCGAGGAGATCGCAGAGGGAAAACTGCTGGGATTCCCGCTGGAGGCAAACGGAGGGAAACGTGATATCAACATGGTCTTCGATTCCGGTTATCCCAGTCTGCCGGCGGCGGACAAGTTTATCAGGACTGTGAAGCAGATGTATCTGTAAACAGAGCGGTTACTTATAGAAAACATCTATAAGCGGCCGCTTTTTATTTTGGTTTTCGATTAGACGTATGTTTTGGGGAGCCCTATACTTATCTTAGCGGGATACTGAAAGATCTGGTATGGACGCGTGAAGAAAGGAAGAGGGCAGTTATGATCTATATGGATAATGCGGCTACGACACTTCAGAAACCGGACGCTGTGAAGGCGGCGGTGATGAGGGCGTTTGACACGATGGGAAATGCCGGGAGAGGGGCAGGCGGGCCTTCCCTTGACGCATCCCGGGTCATCTATGAGACGAGGGAGAAACTTGCGCGCTTTTTCCACGCGGAGTCCCCTTCCCGGATCGTGTTTACTGCAAATTCCACCGAGAGCCTGAACATTGCGCTCAAAGGGCTGTTCTGTCCCGGGGATCATGTGATCACCACCGTACTGGAACATAATTCTGTGCTGAGACCCCTGTATGAATGTCAGGAGAAGGGCACAGAGCTTACGATCCTTGGCTGTGATAAAAAAGGAAATATCTCATATGATGAGCTGGAGAGCGAGATCCGGGAAAATACGAAAGCGGTCGTCTGTACCCATGCGTCGAATCTGACCGGCAATATGATCGATCCCGGCAGGGTGGGAAAGATCTGTAAGAAGCACGGGATCCTGCTGGTCGTGGATGCCTCCCAGACCGCGGGCGTATGGCCGGTGGATGTCAGCAGGATGGGGATCGATGTGCTGTGCTTTACCGGGCATAAAAGCCTGCTGGGCCCACAGGGTACGGGAGGCATGTATGTGCGTTCCGGTGTGGAGATACGGCCGCTGCTCTCAGGGGGGAGCGGGATCGACACTTATAATCCCCGCCATCCGTCCCGGATGCCCACTGCGCTGGAAGCAGGAACGCTGAACGGGCACGGGATCGCGGGTCTGGGGGCAGCAGTCGGCTATCTGGAAGAGACCGGGCTGGATGTGATCCGGGAGAAAGAACTGTCTCTGATGCGCAGGTTTTATGAGGGAATTTCCGCAATTGAGGGTATTAAAGTGTACGGGGATTTTGACACCGACAGGCGCGCCCCGATCGTCTCCTTTAATATCCGTGACTATGACTCTTCGGAAGTGAGCGACGAACTGAATGTGGAGTACGGGATCATGACACGGCCCGGAGCGCACTGCGCGCCTCTGATGCATAAGGCTCTGGGAACAGTGGAACAGGGCGCCGTGCGGTTCAGCTTTTCGCATTACAATACGGAGGAAGAGGTCGATTATGCGATCCGGTCGGTGAAGGAACTGGCACAGGAATGAGAGGTGCCGTGAAAAGAGGAGGAAAAGTAACATGAATTTATCTGATTCAAAGAAGAAGCTGGCTCTCGCCGGCGCTGTGTGCGGGCTTGTGGCGGCATGCCTGGCATACTTTGGCAATCCTGCCAATATGGCGTTTTGTATCGCCTGCTTTATCCGCGATACTGCAGGAGCACTGGGAATGCACTCCGCAGAGACTGTGCAGTACGCAAGGCCGGAGATCATCGGGCTTGTGCTCGGGGCGTTTATCATATCTGCGGCGACCAGGGAGTACCGGTCTACAGCAGGTTCATCTCCTGCGGTGCGTTTTGTCCTGGGGATGATCCTTGCCATCGGTTCTCTCGTATTTTTAGGATGTCCGCTCCGCATGATCATCCGTATGTCCGCAGGAGACCTGAACGCCTGGATCGCTCTGATCGGATTTATCCTGGGCGTGGGGACGGGCGTGATCGCCCTGAAAAAAGGGTTCAGCCTGGGGCGGGCGCATCTGACGAACCGTATGAGCGGTGCCGTCCTTCCGGTTCTGATGCTCGGAGTACTGGTGCTGGCACTGGCGACCACACTGCTCAAGAGCAGTGAGAGCGGGCCGGGCAGTATGCACGCTCCGGTCGTCCTGTCGCTGATCGGCGGCCTCGTATTCGGGATATTCGCCCAGAAGTCCAGAATGTGCTTTGCCGGGAGCATCCGCGATGTGCTCCTGATGAAGAACTTTGATCTCCTCACGATCATCGGCAGCTTTTTTGTCGTCATGCTGATCTATAATATCGCATCGGGGAATTTTGTCCTTGCATTTGATACGCCCGGAGTGATCGCTCATTCCGAGCATCTCTGGAATATCCTCGGGATGTACGCGGTAGGATTTGCGGCTGTCCTGGCGGGAGGATGTCCGCTGCGCCAGCTGATCCTTGCAGGGCAGGGATCTTCGGATTCGGCTGTGACGGTCATCGGTATGTTTGCCGGAGCGGCGCTGGCGCATAACCTTGGGCTGGCAGCGAGCGGAACGGCTTTAAATGCCGAGACACAGGAGATCGTGGCGGGAGCAGTGCCGGTGAATGGAAAAGCGGCGGTCGTAATATGCATCATCGTATGCTTTGTGGTCGCATTTGGAAATAAGAGAAACGAAGGCAGATAGGACGCCTTCCCCAAAACAGGAGAAAGAAGAGGGATAATTATGAGAGAAGTGGATGCAAGAGGGCTGTCATGCCCGGAGCCTGTGATGCTCACTGAGGATGCATTAAAGAGCGGAAAAGATCCGGTGCGGGTGCTGGTGACAGAGCCGCATCAGCGGATGAATGTGGAGAAATATGCCAGGGATCATGGCAGAAAGGCGACATCTACAGCAATTGACGACGGTTTTGCTGTGGTGATCGAGTAGACTGGACGAAGGGATATGCGAAAGAAAGAACAGAAACTGGTCATTACCTTTCATACGACAGCAGACGCAATGGCGATGGAGAAAGCCTGCCGGGAGAGCGGGGTCCCCGGCAGGCTGATCCCTGTCCCGCGGGAGATCTCGGCAGGGTGCGGGCTCGCATGGTGCGCGCCGCCTGACCGGCGGGAAAGTCTGCTTGAGATCATGTCTCAGCATGGGATCGAACAGGAAGACCTGCACGAGTGCATGATCTGACAGATTCCGCAGATGTGACATTTGTTTATCACATTTATAACACAGAACCTTCACACAATTTTGATACCGTTTTAAACATGCAATATATGTTTAGGAGGGTAATGCCTTGATTGAAGTGAGGAATCTGGTAAAGAAATATGGGACTCATACGGCCGTAGACCACCTGGATTTTAAAATTGAACCCGGGCGGATCTATGGCTTTTTAGGTCCAAACGGCGCCGGAAAATCGACGACAATGAACATTATGACAGGCTATCTGGGAGCGACAGAGGGCGAGGTGCTCATCGCAGGACACGATATCCTGAAGGAACCGGAGGAGGCGAAACGGCACATCGGGTATCTGCCGGAACAGCCTCCTCTCTATATGGATATGACGGTGAGGGAGTATCTCAGGTTTGCCGCAGAATTAAAGGGGATCACGCGCGAAAAAAGAGAGGGAGAGATCACGGAAGTGGAGAAAATGGTCAGGATACAGGAAGTGGAGCGCCGGCTGATCGGGAATCTCTCAAAGGGATACCGGCAGAGGGTAGGTCTTGCCCAGGCTGTGCTGGGATTTCCGGAGATCATCATACTGGATGAGCCGAGCGTGGGTCTTGATCCCAAGCAGATCATAGAGATCAGAGAGCTGATCCGCAGGCTGTCAAAGCGTCATACAGTCATACTGAGTTCCCACATTCTGGCGGAAGTGCGGGAAGTCTGCGATTATATCCTGATCATCTCAAAGGGACGCCTGGTGGCAAGCGACACCCCGGAGAATCTGGAGAAAAAACTGGGCGAGCATAATGTAGTCGAGATCGAGACACAGGCGGATCCCTCTGAAATACGACTCATACTGAAACACGTACCCGGGATCGAGCGGATCGAGACCCAGGCTACAGGCGAGGGAGTGACCCGCGCCGCCATTACGGAGAAAAAGGGAGAAGACATACGGGAAAGAGTCTTTATGGCGTTTGCAGCGTCTAAAGCGCCTCTTCTGACTCTCAAAACATCGGGAACGACTCTGGAAGATGTATTTATGGAACTGACGCAGAGCGACAAGGTTCCGGATGCTTTTGCCGGAAAGACGAAGTGGGAGGAGGTTGGAAACGATGCTGGCAATTTATAAAAAAGAACTGCAGTCCTATTTTCAGTCTATGGCGGGCTGTGTATTTGTGGCATTTCTCGTCGCATTTACCGGGATTTATTTTATGGCGTACAACCTGACGGCGGGCTATCCTTATTTCTCGTATACCCTGTCGGGTTCGATCATTGTATTTCTCGTTGGAATCCCGCTGATCACCATGAGGAGTTTTTCGGAGGAGCGGAAGAATAGAACAGATCAGCTGCTCCTTATTGCTCCGGTAAGTCTGGGAAAGATAGCGGCGGGAAAATATCTTGCTATGGTGACGGTGATCGCAATCCCGAATGTGATATTCTGTATCTTCCCGCTGATCATCAAGTCCCAGGGGACGGCATATCTTGTGGTAGATTATATTTCCATCGGCGTGTTCTTTCTTCTGGGGTGCGTTTATGCCGCGATCGGCATGTTTATCTCATCTCTGACGGAGAGCCAGATCATTGCCTATATCGGCACATTCGGCGTCCTTCTCGTGCTGTATCTGTGGGACGGTATTCTCTCGATGCTTCCGGACAATGCCCTGAGCGGTCTGGTGTGCGTCCTGATCCTGGTGACGGCGGCAGCAATTTATATCTGGCGCATGACGGAGAATGCAGTGATAGCCGGCGGAGTGGAAGTGATCGGCGCCGCAGCAACCATCATTACCTATTTTGTAAAGTCAGAAGTATATGAGAACCTGTTGGCCAATCTGCTGGGGAGGCTGGCGCTTGCCAATGTATTTACGGATATTACCATCAACAGCATCGTGGATATGACCGGCATTGCATTGTATCTGTCGGTTATCGCTGTATTTGTATTCCTTACAGTGCAGTCGGTCCAGAAAAGGCGCTGGAGTCAGGAGGGCAGAGCAGAGAAGAAAATAAACAGTGTAAAGAATATAAAGAATCTGTTCCACACCTCCGGAACCCGGCACGGCTCTTACAGCGTGGGCGTGACAGTCCTTGTGATCGCAGTCGTGATTGTCTTTAATCTGATCGTAGGACAGATACCTGAAGCTTACCGGAGCATCGACGTGAGCAGTACGAAGATCTACGAGATCTCAGACACAACAACGGAACTTTTAGACAGCCTTGACAAGGAAGTGGATATGACAGTCCTTGCGGTCCGCGACGAGACAGATGAGCGGATTACTACATTTCTGAGCAGATATGCTGCGCTTTCCGATAAGATCAGCGTAGAGTGGATCGATCCGGTGCTGCATCCGTCAGCTCTTACAGAATATGAAGCCAGTGAAGATACGATCGTGATATCCTGTGCGGACACCGGGAAAACGACGACGGTGGCGTTCAGTGATATCCTTGTCATGGATGAGTATTCCTATTATTACTATGGAACGGAATCTTATACAGAGTTTGACGGGGAAGGACAGCTTACGAGCGCTGTAAATTATGTGACGAACGATGTGGAACGGACAATTTATCAGACAACAGGCCATGGGGAAGGAAGCCTGTCCACGACAGTTACAGACCTGATGGAGAAGAGCAGCTATACGCTGTCAGAGGTAAATCTCCTGATGACGACGTCGATCCCGGAGGACTGTGACCTGCTGCTTATGTACGCGTCGACGACAGACATATCAGAAGAGGAAGCCCAGATGCTTTCAGATTATCTGGCAGGCGGCGGCAAGGTGATGATCCTGCTCGGAGATACAAATGCCGCAGATCTTCCGAACCTGTCAGGCATCCTGGCGGAATACGGCATTGAGCCGGCGGAAGGATATATCGCAGATCCGGCGCGGTGCTACCAGGGCAATTATTACTATATCTTTCCGGAACTTTCCGTATCAGGAGACCTGGCAGAAGGTATCTCATCCCAGATGGTACTGCTTTCCAATGCGCATGGAATGAATCTTACAGATCCCGGGCGGGATACGATCGCAGTGACTGGATTTATGTCCTCATCTGACCAGGCATATGCGGTGACAGAAGATTCGCAGTCCCAGGGAAGCTTTGTATTAGGCGCGACAGCCACTGAGACGATCAGCAGCGGTGAGGAAGAAGATACTGCGTCGGACGAAACCGATACTTCCTCAGATGAAACCGATACTTCTGCTGAGGAGACGGAAGAGAGCAGGCTTACCGTTATCTCGGCAGCCAGCCTGATCGACCAGTCGATCACGGATACATTCCCGCAGCTTGAGAACACCCAGCTCTTTATGAACGCTGTGACAGCGAACTTTGAGGGAGTTCAGAATCTCTCGATCGAGGCAAAGAGCCTTGGCGTAGAGTATAATACCGTACAGCATGCAGGAATGTTCAGCTTCCTTGTGATCTTCGGCATCCCGGCAGTGATCCTGATCGGAGGATTTGTCGTATGGTTCAGGAGGAGAAAAGCATGAAAAAGAGACGGAGAGGAATCCTGATCCTGGTCATCATACTTGCTGCGCTGATCCTTGCCTATGCGGGGCTTCGGATCTGGAACGGCGAACAGGAGCAAAAGGAGGAAGAAGAGCAGGAAGCCGCCCGCATCTATGTGACAGATACTGCGGCAGAGGATATCGTATCGCTGAAATTTGATGTGGGAAATGGGGCGCTGGAGTTTGAGAAGGAGGACGACACGTGGTATTACACCCCGGACAGAGACTTCCCGCTCCAGCAGAGTTATCCTGAAGATATGGCCGGGGCAGCAGGCGCCATTGAGGCTGACCGTGAACTGGAAGGCGGGGACTCGCTGGCGGATTATGGACTGGATGAACCTACATATACGATTGAATATACGGATGTGGAGGGCGGCACTGTGCAGATCAAATTCGGGGATATGGCAGGAGACGACTACTATGTGACAGTGGGAGATACCGGAACCGTATATACCGTGCCGGGTACGGTGATCGAATCATTTAATTATGCTCTGGAAGATCTGGCTGTACTGGATACCTGGCCCAGCATCGGAAGCGGGAATCTGGTACGGGAGGTGATCACGTCAGACGGCGTGACGACCACTTATGACAGCGAAAATGAAGATCAGACAGAAGATATCGCGGCTGTCGCAGGAGGCCTTGGGGCTGTGACGCTGTCGGAGGCGGCAGACTATTCGGTAGAAGACGAAGACCTGCCGGGCTACGGGTTAGACGATACGTCGCGCACAGTTGTCGAGGTGACTTACACCCTGGATGAGGAAGAACAGACAATGATGCTGTATATCGGAGCGGAAGACGGAGATGGGAACAGGTATGTTATGATCAATGATTCACGGATCGTGTACCTGATTTCAGAAGAAATATGTAATAATATTCTAAATATTTAATAGGAAATTTATTGACTTTGATGAGAAATCGGAGGAAAATAGATTCCGTATCATAGTTGAAAAAAGCTGCGGGCAGAGAGAACTGCGACTGCCTGGCAGACTGAATATCAGAAGGATGGATGAAAATGAAAGAAAGATTCATACGTTTTATGCAGGGAAGATACG
>DXEY01000045.1 GCA_019114745.1 Candidatus Mediterraneibacter colneyensis | reverse complement strand
AGGATGTCGCAAGACATCCTTTTTCTATAGTTACGGTTAGGAGAAAGATTGATATGATCAGATCAGAATTAAGAGAGCATACATTTAAAATGCTTTTCCAGATAGAATTTAATGATGCCGAAGACATGCCGCAGCATATCAGATACTATTTTGAGTCCCTCGAGGATGCGGGAGATAAGGATAAAGAGTATATACAGGAAAAATATTCCGGCGTCATCAGCCGTATCGGGGAGATTGACAGGATGATCGGTGATGCGTCTTCCGGCTGGAAGATTTCAAGGATGAACAAAGTCGATCTGACGATCCTGAGGCTGGCGGTCTATGAAATGTGCTGGGATGATGACGTGCCGAAGGGGGTTGCCATCAATGAAGCCGTGGAACTTGCCAAAAAATTCGGCGGTGACAGCAGCTCATCCTTTGTAAACGGCGTGCTTGGCAAGCTGGCAAGACAGGAGTCATGAATATGAAAAATGTCTATACGGTAAAGCAGGTAAATTCCTATATCAAAAATATGTTTACCCAGGATTTCATGCTGAACCGGATTTATGTTAAGGGTGAGGTTTCCAACTGTCGATATCATACCTCGGGACATATATATTTTTCACTAAAAGACGAGTCCGGCACGATCGCCTGTGTCATGTTCGCGGGCCAGAGGTCAGGGCTTTCTTTTCGATTGTCGGAAGGACAGCAGGTCATTGTGCTGGGCTCTGTGAGCGTATATGAGCGGAGCGGGCAATACCAGCTTTATGCAAGAGAGATCATGCCGGACGGTCTGGGAGTTCTCTATGAGAAGTTTGAAGCTCTGAAAAAGGAACTGGAAGAGATGGGGATGTTTTCTCCGGAATATAAGCAGCCGATTCCGAAGTATATCCGCAGGCTCGGAATAGTAACTGCGCCAACCGGAGCTGCCGTGAGAGATATCATCAATATTGCAGGCAGGAGAAATCCCTATGTGCAGCTCATTCTGTATCCGGCGCAGGTACAGGGAGAAGGCGCGGCAGAAAGCATCGTTCGGGGGATCCGGGCGCTGGAAAGAGAACAGGTAGATGTTATGATCGTCGGGCGCGGCGGAGGAAGTATTGAAGACCTCTGGGCGTTTAATGAAGAGTGTGTGGCGCGTGCAATCTTTGAGAGCAGTGTGCCGGTCATATCTGCTGTCGGACACGAGACGGATACGACGATCGCAGACTTTGCGGCTGACCTCAGAGCGCCGACGCCGTCGGCAGCGGCTGAACTCGCGGTGTATGATGTCCGCGAAGCATACGGGCGGATGGATGGATACCGTCAGGCGCTGTGTGAGAAGATGATGTTGAAAGTTTCAAGGGACAGGACTGTGCTTGACCGTCTGCATCTGCGCCTGGTTCATGCTCACCCGCGCCAGAAGCTAAATGAGAGCAGGCAGTATGCGGCAGACCTGGACAGCCGCCTGAGAGCACTGATGGAGAACCGGATGGGACAGGAGAAGCACCGGCTGGCGCTCTTTGCGGAAAGGATGAAAGGACTCTCCCCCCTGGAACGGCTGAGCCGGGGGTATTCTTATATCCAGACTCCAGAGGGAGAAAATATACGGAGCGTAACGCAGGTGAAACCGGGCATGCCCCTTGAAATCTATGTAAAAGACGGGCGTTTCCGGGCGAAAGTGATATCGGAGGATAATAATTCCTGACAGCGGAGATAAAGGAGGAATATCGTGGAAGAGACAAAGACAGCAGAAACACTTGCTGCTGATGCAGATCACAGAGAGCAGCCGGCTGACCTGGAAGAAATGTTCAGGGAGCTGGAGCAGGTTATCGCAAAAATGGAAGAAGGGGACGTGACATTGGAACAGTCTTTTGAACTGTACAATAAGGGCATGGAACTCCTGAAAAAATGCAGCCGTACGATCGATGCCGTAGAGAAAAAGGTCCTTGTGCTGGACGAAAACGGAGAAAAACATGAATTTTAGTGAAGAGTATAATAAAAGAATTGAAGAAATTGAGGGTATACTGACCCGTTTCCTTCCTCCGAAGGAGGGAGAACAGAAGGTCATTATGGAAGCAATGGAGTACAGCCTGATGGCAGGGGGCAAGCGGTTAAGGCCTATGCTGATGCTGGAGTCATTCCGGCTGTTCGGCGGCAGTGGGGAAGCCATCGAGCCTTTTATGGCAGCCATCGAGATGATCCACACTTATTCTCTTGTACATGACGACCTTCCCGCAATGGATAACGACGAGTACCGCCGCGGGAGAAAAACAACGCACGTGGTATATGGGGAAGACATGGGGATCCTTGCCGGGGACGCTCTGCTGAACTATGCATTTGAAACTGCCTGCAAGGCTTTCAATATGGAGCCGGAAAACAGCCTGCGTATCGGGAAGGCGCTGAAGATCCTGGCAGAAAAGTCGGGGATTTACGGGATGATCGGAGGCCAGGTGGTCGATGTGAAGGCTTCCGGCCGGAAAATATCCGGCGATGTGCTCAATTTTATCTACCGGCTTAAAACGGGCGCTCTGATCGAGGCTTCTGTTATGGCAGGGGCTGTCCTTGCCGGAGCTTCCGATGAAGAGACCAGGCAGATGGAGCAGATTGCCGGCAAAATAGGGCTTGCTTTCCAGATCCAGGATGACATCCTGGACGTGACAAGTACAACAGAGATACTGGGAAAGCCGGTACACAGTGATGAGAAAAACGAAAAAACAACCTATGTGACATGGAAGGGGCTTGAGACCTCCGGAAATGAAGTCGGGCGGCTGACAGAAGAGGCCATCCGGCAGCTCGGCATGCTGGGACGGGACAATGAGTATCTGGAAGCGCTGTTCAGGTGGCTGGTTTACCGTGAAAAGTAAGAATAGAAACAGAAAGTACGAGGGGGATCGCTATGGTTCTTGAAATGATCAGGAAAGAAAATGACATCAGGAAATTGAACGAAGAACAGCTTCGCGTGCTCGCAGATGAGATCCGGCAGTTCCTGATCGAAAAGATCAGCGCGACAGGAGGCCATCTCGCATCTAATCTGGGAGTAGTCGAACTGACGATGGCGCTGCACCTGACTCTGGATTTCCCTCAGGACAAGCTGATCTGGGATGTGGGACATCAGTCTTACACCCACAAACTGCTGACAGGCAGAAAAGAAGGATTTGATAAACTGCGTAAATACGGAGGAATGAGCGGATTCCCGAAGCGAAAAGAGAGCGACTGTGATGCTTTCGACACCGGACACAGTTCTACTTCTGTTTCGGCAGGGCTGGGATACGTTGCCGCACGTGAACTGCTCGGACAGAACCACAGTGTAGTATCTGTCATCGGGGACGGCTCCCTGACAGGAGGGATGGCATTTGAGGCGCTCAATAATGCCTCCCGGCTCAAAAGCAACTTTATCATCGTATTGAATGATAATAATATGTCGATTTCCGAGAATGTGGGAGGGATGTCAAAGTATCTGAACGGTCTGCGTACTGCCCATGCTTATACGGATATCAAAAGAGGCGTGGAGGGCACGCTGAAAAAGATCCCGAAGAAAGGGGATCAGATCGTTAACCAGATCAAAAAGACGAAAAGCGGGATCAAACAGCTTTTTGTTCCGGGAATGCTTTTTGAAGATATGGGTATCACATATCTCGGACCTGTGGACGGCCACGATATCCGCAAACTGCTTCGTGTGTTTCATGAGGCAAAACGTGTGGATCATGCGGTGCTCGTCCATGTGATCACCAAAAAAGGCAAGGGCTATGCGCCGGCTGAAGAGAATCCTGCGCGGTTCCACGGGACAGAGCCTTTTGATATTGCCACGGGAGAACCGAAAGCTCCCAGTACGAGGGACAGTTACACCCAGGTGTTTTCCAAAGTCCTGACAGATATCGCAAGAAAGGACGATAAAGTAGTCGCCATAACGGCGGCGATGGCGGACGGTACCGGGCTGTCCTCCTTTGCGAGATATTTCCCGAACCGGTTTTTTGATGTCGGTATCGCGGAAGAACATGCCATGACTTTTGCCGCGGGACTTGCCGCAGGAGGAATGAAACCGGTATTTGCAGTATATTCTTCATTTTTACAGAGAGCCTACGACCAGACCCTGCACGATGTCTGTCTCCAGAACCTTCCTGTGATGATCGCAGTAGACAGGGCCGGGCTTGTGGGAAGTGACGGCGAGACCCATCAGGGAGTATTTGACCTCTCGTATCTGTCCACGATACCGAACATGACGATCATTTCACCGAAAAACCGCTGGGAGATGGCGGACATGGTCAGATTTGCGGTAGATTTCCAGTATCCCATTGCACTGCGGTATCCCCGTGGAAGCGCGTATGAGGGAATGCGGGAGTTCCGCGCACCGATCGAGTACGGTAAGAGTGAAGTCCTGTACGAAGAGGAGGATATCGCGGTCATTTTTGTCGGCCACATGGCGGAACTTGCCGATCAGGTCAGAAAGGAACTGAAAAAGACGGGATACAGCTGCAGTCTGGTCAATGCAAGGTTTGTAAAGCCTCTTGATACCGGACTTCTCGAGGAACTTGCAAAAGACCACAGCCTTTTTGTCACGATCGAGGAAAATGTGCTGACAGGCGGTTTTGGAGAACAGGTGATGGAATATGTGTCCAGAGCATCGCTCGGCGTGCATGTGCGCAATATCGGTATTACAGATGATTATGTGGAGCACGGCAATGTGGAACTGCTGAGAAAGGAAGTCGGGCTGGACTGCGACGCAGTTGTAAAGCAGGTTGTTACAGATTATTTGATGATTAAAGGATGACAGGATGAAAGAACGTTTGGATATAATGCTTGTAAAGAGAAATCTCGCGGAATCCAGGGAGAAGGCAAAAGCAGTCATTATGGCCGGAAATGTCTTTGTGGACGGACAGCGGGAGGATAAGGCGGGAAGCACGTTCCCGGAAGATGTGTCCATAGAAGTGCGAGGGCATACGCTTCCCTACGTGAGCAGAGGCGGTCTCAAGCTTGAGAAGGCCATGGCGAACTTTGATGTAACTGTTGCGGACAAAGTCTGCACAGACGTGGGCGCGTCTACCGGAGGATTTACGGACTGTATGCTCCAGAACGGTGCAAAGAAAGTATACGCGATCGACGTGGGGCGGGGGCAGCTTGACTGGAAGCTTCGCAACGACCCGAGAGTCGTATGCATGGAAAAGACCAATATCCGCTATGTCACGCCGGAAGATATCGGAGAACCGGTAGATTTCTCTTCCATCGACGTCTCTTTTATCTCTCTGACAAAGGTGCTTGTCCCGATCCGCGATTATCTGCGGGACGAGGGTGAGATCGTGGCTCTGATCAAGCCCCAGTTTGAGGCGGGACGCGAAAAGGTGGGAAAAAAGGGCGTTGTCCGGGAGCGGAGTACCCACCTGGAAGTGATCGAAAAAGTCATGGATTATGCGATGTCGGTCGGATTCGACCTGTACGCCCTTGATTTTTCACCGATCCGGGGGCCGGAAGGCAATATCGAATATCTGATCCATCTGAAAAAAAGCGGGAAAGAAAGCGGCGAAAACCGGGGAATCGACCCGGGCAGTGTGGTGGAACGGGCATTTGAGACACTGGCAAAATAAACCACAAGAGGTGTGAGATGGACTGCTTTTATATCATTCCAAACAAACTGAAAGATAAAGACTATACGATCACGAATGAGATACGCGATTATATTGAGAGCAAAGGGAAGGTGTGCTATGTCTCGGAAAAAGACAGGGAAGGGCACATCATCCCCGGAACAGTCCCGGAGGACGCTCAGTGCGGCTTGGTGCTCGGAGGAGATGGAACCCTGATCCGCGCAGTGCGTGACCTGGGAGATATCAGCCTTCCTCTTCTGGGGATCAACCTGGGAACGCTTGGATATCTTACGGATGTAGAGCTGAAAGACTACAAAGAGGCGTTAGACCGGCTCTTTGACGGGGAACCGGAAGTGGAAGAACGCATGATGCTTGAGGGGCATTTCCGGGATGGAAAGACAGACATTGCCATCAACGACGTGGTGCTCGCAAGGGAAGGCAAGGTTCGCATCGTCAGTTTCCACATTTATGTAAACGGCACGCTGCTGAACACGTACCATGCGGACGGCGTCATCCTGTCCACTCCTACGGGGAGCACAGGGTATAACCTCTCGGCAGGCGGGCCTGTGGTAGAACCCACCGCCCAGATGATCGTGATCACTCCGATCTGTTCCCACGCGCTGAATACGAGCAGCGTTGTGCTTTCGGCAGATGACACGATCGAGGTGGAGATCTGTGAGGGCAGGTACGGGAGACAGGAGCAGGTTTCCCTTTGTTTTGACGGGGCGGAACAGACGACTCTTGTCACAGGAGAAAGAGTTGTGATAAAGAAGTCGCAGAAGGCGGCGAGACTGGTGAAACTGAGCAGCGAGAGCTTTATGAAAACGATGCGCAAAAAGATGAAAGGAAATTAGGAATATGAAAGTCAGCAGACATGCAAAGATCATTGAACTGATCAGCCAGTACGATATCGAGACCCAGGAGGAACTTGCGGAATATCTCAACCGTGCGGGATTTAAAGTGACGCAGGCGACAGTTTCAAGAGATATCCGGGATCTGAAGCTCACAAAGGTATCCGTAAGCGGGGGAAGACAGAAATATGTCATCCACAGGCAGGATGAGCCCGAGCTGAACGAAAAGTATATACGCGTGCTAAGAGACGGATATGTGTCAATGGACATGGCGCAGAATATTCTGGTGATCAAAACGGTATCGGGCATGGCTATGGCTGTTGCTGCTGCCGTTGACGCAATGAAATGGAATGAAGTCGTCGGATGCATTGCGGGAGATGATACGATCATGTGTGCGATCCGTACAGTAGAAGATACTTCGGCTGTGATGGAAAAGATCAGAAAGATCGTCAGCAAAGGAATATAGAGGTAGAATATGTTATTAAATCTGCATGTAAGAAACCTTGCCCTGATCGATGAGTCGGAAGTGGATTTCGGCCAGGGACTCAATATACTGACCGGCGAGACCGGGGCGGGAAAGTCTATCCTTATGGGTTCTGTCAATCTTGCATTAGGCGGAAGATATACCGCAGATATGCTCAGAAGCGGCGAGAAGAGCGGACTGGTCGAACTCACATTTTCTGTGGAAGATCCCAGGATCATAAAGAAACTCGAAGCGCTGGATCTGACGCCGGATAACGGGATGGTCACCCTGAGCCGCAAACTGATGGAAGGCAGGAGCATCAGCAGGATCAATGGTGAGACTGTCAGCATGGGGACGCTGAAAGAGGCGGCGGGACTGCTGATCGACATCCACGGACAGCACGACAGCCAGACGCTCCTGAAGCGGAAAAACCATCTTGCGCTTCTGGATCTCTATACCGGGGAGAAGATCCGTCCTGTAAAGGCGGAGATGGCAGACGCATACAGCGAACTGTGCGAGATCGGGCGTCAGCTGGAAGAGTCTTCCCTGGACGACGAGAGCCGGAGACGGGAGCTGTCTCTTGCCGAGTTTGAAGTAAATGAGATCGAGGAGGCTGCGCTTGCCGACGGCGAGGACGAGGAACTGGAGCAGTTGTACCGCAGGATGACAGAGAGCCGCAAGATTACAGAAGCAGTGGCTGAGACATACCAGTACACTTCGGAGGACTCCGGGGCAAATGCAAGCGACTGCCTGAGCCGTGCGATCCGGGCGTTCCAGGAGGTGGCTGAATTTGACGAACAGGCAGCCCAGCTCTACAGCCAGCTTTTGGATGCCGACAGCCTGTTAAATGATTTTAACCGGGAACTTTCCGAATATGCGAAAAGTTTTGAGTTTTCGGAGGAAGAGTTCAGGGAGACAGAAGAGCGGCTTAATCTGATCAATCATTTAAAAGCAAAATATGGAAAGTCAATCCGCGATATCTATGAATACTGTCAGCAGAAAAAGGACAGAATAGAAGCGCTGAATGATTATGACGCGTTTATAAAAGATCTGGAAGAGAAGAAAAGAAAAGCAGAGGCAAGAGCCGCGAAAGCTGCCGAAAAACTCAGCGCGATGCGGCGGGAACACGCTGTTTTGTTCGCAGATGAGATCAAAAAACAGATGAAGGAACTGAATTTCCTCGATACAAGGCTTGAACTCCGGCTTACAGGTACCGGGCGGTACAGTGCCAACGGAAGCGATGAGGCAGAGTTTTATCTGGCGGTCAATCCGGGTGAGCCTCTGAAATCCCTCGCAGATATTGCCTCGGGCGGCGAACTCTCAAGGATCATGCTGGCGGTAAAGACGGTTCTGGCGGATGTAGAAGATACGCCTACTCTTATTTTTGATGAGATCGACGCCGGGATATCCGGGATCACCGCCGACAAAGTCAGCGAAAAGCTCCGGCTGATCGCAAAGAGCAGGCAGGTGATCTGTATTACCCACCTTCCGCAGATCGCAGCGGCGGCAGACGTACATTTCCTGATCGAAAAAAGCGCCGGAGAGCGGACTGTCCATACGGAGATCAGACGTCTGGATGAAGAAGAATCAGTCATGGAACTTGCCCGCATACTGGGAGGCTCCAAGATCACGGATCATATTATAGAGAGCGCCAGGGAGATGAAAGATCTGGCAATGAGTGAAAGATAATACAAGAGTGAAAACAGAAAAACCACACATACTAAAAACGGATACGCTGCATGTATCCGTTTTTTCTTTACGCGATATGGTCAGAGTATCGCGGCGGGCGGGAGGAAAGATAAATTTCCCCCCTGCCGATTTTCTCAGCATCGGGAAAGGAAGTGAACGTATGGTGGAAAACCGGAAATACAGAGCCGGATGTCTCTTGGCCTGTGGTTTTCTGTGTCTGGTCTGTGCGGCGGCTCTGCGGGGCGGCAGTCGTTCCGTATACAGTGAATCCCGGTTTACAGAGGCGGAAGCCAGCACTTCGTCACTGGAAAATGACACGGTTCTTCTTGGCGGCATGCCGGTTGGAATCTATATGGAAACGGACGGAGTGATGGTGTTGAATACCGAACAGATTGAAGGAATCGACGGAGAAGAGCACGATCCGGCATCAGAACTGGTGAGATCGGGGGACTACATTACTGCGGTCAATCACCAGGGAATATCCGGAAAGGCAGACCTGCTCGAAGCAGTGGATGAGATAGACGGGGATGAGGTGATACTGACACTGCGGCGAGGAGAAGATACGATGGATGTAACGCTTGTCCCTGTGGAGTATTCTCCTGGAAAATACAGGCTTGGAATCTGGGTCAGGGACAATGTGCAGGGACTGGGGACAGTTACATTCCTGACAGAAGACAGCAGGTTTGGCGCTCTCGGCCATGGGATCCATGATACAGATACGAATGTTCTCATGTCGATCGACAATGGCAGAGTATACCGGACGAGTATCCAGGACATTACGAAAGGATACAGCGGTTCGCCCGGAACAATGGAGGGGATCATTGTATATAACAATTACAATGTACTGGGCAGCATCGACAAGAACACAGAAGCAGGGATTTATGGAACGATCGACAGGATCGGCGAGTTGTTTGACGAGCAGATCCCGATCGAGACAGCGTCGAAGGAAGAGATCCATAAAGGAGACGCGTCAATACGCTGTTATATCGACAACGAACTAAAAGAGTATGAAATCCAGGTGACAGATGTCGACACGTCAGGTTCGGAGATCAACAAAGGGATCGTAATCCAGATCACAGATCCCGAACTGCTCGAAAAAACAGGAGGTATCATCCAGGGGATGAGCGGCAGCCCCATCATCCAGGACGGAAAGCTGATCGGTGCAGTCACACATGTGTTTGTTCAGGATTCGACAAAAGGATATGGTATTTTTATTGAAAATATGTTAGAACAGGTCGAATCGTCTGATTCGTCGAATATTGTGTCGAATTAGTGCTACAAAATCTCCTTGATTCTGCGAATTGACACAGATATAATAAGCGAGTGGCGTTTCAAGGGAAGGTGATCAAATCTAAAGGAGCGAAGAGAATGGAGCATTTGAGTGTGGCCATCGCTGATGATAACCAGAAAATACTTGATGTTCTGGACGAGATCATCAGCACTGATAAAGAGCTTGATTTGGTCGGGAAGGCTAAAAATGGCGAAGAGATGTGTCAGATCATCAGAGACAGACAGCCGGATGTTGTTCTTCTCGATCTGATCATGCCGAAAATGGATGGACTGACAGTAATGGAAAAAGTGGGCAGGGACCATTCTGTCAGCAAACGTCCGTATTTTATCGTGATCACAGCGGTAGGCCAGGAAAAAATCACGGAAGACGCCTTCAATAAAGGCGCAAATTACTATGTTATGAAACCGTTCAACAACCATATGCTGCTGGACCGGATAAAATCTGTAAGAAATCTGTCACGGAATTTTGACAGGAGAAGCGAGGATCCTTCGGCAGAATCTGGAAAACGGGGTGAGAATCTGGAAAACCGTGTCACTAATATGCTTCATGAGATCGGGATCCCTGCGCATATCAAAGGGTACCATTACCTCAGAGATGCGATCATCATGGCTGTCAACGATATGGATGTGCTAAATGCAATTACCAAGATCCTCTATCCTACGGTGGCAAAGAAGTACCAGACAACTTCCAGCCGTGTGGAACGCGCCATACGGCATGCCATCGAGGTCGCGTGGAGCAGGGGCAAACTTGACACGCTGGATGAACTGTTCGGATATACGGTGAGCACGGGGAAGGGAAAACCGACAAATTCGGAATTTATCGCGCTGATCGCAGATACGATACAATTAGAGTACCGCCATAAAAGCTGAGAAAAATCCTTTTCAACTGAAAGGGAATGGAGTATAATAGCAAGTGATAAATGCCTTGGATATCGATAAAGGCAGAAAATGGAGGATCGTAATATGAAGAACATTTTGTTTGCTGCGTCTGAGTGTGTACCGTTTATTAAGACTGGCGGACTTGCCGATGTTGTAGGTTCACTCCCGAAGGATTTTGACAAAGAGAAATATGATGTGCGCGTCGTGATTCCCAAGTACGCATGTATGAAGCAGGAGTGGAAGGACAAGATGGAGTATGTAACCCACTTTTACATGGATATTGCGGGGCAGAATCAGTATGTCGGCGTACTAAAAACTGTTCTTAACGACATCACATTCTATTTTATCGATAATGAGCATTATTTCAGCGGATTTGCGCCGTATGACGGAGATCCGAAATGGGGGATCGAAAAATTCGCCTTTTTCTCAAAGGCTGTCCTGAGCATCCTCCCGGTGATCGGCTTCCGTCCCGACCTGATCCACTGCCATGACTGGCAGACAGGGCTTGTTCCGGTATATCTCGATAATTTCCGCTATCTGGGCGAGTATTACCGCGGGATCAAGACGGTCATGACCATACATAATCTGAAGTTCCAGGGAGTATGGGATACCAGAACAGTGAGGGGGATCACCGGACTCCCGGAGTATTATTTTGTGCCTGATAAGATGGAAGCATATAAAGATGCCAATCTGTTAAAGGGCGGTATTGTCTATGCGGATAAAGTGACGACTGTAAGCAACAGCTATGCAGAGGAGATCAAGACTCCGTTTTACGGGGAAGCACTGGACGGTCTGATGTCAGCAAGGGCAAACGACCTGTGCGGCATTGTGAACGGACTGGATTACGATGACTGGAATCCGGAAACCGACAACCGCATCGCGAAGAATTTTACGATCGACAACTTCAGAAGGAACAAACCGCTGAATAAAACTTCCCTTCAGGAAGAACTGGGACTGGAGAAAGATCCGAAGGTTATGCTCATCGGTATGGTTTCACGTCTGACAGACCAGAAGGGATTTGACCTGGTCGACTATATCATGGACGAACTCTGCCAGGATGCTGTGCAGATCGTAGTGCTTGGCACGGGGGATGTGAAGTATGAAAATATGTTCCGCCATTTTGCATGGAAATATTCCGGTCGTGTATCGGCGAATATTTATTATTCAGACGAGCTCTCCCACAGGATCTATGCATCATGCGACGCGTTCCTGATGCCGTCACTGTTTGAGCCATGCGGTTTGAGCCAGCTTATGAGCCTTCGTTACGGGACGCTTCCGATCGTACGTGAAACAGGCGGACTTAAGGATACAGTGGAACCGTATAATGAGTATGAAAAGACAGGCACCGGATTCAGCTTCTGCAATTACAACGCGCACGAGATGCTGAATACGATCCGCTATGCCGAGAGGATTTACTATGACAGAAAGAGAGACTGGAATAAGATCGTGGAACGCGCAATGAGCAGAGATTTCTCATGGAAAAATTCTGCAAGGCAGTACGAGGATCTGTACAGAAGCCTGATCGGTGAATAAAATATAGAATAGAGTCGATTTGAAAGAATACAGGAGAATAAATACTAGATGAAGATAATTGACAGATTACGAGAAGATAAGATACATATATCCTTCGAGGTGTTTCCGCCAAAGACAGATGAAGGATTTGACAAAGTTGCGGCAGCGACGGATGAGATCGCAAAACTGAATCCGGCTTTTATAAGCGTGACGTATGGCGCCGGAGGCGGGACAAGCAAGAATACGGCGAGGATCGCTTCCCATATCAAAGATGATCTGAACGTGCTCAGCCTTGCTCATCTGACCTGCGCCTCATCGACAAAAGATGAAGTGCGCCAGGTGATCGGAAATCTGAAAACGCTGGGAATAGAAAATATCCTTGCCCTGCGGGGGGATATTCCGGAAAATATGACATTTCCGTCTGCCGACAGGTTCCGTTATGCTTATGAACTGGTGGAAGAGATCCGGAAGCATGGGGACTTCTGCATCGGTGCTGCATGTTATCCGGAAGGACATGTAGAGAACGAGCATAAAGAAGACGATATCCGCTACCTGAAACAGAAGGTGGACAGCGGCGTTGATTTTCTGACAACACAGATGTTTTTTGATAATGATATCCATTATAATTTCCTTTACAGGATCCGTGAGGCAGGGATTACAGTACCTGTGCTTCCGGGCATCATGCCGATCACAAGCGCTTCGCAGATGAAGAGGAGCCAGGAACTTTCAGGAACGGTATTCCCGAGACGGTTCCTTGCAATCCTTGACCGCTTCGGCGGATCACCGGCAGCCATGAGGCAGGCGGGCATCGCGTACGCAACAGATCAGATCATTGACCTGCTGGCTAACGGCGTAAAGAATATACATATTTATTCAATGAACCGTCCGGATGTGGCTGCGGAGATTATGAGCAACCTGTCGGAAATTATAAAGGCATAGGGATAACAGGATGGAGAGACGGATCAGAGAAGCCGTCCGCTATCTGGGATATGGCAAAAATACGGCAGATGTGAGGACCCGTATGATGATAGACAAAGCTTTCTCCCAACTGGAGAAAGCTGCGGGCCCGAGATCCATCTGCCGCCTTTTTGATATAGAGCGGAAGGAAGAAGGGACGGTACAGATTGAACATATCATGATCAGGAGCAGCAGCCTGGGGAGGAACCTGAAAGGCTGTGTTAAGGCTGTACTCTTTGCGGCGACACTCGGGACAGAGGTGGATCAGGCAATCCGCCGCGCTTCTGTGACTGACATGAGCTATGCCCTGGTACTACAGGCATGTGCGGCGGCATTGCTGGAAGAATACTGTGACAAAAAACAGCTTGAGATCGGGGAAGAACTTGAAAAAGAGGGGCTGTATCTGAGACCCAGGTTCAGTCCGGGATACGGAGATTTTGATATCCGGTTTCAGGAACCGTTCCTGCGCATGTTGGACTGTGCGAAGACAATCGGGCTGACAATGACGGACGCCTGTATGCTCAGCCCGTCCAAGTCGGTCACGGCTGTCATCGGGGCGAGCCCGGTCAGGGAGAGATGCCCGCTCGCCGGGTGCGAAGCATGCGAAAAGACGGACTGTGCATACAGAAGATAGTGTTCAGTGAAGGACAGGAGAGAAAAGAAACAGGGAAAGGATAACATATGTTGAAAAAACGACTGGGAAAAGAACTGCTGTTTTTTGACGGCGGTATGGGAACGCTTTTACAGGAAAAAGGTCTTGCGCCCGGAGAACTTCCGGAGACATGGAATATCAGCCATCCGGAAGAGATCATAGAGATTCACCGGAAATACATGGAAGCCGGAAGCGATATTGTACTGACCAATACTTTCGGGGCGAATGCACTCAAATTTCATGATGAGAGCATCACATTAGAGGAGACGGTAAAAGCTGCGGTAAGGCATGTCAAAGCCGCGGCAGTACAGGCTGGAAAAGATGGTTCTGTCTGCACCGCGCTCGACATCGGACCGACGGGAAAACTCCTTTCACCAATGGGCGACCTGCCTTTTGAGACTGCATACGATGCGTTCCGCCAGGTGATGATCTGGGGCGAAGAGGCCGGGGCAGACCTTATCCATATCGAGACGATGAGCGACACTTATGAGCTTAAAGCGGCAGTTCTGGCGGCGAAGGAGAATACATCGCTTCCTGTATTTGCTACGGCGATTTTTGACGAGCGGCGGAAACTCCTGACCGGAGCGGATGTTCCGTCTGTGATCGCCCTTCTGGAAGGACTCGGGGTGGATGCTGTCGGTATGAACTGCGGGATGGGGCCGGAACAGATGCTCCCGATCCTGGAAGAATATCTGGCACATTCGTCTCTTCCAGTGATCGTAAAGCCCAATGCCGGGCTTCCGGTACAGCGGGACGGGAGGACGTGCTATGATGTCTCTCCGGATCAATTCGCCCGCTTCATGAAACAGATCATTAAAATGGGCGCCTGCGTTGTGGGAGGGTGCTGCGGGACAACCCCGGATCATATCCGGGCAATGGTGTCTCTGTGCCGGGAACTCCTGGTGCGCGAACCTTCTGAAAAGGAGGAGACAGTAGTGTCCTCTTACGGCAGCGCCGTATTTCTGGGAGAAGGTTCTAAAATTATCGGTGAGCGCATCAATCCGACTGGAAAAAAACGGTTCAAACAGGCGCTGAAGGAACACGATCTGGAGTATATCCTCCGCGAAGGGATCACCCAGCAGGACAATGGAGCCCATATTCTCGATGTGAATGTCGGACTGCCGGATATTGACGAACCTTCTTTGATGAAGGAGACCGTACAGTCACTTCAGAGTGTAGTCAACCTTCCGCTCCAGATTGATACGGTGGACGCGGAAGCGATGGAGGCGGCACTGCGTATCTATAACGGCAAGGCGATGGTAAATTCGGTGAGCGGCAAGCAGGACTCCATGGATAAGGTGTTCCCGCTGATCCGGAAATATGGTGGCGTGGTGATCGGGCTTACGCTGGACGAGGACGGGATCCCTGCCGATGCAGAAGGACGTGTAAGGATCGCAGAAAAGATCATCCGCGAAGCAGCAAAATATGGGATTAAAAAGAAAGATATCGTGATCGACGCGCTTGCCATGACGGTCAGCTCCGAGCCGGAAGGAGCAAAGGTGACGCTGGAGACCCTGCGAAGGCTAAAGAATGAACTTGGCGTAAAGACGGTCCTCGGCGTATCGAATATCTCATTCGGACTCCCCCGCCGTCCGGTGATCAACTCGGCCTTTTATACGATGGCGATGATGAACGGGCTGAGCGCCGGCATCATCAATCCTGCTTCGGAAGATATGATGAAGTCGTGGTATGCGTATCATGCACTGATGAACCTTGATGAGAACTGCGGCCAGTATATCGCGCGGTTCGGGTCAGATGCAGGTACATCCGGTTCGGGACAGATCTCCACAGATGGAAACACAGGAAAACCCGCGCCCGGCCTCAGAGAGTCGATCGAGAAAGGCCTGAAAGAAGACGCTGAGTCTCTGACTGTGGAAATGCTCCGTGAAAAGGAACCTCTGGAGATTATTGACACAGAACTGATCCCGGCGCTGAACCATGTAGGTGACGGGTTTGAGAAGGGAACGGTATTTCTGCCCCAGCTTCTCATGAGCGCGGAGGCGGCAAAGAGAGCGTTCGCCGTACTCAGAGATAAGATGGATAAAAGCGGCGAGGTTCAGACGAAGATCGGAACAGTTGTCCTCGCTACGGTCAAGGGGGACATCCACGATATCGGAAAAAATATCGTGAAAGTGCTTCTGGAAAACTACAGTTTCGATGTGATCGATCTCGGCAAAGACGTTCCGCCGGAGAAGATCGCAGAGACCGTCATGGATAAGAAGATCCGGTTAGTCGGGCTGAGCGCACTTATGACGACGACTGTCGTGAGCATGGAGGAGACGATCCGCCTGGTAAAAGAATGTGCTCCCGAGTGTAAAGTAATGGTCGGAGGAGCGGTATTAAACCAGGATTATGCCGATATGATCGGAGCCGACTTCTACGGAAAAGATGCGATGCAGTCTGTCCATTATGCACAGAGCCTTTTTTCGGAATAGAAGAGACATATTGTTCCTCAATTTATACAGGCTTTGTTAAAAAAATCACTGGGAAAACAGACGGGCGCATGGTATATTTAATGAAAGAAAGTATGTTGAATCCGTACTTTGTAACAATAAAAGATAATTTGTTGTGGAGGAATGAATTTTGAGGTACGCAGATGCAAATGTAATCAAGATCAAACATGCAGTATTAGAGGAAGTTGCGAGGCTGGCGTTCGCCGGGGAACTTGAGGAGAGGAAAGACGAGATCCCGATGAAGCTGATTCCGGGGCCGACCGCTCAGTTCCGCTGCTGTATTTATAAAGAGCGCGAGATCATCCGCCAGCGTGTAAGGCTTGCGGAAGGGAAAGCTCCCGGACTTACAGACGACGGCAATGTGATCCAGGTGATCAGTTCCGCATGCGAGGATTGTCCGATCTCCAGTTACACCGTTACGGAAAACTGCCAGAACTGTATCGGAAAAGCCTGTATCAACGCCTGTCATTTCGGCGCTATCGAGCCGGGACGCCACCGCACCCACATTGATGCGTCAAAATGTAAAGAATGCGGCAAGTGCGCGGATGCCTGTCCTTACAACGCGATCGCCCATCTGAAGAGACCGTGTAAGTTCAGCTGTCCGGTGGATGCGATCTCCTACGATGAATACGGCATTTCCGTGATCGATGATGAGAAATGTATCCGCTGTGGAAAATGCATCCACAGCTGCCCGTTCGGTGCGATCGGTTCAAAGACATGGATCGTGGACGTGATCAGAGCGATCAAATCCGGAAAACGCGTATATGCGATGCTCGCGCCTGCGACGGAAGGCCAGTTCGGTACAGATATCACTATGGCAAGCTGGAGAAAAGCTATGAAAGAGCTTGGATTCACTGAATTTGTGGAAGTGGGACTCGGCGGAGACCTGACAGCAAAATATGAGGCGGAGGAATGGCGCGAGGCATATCAGGAAGGAAAGAAAAAGGTAACATCCTGCTGTCCGGGATTTGTCAATATGGTACGCAAGCATTATCCGGAACTGAGTGATGCAGTGTCTACAACTGTCTCCCCGATGTGCGGCGTGTCACGTCTGATCAAAGCGAAAGATCCGGAAGCGGTTACCGTGTTTATCGGGCCCTGCCTTGCGAAAAAATCCGAGATCGTCGATCAGAAGATCGAAGGGAACGCCGATTACGCGCTTACATACAGTGAGATCCGCGCGATGATGCGTGCAAAAGATGTTGCGCTCGAACCGGTGGAGAACACATATCAGGAATCTTCCGTATTTGGAAAGAGATTCGGAAACTCGGGCGGAGTGGCTGCGGCTGTTCAGCAGAGCCTCAAAGAATCCGGCAACGATATCGACGTAAAAGTATATAAGGCAAATGGTGCGGCTGAGTGTAAGAAAGCGCTGCTCCTTATGAAAGTAGGAAGACTTCCGGAAGACTTTATCGAGGGTATGGCATGCGACGGCGGCTGTGTCGGCGGACCGAGCTCCTTCAAAGATCAGATGATGGCGAAGAAGTCTAGAGATGCCCTGATCAAAGAGGCGGATGACAGAGGTATTTACAAAAATCTGAGCAACTATGACGAAGAGTCATTCTCGATGCACAGATAATCCGATATAAACTATAACCAACATATCAGAGCGGGCGTCTGGACAGGCGTCCGCTTTACAAATCTTTACAAATATACCCTGCTGTGATATATTATAAAACAGGCTTTTTGAGCGAAAGAGGAGGATTATAGTCATGCAGCCATATGGAGTGAACGAGCTGAGAAAAATGTTTCTGGAGTTTTTTGAGAGCAAGGGACATCTTGCCATGAAAAGCTTTTCTCTGGTGCCCCATAATGATAAGAGCTTACTGCTCATTAATTCTGGAATGGCACCTTTAAAACCGTATTTTACAGGGCAGGAGATCCCGCCGAGAAAAAGGGTCACGACCTGCCAGAAGTGTATCCGTACCGGAGATATCGAGAATGTTGGAAAGACTGCCCGTCACGGCACGTTTTTTGAGATGCTCGGAAACTTCTCCTTCGGAGATTATTTTAAAGAAGAGGCGATCCAGTGGACATGGGAGTTCCTGACCGACGTGGTGGGTCTGGATCCGAACCGTCTGTATCCGTCTGTCTACGTGGACGACGATGAGGCGTTTGAAATCTGGAACAAAAAGATGGGGATCCCGGCGGAGAGGATCTTCAAATTCGGGAAAGAAGATAATTTCTGGGAGCACGGCTCAGGTCCCTGCGGCCCGTGTTCCGAAGTATACTATGACAGAGGCGAGAAATACGGATGCGGTAAGCCGGACTGTACTGTAGGATGCGACTGCGACCGCTACATGGAGATCTGGAACGATGTGTTCACCCAGTTTGACAATGACGGAGATGGACACTATTCCGAACTGGAGCAGAAGAACATCGATACCGGAATGGGACTTGAGCGCCTCGCAAGTGTAGTGCAGGATGTAGACTCCATCTTTGACGTGGATACGATCAAGGCTCTGAGAGACCACGTGTGCCGTCTCGCAGAGAAAGAGTACGGAAAAGAGTATAAAGACGATGTGTCTATCCGTGTTATTACAGACCATATCCGTTCTGTGACATTTATGATCTCAGACGGGATCATGCCGTCAAACGAAGGGCGCGGCTATGTGCTCCGCCGCCTTCTGAGAAGGGCGTGCCGCCACGGAAGACTGCTCGGCATCCACAAAGGATTCCTGCCGGAACTTGCCGAGAGCGTGATCGAAGGATCCAAAGACGGATATCCGGAACTGGAAGAGAAGAGAGAGTTCATCCTCAAAGTCATCTCCAAAGAGGAAGAGCAGTTCAATAAGACGATCGACCAGGGACTTGGCATCCTGTCAGATATGATCGCCGATATGGAAGCAAAAGGTGAGAAAACACTGAACGGCGAAGATGCATTCCGTCTCTATGACACATACGGATTCCCTCTGGATCTGACAAAAGAGATCCTGGAAGAGAAAGATCTGGATGTGGATGAGGAAGGCTTCCACGCATGTATGGAAGTTCAGAGAAAGAAAGCCCGTGACGCCCGCGAAGTAACAAACTACATGGGCGCAGATGTGACAGTCTATGAGTCCATCGATCCGGGCGTGACAAGCACGTTTGTCGGTTATGATAAACTGACATACGACTCTGACGTGACTGTACTCACCACAGAAGAAGAAATCGTCGAGGCGCTTTCCGAAGGCCAGAGAGGCACGATCTTCGTACAGGAGACTCCGTTCTACGCGACGAGCGGCGGCCAGGAGGCTGACACCGGATATATCCGCACGTCAGAAGGGGAGTTCAAAGTAGAAGATACTGTGAAACTTCTGGGCGGCAAGATCGGTCATATCGGCGTTATGACGAAAGGCATGATCAAATCAGGAGATAAAGTGACACTCGAAGTAGATGCGAAGAAACGCGCGCTTTCCGCAAGAAATCACAGCGCGACCCATCTGCTCCAGAAAGCGCTCCGCACTGTGCTTGGCACCCATGTGGAGCAGGCAGGTTCCAGCGTAAACGAAGACAGGCTGAGATTTGACTTTACCCACTTCTCCGCTATGACGGCAGAAGAGCTGAAAAAAGTTGAGGATATTGTCAACGAACAGATCTCAAAAGGCCTTGACGTTATTGTGAAGAATATGCCCATCGAAGAGGCAAAGAAAACAGGGGCACAGGCGCTCTTTGGCGAGAAGTACGGCGATATTGTCCGCGTGGTAAATATGAGCGACTTCTCGATCGAGTTCTGCGGCGGTACCCATGTGAAGAACACATCTGAGATCATGGCGTTTAAGATTATTTCCGAGACCGGCGTAGCTGCCGGCGTCCGCCGTATCGAAGCGCTGACTTCCGACGGACTGATGAAGTACTACGTTCAGATCGAAGAGATGTTAAAGAATGCGGCACAGCTTATGAAAGCAACGCCGGAGAATCTGGCAGACAAGATCACACATTTGATGGCAGAGAACAAAGCGCTCCACGGCGAGGTGGAGAGCCTCAAGAGCAAGATGGCACAGGAAGCTGCCGGAGATGTGATGGATCAGGTGACAGAAGTCAAAGGCGTAAAACTGCTGGCAGCACAGCTTGACGGCATCGATATGAACGGACTCCGCGATCTCGGAGATCAGTTTAAGGCAAAACTGGGAGAGGGCGTTGTCGTTCTTGCCTCCGCGAATGACGGTAAAGTCAGCCTGATGGTAACTGCTACAGATGGCGCGATGAAACAGGGCGCACATGCCGGAAATCTTGTGAAAGCGATCGCAGGATGTGTCGGCGGTGGCGGCGGCGGACGTCCCAACATGGCGCAGGCAGGCGGAAAGAATCCGGCTGGCATCCCGGATGCGCTGGCAAAAGCTTCCGAGGTGCTCGAGGGACAGATTCAGAGTTAAATATGCGTGTTTCCCTCATGTTTTCACAGTTTTTAGCTGAAAACAGTTGACGGAAGTAAAAAATATGATATAATCTTTGTTAGTGCAATAAAAATACCCGAACAGTCGTATTATGCACAATACAAGGCTGGAGGGGAGGTAAGGTGTGAGACTATGTCAAATGTAATCGTTAAAGAAAACGAGACGTTAGACAGCGCTTTACGCAGATTCA
>DXEY01000044.1 GCA_019114745.1 Candidatus Mediterraneibacter colneyensis | reverse complement strand
CTTCAGATAGCTCTGTCTTCAAAGGTAAGGACAGGATATCATACCGGAAACAAGAGGGCAAGCTCTTTTTTATTTACGGATATTTTTCTTTACGGACATACCGGCACATGCTAAGATGAAAGATGAAAAGAGTATTGAAAAAGCAGGGAGAATTATATGTTTCAGATCAGAAATGAAAGAGCGGCAGATCATAAGACTGTAGAGGATATTACGAGAAAGGCTTTTTACAATGTATATGTGCCGGGATGTATGGAACACTATCTCGTCCACATTATGCGGGAGCATGAAGATTTCGTACCGGAGCTTGACCTTGTGGCTGAGCTGGATGGCGAGATTATCGGGAACATCATGTATACAAAGGCAAAACTGACGGACAGCCAGGGCGAGGAAAAAGAGATCCTTACCTTTGGCCCGGTCAGCATCCTGCCCCGGTATCAGCGAAAAGGATACGGGAAGATGCTGATTGAGGAGTCACTTGAGCGGGCAGTCAGGCTCGGATACGATGCGGTCGTTATATTCGGGAGCCCGGCGAACTATGTGAGCTGTGGTTTTGAGTGCTGTAAGAAATATAATGTCTGCGTGGAAGGCGGAAAGTATCCGGCAGCGATGCTGGTAAAAGAGTTAAAGCCGGGCGCTCTGGACGGGAGAAAGTGGCAGTATTCCGACAGCCCCGTGATGAACGTAGATGAAAAGAAGGCTGCCGCATACGACGACAGTCTGGAAAAGATGGAGAAGAAGTGGATGCCGAGTCAGGAGGCATTTTACATTATGAGCCATTCATTTGTGGAGCAGGATTTATGATCAGAAGATTACAGCAGGCAGATATTGATACCGTGTCGCGCATCTGGCTGGATGGGAACAGGCAGGCACATGACTTTATACCGGCAGGATACTGGGAAGATCATTTTATCCCGGTGAGAGAAATGCTCCTGCAGGCAGAAGTATATGTCTATGAAGATGAGGACAGCGGGGAGATTCTGGGATTTGCCGGACTGGAAAAAGATTACATCGCAGGCATCTTTGTGATGGAGGGCGCCCGGTCAAAGGGGATCGGGAGGGCGCTTTTGGATGATGTAAAGAGGCGAAAGAAGGAGCTGACCCTGAGTGTTTACCGGAAGAACCTGCGTGCGGTCAGATTTTATGAACGGGAAGGCTTTCGTGTCATGGAAGAGACGAAAGATGAAGATACGGGAGAGGAAGAATATATCATGGCAGCCAGGCTGTAAAGATCCGGACGATGAAAAGCCGGGAACAGAACCGGGAGATTTGGAGGTGGAGAACATGGACAGATGCCCGTGGTGCATGTGCAATGACAAGATGATCCGCTACCACGATGAAGAGTGGGGCGTTCCGGTGCGGGACGACAGAAAGCAGTTTGAATTTCTGATGCTCGAGGTCATGCAGTGCGGCCTGAACTGGAATATGATGATCCAGAAACGGGAAATATTCCGGAAATGCTTTGACGGGTTCGATTTTGACAAAGTAGCGTTATACAAAGAGGCTGATATTGAGCGGATCATGGCACAAGAGGGAATGATCCGTTCCAGGAGAAAAATCGAGGCTGTCATACATAATGCCAGATGCTTTCAGGAGATCCGGGAAGAATTTGGCTCTTTCAGCGACTATATCTGGAGTTTTACAAAAGGAAAGACTTACCTTTACACCGGACATCAGAAGGGAGAGATCCCGGCAAGGAACGGCCTGTCGGATCGGGTGAGCAGAGATCTCAAAAGCCGCGGGATGAAATATATGGGTTCCATTACCGTTTACGCCCATCTTCAGGCGTGCGGGATCATCAACGACCACCTGGACTCCTGCTATCGCTATCAGGAACTGCTTGCGGTTACGGACACGGTTTGTAAGCGAAGAGACCATGAATAGAGCGAAGAGATCATGAATCAGGAGGGAAAAGATATGGATCAGATGTATGAAACAAATGAGAGGCAGCAGCCGGACAATATAGTGGAAACTCCGCGGGTAAATGTGGAAATACTTGCGAAATGGATCAGAGTGCTGTTTTGGATCAGTATTGCGTCTGTTGCGGCAGGAGGGCTGACCGGGGATGCCATGAAAGAGCTGGCGCCGGCGGTGTCGATCGTGGGGGATATTATCATAGCGGCAGTATCCGCGGTATATGCTGCTGTGCTGTTTAAGATAGCATCCGAAGAGGAGGATTACCGCAAAGCCGCGATTTTCAGGATCCCCGGGATCGTATTCAGCATTGCCATGGTATTCCTGCCGGATTACGAAGATAATCTCGGAATTGCCATAGGAGCGCTGATCCTGTCACTTCTGGCTATGGTTCTGGATCTTGTGAGCTCATACTATGAATATGGGGCGCATGCCAGTGTTCTTGCAAGGGTCGACGTGGTTATGTCAGAAAAATGGGAACGTCTGTGGAGATGGACGATCGGAATGACAGTCGGGATGATGGTCTGCCTCATATTTGCTGTGATAGCTCCTTTTTTCGGACTGCTGCTCCTGCTTGCCGCCAGCGTTGGTATGCTGGTCATAGGTATTATGAGGCTCGTATATCTGTTCCAGACAGGCACTGCCTTTAGAAACTACAGCAATTATATGAATCAGTAAGAGAATGAAAAGAGAGGAGGCGGGGACAGTGAAAATACGTTTTATCGAGCCGGGCAACCGTCCGTACAAGCCGACGCCGTTGAATTATCTCGTGTATGACAGATATATCCGGACGCCTTCCGTGGGACTGAATACCCTGGCAACGATCGTGAAAAAAGAGGAAGATGACACGCTGATGTACAGCGAGTCGATCTCCCGGATCCCGCTGCGGGATATTCTGGATGCGGACGTTGTGTTTATCGGGATTTTTACATTTGCCGCTGTGCGCGGATATCAGATCGCCCGATATCTGAAGAAGCACAGCAGGGCAGTCATTGTAATGGGCGGGCTTCACGCGTCGCTCAACTATGAAGAGGCGGTGCGTTACTGCGACTATGTCCTTCTGGGAGAGGGGGATGAGACGATCCTCACATTTCTCCATGCCCTTAAGAAAAAAGAGCCTGTGGACTTTCCGGGGATCGCCTATCTCAGAGACGGGGAGACGGTCTGTACCGGATATCCGGCTCCGCCCCGGGATATCGATACTATCCCTGACCGGAATCTGGTCTGGCGGTATCAGAAAATGGCGGGACACAACACGATATGGCCGCAGGTTCACGCGTCGAGAGGGTGCCCGCATAACTGTGATTACTGCGCGCTTGTGCGGCATTTCGGCCATAAGGTGCGCACAAGGTCTCCTGAAAATGTAGTGGAAGATATCAGGCAGTCCATCGAATTTTTCGATAAAAAGCATTTCCGCCCGGTGAAGGATCTCTGGATCACGGACGACAATTTCTTTGCGGACAGGGACTGGGCAATTTCGGTGCTCCAGGCGATCATAGACAGCGGGATCCGCTACCGATTTAATGTCCAGGCGAGATATGAGGTGGGCTTTGACGACGAGATGCTCGCCCTGCTGAAGAAAGCCGGATTTTTTGAGCTGGATATGGGGATCGAGTTTATCGACGATAAATCCTTTGAGACGTACCATAAGAAAAGCACGAAGGATGAGATCATAAGGTCCATCCGGAATATCAGAAAACACGGGCTGAGCGTGAGAGGACTGTTCATTCTCGGTTCAGACGACCAGGAGAAAGGAGTCGGAGACCAGCTCGCCGATTTTGTGATCGAGAATAAAATACAGGGAGTGCTCATACAGTCGATGTATTTTGTGCCGGGGACTCCGGTCTATGAGACGCATAAAGCAGAATTGCTCCACAGGAACTGGTCTCTTTATAACGGACATGTCGTCCATATGCCGAAAAACATGACGCCCTGTGAGCTGCAGCTTGAACATATCAAAGCCAGCAAAAAGATCTATTCTGTGAAAAGACTGATCCGGGCGCTGCTCTTTGAAGATTATGTGCATAAATTTCTCTTTGCGGGAGAGTTTTTCTGGCATATGAGCGTGAGGTCGGATCTGAAAAGGCAGCTTCCCTATCTGCAAAGAGTGTCGGAGAAGAAGTAGAATCCGCTGTTACCGGATCGGAAACATACAGATCGGATAAAAAGGAGGAAACAACTTGAGGAAATACAGAAGCGTATCCTCGAG
>DXEY01000003.1 GCA_019114745.1 Candidatus Mediterraneibacter colneyensis | reverse complement strand
GGACGGCTATTTCCTGTTTTTCAAATTAAGGATAGCTGCGTAACATATCATATAAAAATAATCAACGAGGAAAACATGTACTACGGAGAAATTAAAAAATGCGATATTGCCAACGGAGAGGGGGTCAGAGTTTCCCTCTTCGTTTCCGGCTGTACCCATCACTGTCCGGGATGTTTTAATCAGGATACATGGGATTTCCACTATGGAAAAGAATACACAGAAGAGACAGAACGGGAAATACTGGACGCACTTTCACCGGAATATATCACCGGTCTGACACTTCTTGGCGGGGAACCTTTTGAACCGCAGAATCAGAAAGAACTTGTCCGGCTCTTAAGAAAAGTAAGGGCACAGTACCCGTCGAAAACGGTCTGGTGCTACAGCGGTTACCTGCTTGACAGGGAATTATTAAGCGAAAGCCGTGCCCGCTGCGAGTATACGGACGAGATGCTGTCTATGATCGATGTGCTTGTGGACGGCAGGTTTGTGGAAAAACAAAAAGATATCCGGCTTGTATTCCGGGGATCGTCGAACCAGCGGCTCATCGATGTGAAGAAAACCCTGAAAGATCGCGAGATCGTTCTGTGGGAGCCGAAGATAAAAAGAGGAGTATGAATTTTATCCTTGACTTATTTTAAGGTTCTTCCTATAATAAATGAGTAAATTATAAAGACTGTGATGAGGAATAGTAGGTGTGTATCGTTTTCAGAGAGCTGCCGGGCGGTGAGAGGCAGCAGCGTAAACGCTGAACTGGCCTCGGAGTTCTTCTGCTGAACAGGAGTAGGCAGGAGCGGGAGTTCCCGTTACAGAATCAATGAGTGCATCTGCCCGTGCAGATGAATGAGAGTGGTACCACGGAAAATAAGCCTTTTCGTCTCTTGATCTGAGAAGAAAAGGCTTTCTTTTTATGGGTATGAACGTATGAAAGAGAGGAATCACCAAATGGGTACAAAGATCGTGTACAATCACAGAGCAATTGAGAAAAAATGGCGTGAGAAATGGAAAGAGAATCCGGTCAATCCGAAAGTAGATGACAACGGGAATAAGAAGCAGAAGTATTACTGCCTGGATATGTTCCCCTATCCGTCAGGAAACGGACTCCATGTAGGCCACTGGAGAGGCTATGTCATCTCTGATGTGTGGAGCAGATATAAACTTCAGCAGGGATATTATATCGTGCATCCGATGGGATGGGATGCATTCGGCCTTCCGGCTGAGAACTATGCGATCAAGATGGGCGTCCATCCGGCAAAATCCACAGCGGAAAACGTGGCGAATATCAAGAAGCAGATCAACGATATCGCAGCTCTGTATGACTGGGATATGGAAGTAAATACTACAGATCCGGCGTTTTACAAATGGACGCAGTGGATCTTTGTGAAGATGTTCAAAGAAGGGCTTGCATACGAAAAAGAATTTCCGATCAACTGGTGCCCGTCCTGTAAGACCGGACTTGCAAATGAGGAAGTTGTAAACGGAAAATGTGAGCGCTGCGGGGCAGAGGTGACAAAGAAGAACCTCCGTCAGTGGATGCTGCGCATTACGAAGTATGCTGACCGTCTGTTAAATGATCTGGATAAGCTGGACTGGCCGGAGAAAGTTAAGAAGATGCAGAGTGACTGGATCGGAAAATCCTACGGCGCTGAAGTAGAGTTCCCGGTGGAGGGAAGAGACGAGAAGATCACAGTCTACACGACGAGACCGGACACGCTTTACGGAGCTACCTTCATGGTGCTTGCCCCGGAGCATGAACTGGCGCAGTCACTGGCGACAGAAGAGACAAAGGACGCGGTAGAGAAGTATATTTACGAGGCGTCTATGAAGTCAAACGTAGACCGTATGCAGGATAAAGAAAAGACCGGCGTATTTACGGGAAGTTATGCGATCAACCCGTTAAACGGCGTAAAGACGCCGATCTGGCTGTCCGATTATGTACTGGCTGACTATGGGACCGGGGCGATCATGTGCGTTCCGGCACATGACGACCGCGACTTTGAGTTCGCGAAGAAATTCGATATCCCGATCATCCAGGTCATCGCAAAAGACGGCAAAGAGATCGAAAATATGACGGAAGCGTACACAGAGGCGGCAGGAACAATGATCAATTCCGGCGAGTGGAACGGTATGGAGTCTGCTGTGCTGAAAAAAGAAGCTCCCCACATGATTGAGAAGATGGGAATCGGACGCGCGACGGTTAACTATAAACTTCGTGACTGGGTGTTCTCCCGCCAGCGTTACTGGGGAGAGCCGATCCCGATCGTACACTGCCCGGACTGCGGATGTGTTCCGGTGCCGGAGGAAGAACTTCCGCTGACTCTGCCGGACGTAGAATCCTATGAGCCGACCGGAACAGGAGAGTCACCGCTGGCGGCTATCGACGAGTGGGTGAACTGCAAGTGCCCGGTGTGCGGAAAACCGGCGAAGAGAGAGACGAACACGATGCCTCAGTGGGCAGGATCTTCCTGGTATTTCCTGCGTTATGTGGACAACCACAATGACAAAGAACTGGTATCACGCGAGAAAGCGGACGAGATGCTCCCGGTGGATATGTACATCGGAGGCGTAGAGCACGCCGTGCTCCATCTCCTGTATTCCAGATTCTATACAAAGTTCCTGTACGATATCGGTGTGATCGACTTCGACGAGCCGTTCCAGAAACTGTTTAATCAGGGCATGATCACAGGAAAGAACGGGATCAAGATGAGCAAGTCCAAAGGAAATGTCATCTCACCGGATGACCTGGTGCGTGACTACGGCTGTGACTCACTCAGAATGTACGAGCTCTTTGTAGGGCCGCCGGAGCTGGATGCAGAGTGGGATGACAGGGGGATCGACGGCGTCAACCGTTTCCTGAAACGTCTCTGGAACCTGCTCATGGACAGCAAAGATCAGGATATCAGGGCGACGAAGGAGATGATCAAGCTCCGCCACAAGATGGTCTACGATATCACGAGCCGTCTGGAGAGCTTCAGCCTGAATACGGTTATCTCCGGATTTATGGAGTACAA
>DXEY01000043.1 GCA_019114745.1 Candidatus Mediterraneibacter colneyensis | reverse complement strand
AACGGGAAAGCGCCTGTGCAGGATCAGACAGTGGAGCTGGGTTCTGTAGAGACGAGGATGGGAAAAAAGACTATCGAACTCCACCACGTCAGCAAGAGCTACGGAGAGAAAAAGATACTGGAGGATTTCAGTTATATTGTGCTGAAAAACCAGCGGCTTGGGATCATCGGCCCTAACGGGTGCGGGAAATCCACACTTCTGAAGATGATCGCAGGGATCGAGGAACCGGATGCAGGGCACATCGACATCGGCGAGACCATCAAGATCGGGTATTTTGCCCAGGAAGAACAGCATATGGACGACAGCCAGCGCGTGATCGATTATGTGAAGGATATCGCAGAGTATATCACGACGACGGACGGGAAGATCAGTGCGTCGGCGCTGCTTGAGCGTTTCCTCTTTACGCCGGATATGCAGTATGCACCGATCGGAAAGCTATCCGGTGGAGAGAAGCGCAGGCTGTATCTGCTTGGGGTTCTTGCTGAAAACGCTAATGTGCTGTTATTTGACGAGGCGGGCAACAACCTGGATATCCCTACGCTGACTATTTTGGAGGACTATCTGAATTTGTTTAACGGGATCGTGATCACGGTGTCCCACGACCGGTACTTTCTGGATAATGTTGCAGACCGTATTTTTGAGCTGGACGGACATGGACATGCGAGGCAGTATGAGGGCGGGTATACGGATTACCTGAATGCAAAGCAGCGCGAAACATCCCGGAACAGCGCGGATACAGGGAATGCGCAGGCTAAGGAAAAAACGGCAGGGGAAGATACCTCAGGCAGCGGAGCGGAGAGCACGAAAGAGTGGCGCAGCCAGCCCCGGAAGCTGAAATTTACCTATAAAGAACAGCGGGAATACGAATCGATCGATGATGACATTGCAGCTCTGGAGGACAGGATCGCATCGATCGGACGCCAGATCGATGCGAATGCGACAAATTCCGTGAAACTGAGGGAGCTGATGGCAGAACAGGAGGAAGCCCAGGCGGCTCTGGATGAAAAAATGGAGCGTTGGGTGTATTTGAATGATCTTGCGGAAAAGATTGCATCTATGTCTTGACAAAGCAAAGTACAATTGGTAATATTAGAAAAGGAAAAACAGATTGCACTCTGTTTTTGAGACGGGAAGGAGAGAAATTGATGAGGAAACAGGTATTTTCATTACTTGTAGACAATAATCCCGGAGTCCTGAGCCGGATCGCGGGCCTGTTCAGCCGGCGTGGATACAGCATCGACAGTATCACAGCCGGTATGACGGCGGATCCCAGGTTCACCAGGATCACGGTCGTATCATCCGGCGATGAGCTGATCCTCTCTCAGATCGAGAAGCAGGTCAGGAAGCTTGAGGATGTAGTGGCGATCAAGGTGCTCAAAGACGAAGAATCTGTATGCCGTGAGCTGATCATGGTCAAGCTCCGTGCCGACGCATCCCAGAGAGGAGAGATCATCTCTGTGGCAGATATCTTCAGGGCGAAGATCGTCGATGTGGAGGAAGATTCCCTGATCGTGGAACTCACAGGGACACAGAGCAAACTGGAAGCATTCCTGAATCTTCTGAAAGGTTATGAGATACTGGAGCTTGCAAGAACCGGTATTACGGGACTTTCCAGAGGAAGTAAGGATGTAGCATATTTTTAATTTTATCATGTAGGAGGAATGCAAAATGGCAGCAAAAATTTATTATCAGGAAGATTGTAATCTTTCTCTTCTTGAAGGAAAGACAATCGCGATCATCGGCTACGGAAGCCAGGGACATGCTCATGCGCTGAACTTAAAGGAGTCAGGATGCAATGTCATTATCGGTCTCTATGAGGGAAGCAGATCATGGGCGAAGGCAGAGGCTCAGGGATTTGAAGTGTACACATCCGCTGAGGCGGCTAAAAAAGCCGATATCATCATGATCCTGATCAACGACGAGAAGCAGGCTGCTTTATATAAAAACGACATCGAGCCGAATCTGGAAGAGGGCAACATGCTGATGTTCGCTCACGGATTTAACATCCATTTCGGACAGATCGTACCGCCGAAGAACGTGGACGTTACGATGATCGCACCGAAGGCTCCGGGCCACACAGTAAGAAGCGAGTATCAGGCTGGAAAAGGTACGCCGTGTCTGGTAGCTGTAGAGCAGGACTACACAGGGAAAGCCCTTGACAAAGCACTGGCATACGGTCTTGCTATCGGCGGAGCAAGAGCAGGCATCCTTGAGACCACATTCAGGACAGAGACAGAGACAGACCTCTTCGGCGAGCAGGCAGTGCTGTGCGGCGGCGTCTGCGCACTGATGCAGGCAGGTTTTGAGACTCTGGTTGAGGCGGGATATGATCCGAGAAATGCATACTTTGAGTGTATCCACGAGATGAAACTGATCGTAGACCTGATCTACCAGTCAGGATTCGCAGGAATGAGATATTCCATCTCCAATACGGCAGAGTATGGCGATTACATCACAGGGCCGAAGATCATCACAGAGGATACAAAGAAAGCGATGAAGAAGATCCTTTCCGATATCCAGGATGGTACTTTTGCAAAAGACTTCCTGCTTGATATGTCTGAGGCAGGCGGACAGGCACACTTCCGCGCAATGAGAAAACTTGCGGCTGAGCATCCGTCAGAGAAGATCGGTGAGGAGATCAGAAAGCTGTACAGCTGGAGCGATGAGGATAAACTTATCAATAACTAATTTTTGGTCATACAATAGGTAAGCGGCGGGACGCCCGGCAGAGATCTGCCGGGCGTTTCGTCATCTGGAAGTCATCCGGGAGAGGAGGGAGGCAAAACATGCCTGACAGGAACGATTTCAGCAAGGGCAGTGTGACCCGGCATATTCTGAGTCTTGCCGCGCCTATGACGCTGGCGCAATTGATCAATGTGCTCTACAGCGTGGTCGACCGCATTTACATCGGACATCTGCCCCATGCCTCGGCTCAGGCCCTTACGGGGATCGGTCTCTGCCTCCCGGTCATTACGATCATATCGGCATTTGCCAATCTTTTCGGGATGGGCGGGGCTCCCCTGTGTTCGATCGCACGGGGCGGACATGAAGAGAAGCGGGCGCAGACGGTAATGGGCAACTCCTTTTCCATGCTGATCCTTACAGGAGTTGCCCTGATGGTGCTCTGTTTCGTCCTGAAACAGCCGCTCCTGCATCTGTTTGGGGCAAGCAAAGATACATACAGTTATGCGGACCAGTACCTTACCATCTATCTTCTGGGAACAGTTTTTGTAATGATCAGCCTGGGTATGAACAATTTTATCAACGCGCAGGGCTTTGGAAAGATGGGGATGCTGACCGTCCTTCTGGGGGCGGTCATGAATCTTATTCTCGATCCGGTTCTGATCTTCGGATTCGGCATGGGCGTGAGAGGAGCTGCGATTGCGACAGTCATATCCCAGGCAGCGTCGGCGCTCTGGGTGCTGTTGTTCCTGACAGGAAGAAAAGCGCTTTTCAGGCTGGACCGGACTTCCATGAGACTGCATATGCCGCTGGTAAAAGAGATCACTTTTCTCGGGACATCCGGGTTTGTCATGTCGGTGACGAACGGTACAGTGCAGATTGTATGTAACGCCGTCCTTGCGCGGTACGGCGGCGACCTTTACGTAGGAATCATGACGGTGATCAATTCCGTGCGGGAGATCGCGACTCTGCCGCTCAACGGACTGACTTCAGGCGCCCAGCCGGTGATGGGGTATAATTACGGTGCGGGATGTTACAAAAGAGTAAAATCTGCGATCCGTTTTATTACCGTAGTCGGGATCACGTTTTCCCTGATACTCTGGGCGGTCGTTTTTATGGAACCGCGATTTTTCCTGCACCTGTTTACGCAGGAAACAGGCCTGATCGAACAGGGGATCCCGGCGATGCAGATTTATTTCTGCGGTATCTTTATGATGGCGCTCCAGTTTGTCGGACAGTCGGTGTATGTGGCACTGAACCGGCCGAAACAGGCTGTGTTTTTCTCCCTGTTCCGCAAAGTGATCATTGTGGTGCCGCTCACCATCCTGCTCCCGATGATCGGTGGTCTGGGGACGGACGGCGTATTCTGGGCGGAACCCGTATCGAATGTGATCGGGGGTACGGCATGTTTTGTGACCATGCTCATAACAGTATGGCCTGCGCTCAGAGAATAGATCGCCGGCAAGCCCCGGACTCTGGCTCGCCGCCAACGCAAATCCCGGGAAGTGCCAAAAGGCACATCCCGGGATTGTAAGCGGTCGCCAGGGTCTCGCACAAGCGCGGACTCTGGCTCGTCGCCAATACAAAAAAGGCATCCGCCTGACGGTGCGGATGCCTTTCAAGTTCTTCTATGATGATTAAGCGATGCTGTTTACAGCTTTTGACAGACGAGAGATCTTTCTGGAAACAGTTTTTTTGTGATAAACACCTTTGCTTCCTGCCTTGGAAATCTCTACGATCGCTGCGTGAAGAGCAGTCTTAGCAGTTTCTGCATCTTTTGCGGCAATTGCTGCGTCAACTTTCTTGACAGCAGTTTTTACCTTGGACTTGATCGCTTTATTTCTTGCAGCCTTTGTCTCGTTCACTAAAATTCTTTTCTTAGCAGAC
>DXEY01000042.1 GCA_019114745.1 Candidatus Mediterraneibacter colneyensis | reverse complement strand
TTTGGCAGGAGTGAGAACTGGGCCCGGGTGACATTTTACCGGGCAAAACAGAAGCTGGTCTCCGGCAGCGGCGGGAAGGAGAAAAAAGATGAAGTGTGAGATTGTAAGGGATCTGATGCCGAGTTATATAGACGGACTGACGGGAGATGTTACAAACGGGGAAATCGAAAAACATCTGGACGAGTGCGTGACGTGCCGGCAGTATTATCAGGAGATGAAGAGCGCGGGATTCGGCGCTGATGCAAAAGAAGATGAAAAAAGCAGAAAAAAGAGCAGGGATGTCCTGAAAAAATTCCGGCGCGTCAGGCTCCGCTGGATCCTGATAAGCTGTGCGGCAGTCGCTCTGGTGATCGCAGGATTTTTCTGGGTCTCCGGGTGGTGGATCGAGCTTCCCTATGACCAGGTGCAGGTGGAAGCGCAGAACTCCTGGCCCAACAAGGTCTATCTGGGATCGGAAGACGGGGAGGAACAGTGGACCGTCAGCACGGGGGTCATGGTTACAGAAAAAGCCGGGACATATGGGTTTAACTATGCTGATTTCCGATACCGGACAATGACGGTGGACGGGGAAGAAAAAAACGTCGCCTTTCTGAGCTGCCAGATGACAGTGAGGGATTATCTGTTTCAGCGTGAGCCGGTGAGAAGCGGAGGCGAGGCGGTATGGATACAGAACGGATATGAAGACAAGGATTTCAGTAATGTGGACATGATCTACTATCTGGATAAGGGGATCGATGAGATCGAAGACGCGAGTGAAGAAGAGGCTCAGGAGATGATCGAAACATATGGGACACTCCTCTGGGATAAAAGCGAAGGGGAGTGAAAGAGACAGGGAAGCCCGGCCGGCGCCATAAGGCGTCAGACCGGGCTTTCGGCATCAGTTTCTCCGATAAATACGATCACAGAGCGCTCTCCGAGAAGGACAGTCTTTTCCGCCCGGGGCATCTTCCCTTCCGGGAACGTCTGCTGCCTGGGATCACCGGTGTTGACGGCAATGCTCCAGTGATACCCTTCGGGAAGGTCAGGGAGCGTGATCTCAGACGCGAACCAGTAAGCATTGACAGCAACATAGACGAGATCCTCCCGTCTGCCCTCATCATCGTATCCGGCAAAAAGGACGCATGCGATGTAAGAATCCTCGGGAATATCCTGTTTCCATGGATCTGCCCCGTGTATGCTCATGGAGGGGAACCGGAAATAGCTGGGCTCCAGGTCTTTGCGGATCGCCGGATGCTTCTTCCGCAGGGCGATCATATACCGGAAAAATTCAAATAAATCCCTGTTTTTTTCGAGAAGGCTCCAGTCCAGCCAGGAGATCTGGTTATCCTGACAGTAGGGATTGTTGTTGCCGTATCTGGTATCGCCAAATTCATCGCCGGAGAGGAACATAGGCGTTCCCCGGCTGCACATGAGCACGGCACAGGCATTTTTGATCATCCGGTATCGAAGGGACAGAACCTCCGCATCGTCCGTGTCGCCTTCCGCACCGCAGTTCCAACTGTTGTTGTCGTCAAATCCGTCGGTGTTGTCCCATCCGTTCGCCTCATTGTGCTTCTCGTTATAGCTGTACAGATCGTACAGTGTAAATCCGTCGTGGCAGGTCAGAAAATTCACGGAAGCGTTGCCGCCCCTGTAGACAGGATCGTATAAGTCCGGGGAACCGGTCATACGCTGGGCGGCAGTTTTCGCCATGTGGCTGTCGCCTTTCAGAAAACAGCGCATATCATCTCTGTATCTGCCGTTCCATTCAGCCCAGCGTTTCCAGGAGGGGAAGGAACCTACCTGGTAGAGTCCTCCCGCATCCCATGCCTCGGCGATGAGTTTTACATTACCGAGGATCGGGTCAAATGCCAGGCTGCGGAGCAGCGGCGGCTGGTTCAGCGGGGTGCCGTTTTCGCTTCGCCCCAGGATAGACGCCAGGTCGAAACGGAACCCGTCCACCCGGTAGTCCGTGACCCAGTAGCGCAGGCAGTCCAGGATCAGCTCCTGCACGACAGGGTGGTTGCAGTTGAGCGTGTTGCCGCAGCCGCTGAAATTGTAGTATTTCCCGTCAGGGGTGAGCATATAGTAAATGTTATTGTCAAACCCCTTGAAACAGAAGGATGGGCCGTACTCGTTGCCCTCTGCCGTGTGGTTGAATACCACGTCGAGGATCACTTCGATCTCATTGTCATGGAGAGTCTTGATCATCTTTTTTAATTCCATGCCTTCGCGGTTGTATTCGATTTCAGAGGAATAGCTTGTATTTGGCGCGAAGAAACAGACCGGATTGTATCCCCAGTAGTCCAGAAGTTCGTTCTCATCGATCATCCGGGCGTCGCGCATCTCATCAAATTCAAAGACGGGCATCAGTTCCACCGCGTTCACACCGAGTTCCTTCAGGTAGGGGATCTTTTCTTCCAGTCCGCGGAATGTGCCGGGAAAGGCAGTATTTGATGTGGGGGATTTGGTAAACCCTCTCACATGGAGTTCGTAGATGATGAGATCCTCCATAGGAACCGCGTCATTTCTCTCAAGTCCCCAGTCGAAGTTGTTGTGTACGACCCTGGCGCGGTAGCCGTGCTGCGCGTTATTTTTACATCCCCACTGGCTCTGTCCGGTCACTGCCCGGGCATAGGGGTCGAGCAGGAGCTTGCTCTTATCAAAACGGAGACCCTTTTTTGTGTCATAGGGGCCGTCCAGCCGGTAGGCGTACTCAAATTCTTCCACATCCAGCCCGAATACGATCATGGAATATACAAACCCGATCTTATAATTGTCAGGAAACTTCAGCACGGCAAAAGGCTCTTCCGCTTCGCGGTGGAAGAGGAGCAGCTCACATGACGTGGCGCCGTGCGACTGGATCGTAAAGTTTACTCCTCCGGGGATGATGGTGGCGCCGAAGAAACGGAAGAATCCCGGTCTCACCTGGAATCCGGAGATCGTATCCAAAGGTGTGAGCTGACGCCCTGGTACGAGCACAAGGTCTGATGTGTGCAGTGACATAATCATATCTCCTTTCTCCTGCCCTCGTTCGGTTTCTGCATAATTCCATTATAAATGAAAACAGCGGGAAAGCAAAGGAAACGAAAAAAAGTTTATGAACTCTTGACTTATGAGGCTTTTTTCCTTTATCCTGTATTAGGTAAAAGAATGGGCGCATTTCAGGCGCGTATTGTAAGGAGGACATCGAAATGGGCGGATTTTTTGGCGTGGCATCTAAGAATGACTGTGTACTGGAGCTTTTTTACGGGGTGGATTATCATTCCCATCTGGGTACGAGACGAGGGGGGATGGCTGTTTACGGTAAGGACGGCTTCAACCGTGCCATCCATAATATAGAAAATTCTCCGTTCAGGACAAAGTTTGAACGGGACGTGGAAGAACTGGAGGGAAATCTCGGGATCGGCTGTATCTCGGACTATGAGCCTCAGCCGTTGCTTCTCCAGTCGCATCTTGGCAGTTTTGCCATTACTACGATCGGGAAGATCAACAATCAGGATGAGATCCTGGATAAGGCGTACAGGGACGGAAGATCCCACTTCCTCGAGATGAGCGGCGGACAGATCAATGCGACGGAGCTGATCGGCTCGCTGATCTGCAGGAAGGGGACTATTGAAGAGGGAATCCGGTATGCGCAGGAAATGGTGGACGGATCCCTGAGTCTTCTGATCATGACGAAGGACGGGATTTATGCTGCCAGAGACCTGAATGGAAGGACCCCGGTGGTCATCGGAAAGAAAGAAGGGGCCTACTGTGTGTCGTTTGAAAACTTTGCATACCTGAATCTCGGTTACAGCCATGACCGGGAACTGGGACCGGGAGAGATCGCTTATATCACGCCGGAGAGTGTGGAGACTCTTGTAAAGCCCCGGGACAAGATGCGGATCTGCTCTTTCCTGTGGGTATATTACGGCTATCCGACTTCTTCTTATGAAGGGGTCAATGTAGAAGAAATGCGTTATCATTGCGGCAGTATGCTGGCAAAGAGGGACGGGGGCTCCGTGCATCCGGATATCGTTGCGGGAGTGCCGGATTCCGGCGTGGCGCATGCGATCGGCTATTCCAATGAGTCGGGCATCCCATATGCAAGGCCGTTTATCAAATATACGCCTACATGGCCAAGGTCATTCATGCCGACAAACCAGAGCCAGAGAGATCTGATCGCCAAAATGAAGCTGATCCCCGTACAGGCTCTGATCGAGAATAAGAGACTGCTGCTGATCGACGATTCCATCGTGCGGGGCACCCAGCTCCGTGAGACGACAGAGTTTCTTTACCGGAGCGGGGCGAAAGAAGTACATGTACGTCCGGCATGCCCTCCGCTCATATTCGGATGTAAATATCTGAATTTCTCCCGATCCAAGTCGGACATGGAGCTGATCACGAGGAGAGTGATCCGTGAACAGGAAGGGGACAACTGCCCGGAAGAAGTGCTTGAAGAATACACAAACCCGGATTCCTGCCGCTATGCAAAAATGATAGAGGAGATCAGGCGGATCCAGAACTTTACAACCCTGAGGTTCCACAGGCTCGACGACCTGCTCGCCTCCATCGGCATCGAGCCATGCAAAGTATGTACTTACTGCTTCAGCGGAAAAGAATAGCCGGGATATGTACATTTTCCATTAAAATGTGATATACTATCCACGCAGCCCTGCAGAATATTTCTGCGGGATATATAGATGAGATCAGGAAAGAAGGTTATGAATCATGGCAGAAGAACAGAACATGAACGAATGTACAGAAGAATCCTGTGCCGGATGCGCACATGCGGATTCATGCAGCAGTAAAAAGACGGACTTCCGTGAGCCGGAAAATATGTACTCATCAATCAAAAAAGTGATCGGGGTCGTCAGCGGCAAAGGCGGAGTCGGGAAATCTCTCGTAACAGCATCCCTTGCACGCATGATGCGTGAGAAAGGGTATACAGTGGGGATTCTTGACGCGGATATTACGGGGCCGTCTATTCCGAAGATGTACGGCGTCCACACAAAAGCAGGGGCGACGGAAGAAAATATCATTCCGTGTACGGCGAAAGACGGGACAAAGATCATGTCGGTCAACCTCCTGCTCGAAGATGAGTCCGCCCCGGTCATCTGGAGAGGGCCGATCATTGCGGGAGTTGTAAAACAGTTCTGGACAGATGTCATGTGGGGAGACCTTGATTATCTGTTTGTTGACATGCCGCCGGGAACAGGCGATGTGCCGCTGACAGTATTCCAGTCCCTTCCGGTGGACGGAGTTGTCATCGTGACATCCCCGCAGGATCTGGTGCAGATGATCGTCCGTAAAGCGGCAAATATGGCAGAGCAGATGAACATCCCGGTACTGGGTATCGTAGAGAACTACAGCTATGTGAAATGCCCGGACTGCGGAAAAGAGCTGAAAGTATTCGGGGAGAGCCATATCGATGAGATTGCCTCAGAGATGAAAGTTCCGGTTCTCGGAAGGATGCCGATCGATATGTCCCTTGCTGAGGCGGTCGAGGAAGAGCGCTTCTATGAGGTACAGAACCCGTATCTCGAAGATGTGGAGCTGTAAAAGACAGGAAAGAAGGAACTGACTGACAGGAGGAACTGCTTTGACAGGAGAGAAGATCATTCTGTGGCAGGAGGAAGAATATACGTATCCTGCAGCATACGGCTTTGTACCGTTTCTGACCAGTTATATCCATGAAGACAAAACACTCCGCCCGTGTATGCTTGTCGTACCGGGCGGAGCTTATCGTAACGTGTCTCCGTCGGAGGCGCACCTTCCGGCGGAGGAATTTTACCGTGCAGGCTTCCAGGTGTTTGTGCTGGCATATACGGTAAATCTGCTGGATGAACCGCTGAAACTCCAGCCGCTCCATGACATTTCCAGAGCGGTGCGCATGATACGCAGACACAGCGGCAGATACAACACAGACCCGGGGAGGGTCGCAGTGTGCGGCTTCTCGGCGGGAGGGCATCTGTGCGCCAGTCTGTGCGTACATTACGGGGATATCACGGACAGTGACCCTGCGTACCGTGGGATTTCCAACAAACCGGACGCCGCCATCCTGGCGTACCCGGTGATCACCTCCGGAGCCTATGCCCACAGGGACTCAATGACCGCCCTGCTCGGGGCGGACGCTTCAGAGGAGGAGCTCTCATACATGTCGCTGGAGAAACATGTGACGGCGGACACCCCGCCCTGTTTTCTCTGGCAGACAGTGACAGACGCCACCGTGCCGGTGGAGAACAGCTATCTGTTCGCCGGGGCGCTGAGAAATGCCGGGGTGCCCTTTGCCCATCACGTGTTTTCCGAGGGAGTGCACGGGATGTCCGTCGCTTCGGAGCGGTGGCTGGAACGGGACTTCGGCGTGCCGTATACACTGGAACAGATCCGGCTGCTCGCAGAGGCAATGCTGGATGGAAAAACCTGTTATCCCCCGGAACAGGGCCGGAAGATCCTGGATGATTTCGGGCTGAACGGAAAAAAGAAAGAAAAGTGGACGCCGGACATGAAAGTACAGATCCGCAGAACTTTTGCGGAGGTGGGAATCTGGCCTGAACTCTCCCGGCGATGGCTGGAAAAAATATGGAACTGATATCAGGAGGAAAAGATGAGACTATTATTTATCCGACACGGAGATCCGGATTACATCAATGATACACTGACAGAGAAAGGTCACCGCGAGGCAGCGCTTCTTGCAGAGCAGGCGCCGAAGATGAATATGGGGACATGCTATGTATCCCCGCTCGGCAGAGCGCAGGCTACTGCCTCCTACAGCCTGGAAAAACTGGGATGTACCGCAGAGACTTTAGACTGGCTCCGCGAGTTCCCGGGGCAGGTGGATTTAAACGGCTGCGGGGAACTCCGGAAAGCATTTCCAAACGCAAGGATGAAGGACGGGAGATATACGCCACGTATCCCATGGGATATGGTTCCCGCTTACTGGGCGGAGCACGGGGAATGTATGGACGCCCGGCACTGGAGGGAGTCTGAGGTGTGCCGCCACTCGGATGTGGTGCAGGTGTACGACCACGTGACAAAAGAATTTGACCAGTTGCTGGCAGGTTACGGATACATAAGAGAGGGAAACATTTACCGGGTGGAGAAGGAGAGCACGGAGACCGTGACATTTTTCTGCCACTTCGGCGCGACATGCGTATTCCTTTCCCATCTCTGGAATCTGTCGCCCTTTGCCCTCTGGCACAGCCTTGCGCTGGCGCCTACTTCAGTGACGGAAGTAGTGACAGAGGAGAGGCAGCAGGGAATTGCCCATTTCAGGGGACTGCGTGTGGGTGACGTATCCCATCTGATCCTGGGCGGGGAACCGGTGTCCTTTGCCGCGAGATTCTGCGAAGTATACAGCGATAAAGAGCACATACACTGAATCCGGGGATGTGCATAATATAATAGAAAGAAAAAGGAGTTCTTTCTGTTATGGCATATGAGACCTTTGAAAAAGTAGAGGGGATCATCCAGGGGATCAACAGGGGAGATTCCTGCTGTTCCATGTCAGTATCCCTGATCAGTGATTCCAATATTGTAAATGTAGTCGTGTCAGGAGACACGACGGTCATCGACAACGTGCGGCTGCGTCCGGGTATGAGGATCGCGGCATTTTACGACACAAATCTTCCGGTTCCTGCGGTATATCCGCCGCAGTACCAGGCGGAGATCGTGACATCCCTGAGGAGAGGGCAGCAGGTGATGCTGGACTATTTTGACGACAGCCTTACATCTGCCGACGGCTCGCTCAGACTGAATATCGGACCAACGACAAATGTGGTCACGCAGAACGGGCAGCAGTACACATGCAGTCCGGAAAACACAGAACTGCTCGTATATTACACGACGACTACATTCAGCATACCGGCGCAGACTACACCTCAGAAAGTCATCGTGCTGTGCCAGTATTAGGATAAAGACAGAAAAAGGAGTGAACGGCTGCATTCTGAAGCCCGTATCACTCCTCCTTTTTATTGTGCAGTAGCTGTAAGGAAAAATCACTCGATCATTTTCGACAGCCTGATGTAAAAAGCGCTCAGTGCCGCGCAGTAATCGTTCGATATGGGACAGATAACAGGGATGAAGCGGTCTGCTATCTTTACATCGCTGTTCATCTTAACAATGTAATCATACAAATATTTCAGAAATTCTTTGTTTGTGGGCTTTTTGTTTCT
>DXEY01000041.1 GCA_019114745.1 Candidatus Mediterraneibacter colneyensis | reverse complement strand
CAGGAAAAAATTAACATCGCTGTATTCAGTAGTGATATTTAACGGAGGCAGGTGGTCGATAAGCAGTGTAACCAGAAAAAGATAGTGCAGCATCAACAATATTTTAGCGCCTGCTCCCAAATGAAGTTTATATTTCTTCCTCTTTCTGCCGAAAATACACTGCATCGCTGTTTCTCCTTTTTGTCCATACCGGGCACAAAAAAAGACAAAGTTCTTCTTCTGTTCAAGAGAACTTTGTCACCACAGGTAAATTATAACGCATGTTATTTGAATCAGCAAGTAAATAATCAAATTGGGGACGTAGTAAAATCGCATTTTACTACGTCCCCAATCAGGTTTCACCCTGTCCCTTTTCTTACTTTTTTACAACCCGCTGCTAAACTCCTGTATCTTCTGCATCACCCGGTCTTTTTCCTCGCCTTCCAGCGGCGTAGGCTGATAGTTATTCCGTCCGGATTCGGATGAGACGGAACACGGTATAATATTTGTCACATTGTCAGCCACCAGTTCTCCGTCCTGTACGGTAAATGTCTGCTGGAAGATCATCGTATCTTTATCCGAAGGATTGCTGTTGCCGCCAAAACAGAAATTTCCCAGGCTGTATACAATATTCTTCCCATTATAGTTTTCTATTCCCTGAAGTACATGGGGATGGTGGCCGAGCACGAGATCTGCCCCGTTGTCAATAGCAGAATGGGCAAGTGCCACCTGATTCTCATCCGGATAATTATCCTTTTCAATTCCCCAGTGAAAACTTACAATGACAATCTGAGCGCCCTGTTCTTCTACTGCCCTGATATTGGCGATCATCCCGTCTTCACAGCCCATACCCTCTGCCAGCTCATATGTTCCTACCAGACCTACCTTTATCCCGTTTATATCCATGACCGCAGTCCGGTCATAACCGAAATTGGTGATCCCGGCGGCATCCAGCGCAGATATGGTGTCTGTATAGCTCTGCTCTCCGTAATCGCGGCTGTGGTTATTCGCCAGATTAGCAGCTTCAACGCTTCCTTCCGTCAAGATCTGAGTATACTCTGCCGGCCCTTTAAAGGCGTAGGTTTTATCCTGTCTTTCATCGGACTCGGTAAGAGTTCCTTCCATATTGACGATAGTCAGGTTGTCCGCTTCAAAAACCGGTTTTACATTCTGGAAAAAGTATGCCGGACCATTGTTGTCATAAAACGCATTCAGACTCCTGCTCTGGTCAAAATATTCATCCGTCCCAAGCGTGCAGTCGCCCGCCGCGCTGATCGTAATAGATACAGGCTCAGTCTCCTCTTCCGCCTGCTGCTCTTCAATCGTCAGGTCGGACGCCTTCTTCTGGCTCTCAGTCTCTGAGCTGCTGCCTCCCAGCAGGCTCCGCACCAGCATGACGATTCCCGCGATCGCCAGGATCAGCAGAAGCAGGATTCCGCACAGCACCGCTATCAAAATCCGTCTTTTTCTTTTCAGACGTTCCCTTTTCCTGCGCATCCGCTCTGCCCGGCTGACCGTCCTGCCCGCGCCGGATTTCTTTTCCTGCCCCTGCCGCACACCATTTCCGTGTTCGGAACGTCTGCCATTTCCAGATGTCCGGTTTTCGTTTCCTCTGTCTTTCCCCTTACCCATTTCCGTTACCTCACTCATTCTGGATTTATCTTTTGCTCATATAATAAGTTAATCTAATCCTATCATCTGAAGTAACTTTTTGCAATTCTATCTGACTCTTTCAAAAGATATATTTACCCGGAACAAATCTCCGTCCAGGTATAGTTCAAACTCGCCGCCCTGCATCGTAGTAAGGCTCTTCGCAATGGACAGTCCGAGGCCGCTCCCCTCCGTACTTCTTGAGAGATCACCGCGGATAAAACGTTCGGTCAGCTCATCCGCAGTGATATTGAGCTGCTGCTCCGATACGTTTTTCAGGGAAAAGCTGACTTTGTCCTCTGTCAGGATCAGATCGGCATATACTCTTGTTCCCGGCATCGCATATTTTGCCGCATTTCCGAAAACATTTTCCAGTACGCGCCACATCCTCCTGCCGTCCACATGGATCACGGCAGGATCCTCCGGAATATTAAGCACTACCGTCAGATTCCGGGCTGTAAATTTTTCTGCCATTTCGCCTTCTGTCTGCTGGACAAGCTCCCTGAGATCCATATCCATATATTCCAGAGTAATATTCCCGCTGCTGACTTTGGATGCCTCGACCACATCTTCTGTCAGTATTTTCAAACGCTGTGCTTTTGCCTCAAGGATATCCAGATATCCTCGTATCTTTTCATCTGCAATATTCGACCGCTTCAAAATGTCCACATAATTAATAATAGAGGTCAGCGGAGTCTTAATGTCATGCGAGACATTCGTGATCAGGTCGGTCTTCAGGCGCTCATTTCGCATCGCCTCATCAACCGCACGGTTTAATCCGCCTCCGATATCATTGATCTTCTCGGCAATATCCCGCTCTGTGCCGCGCAGTCCGTTCAGATCGATCCGGTATTCCAGATTGCCGGACGCGATCTCTTCAATTCCTTTCCTGATCCGCCCCTTTGCGATAGCGCTGCTCAGGACAAGCCACAATACCGCCGCGTCTGCCAGGAGCGATACAAAAAGCATCGGGGCATTCCGTATCAGAATTGCAAGGATCTGGATTCCGATAAATGCCAGAGTCAAAACCCCTGTCTTAAACGTGTCAAACCGATTTGTAAATACTTTTTTCGTAAAGGACAGAACGGCATAGACCAGGCTTCCCCTCCAGAGCCTTTTCGCTTTAATCCTTCTGATAAGGCTCACATATCCGGCAAAAAAGCACAGAAACGTAAATAGTCCGTAAGCGAACACTCCCGTCAGATCCGCCACATTAATAGCCTCTGTAAACAGGCCGGAAAAATACAGCGGAAGCTCCGTCGTATATTCTCCCGCATAATACTCCACCGATGACACCGCGTTCGATAAGTCGATGGAAAAGCCCATGGAAAATACAGCCAGCGTAGCACCTGCCCAGATCAGGATCACGATTGCCGCCGCGATCTCTGTTTTCCAGCGGTCAAATGCTGTCAGATGGATTTCTTCATTGCCCGGTACTTTTCCCGCGGTTATGGCAATCCATACCGCAGATACAAGAAAGAGGATTCCGCCTGCTATAAGCAGGATAAGCGCACCCCGCAGGAAGGGTACATTGTCATTATAATTCGCACTCGCCTCATAGAACTGATCCTGTATCGGATAAGAGGTATCTACCGCCACGGCAAAAATATCTCCGCCAGCTTCATCCTGGTCATACGCCCTTACCAGATTCCATTCTCCGGATGCATTGACATCCATATTGGTCTCAAAGTCTTTCAGCCTCGGCTGGATGATCATATACTTTACAGAGTCTCCGGATTTCATCTCATCGAGATGCTCCTCAGCCCCGGCATAATCCCCATACGCCTCTTTGTTTGTATAGACCTGCCTTGTCTCATTGTCAATATAGAGATAGGTAAAGTTCGTATTACCTTCTTCCAGATAAGCCCACCCACTGTCGTAGTTCTGGGATCCTTCATATATGGAGGTCAGGGCATGCCCGATATTCTCATAAATTTCAGTCAGTCTGCCGTTGAGTTCAGAAGAATTGTTGACTACATCCAGGATACCCGATGCTCCCTGGGGAGCGTATTCTTCCCTCAGCGAATCTCCGAAGTTCCAGCAGTCGGTATATAATTCTTCTCCTTCGCTGTTATAGATCCTGAGTTTATACCCGCCGGAATCTGTAAGCGTCCCCTCCTGCAGTTCCCTCAGAAAACCTTCCTGGTTCTGCATCGTATCGGTAAATTGCATGAACAGTTCACCGCGCTCAAACCGCCCGATGAAGTCTTCCAGATAGTAGTAGTAATAGCTGCCGTCCAGCCGGCGGCACACTACGACATCATTTTCCGCATAGATCGAGGAATCCCCGCCGTTATAGTATTTCTCGCCCCACGCCTCCAGCTGGCTCAGCGTGTAAGCAATACCGGATACATTTTCTCCGCTGGCCTCTTCCGTCTGCGCGTACTCCATGATATCGATCACTTTGTCCGGATTATACGCGCCGTCCGTCTCGAAAAGATTTTTAACCTGAAACTGCCGGAACACATCCCACATCATTCCGTCGACCGACGAATTGAAATCCGGAGATTCTTCATATGGCTCATTGATCAGCCTTGTAATCTCCGCCGGATTCACCGTCCCCGCAAATGTCATCGCTGTCGCAAGTGATGTGACAAATGCCGCCCCGCTTAAAACCCCGGTCAGAAGCACGACGATCTTTGTCAGAGTTTTCCTGTACCACTGATTCATAAGTCCCCCTTTTCGATCTTATATCCTACACCCCAGACCACCTTGAGATACCTGGGATCCTTCGGATTGATCTCAATTTTTTCCCTGATGTGCCTGATATGGACAGCTACTGTATTGTCTGCACCAATGGCTTCTTCATTCCAGATCGATTCGTAGATCTGGCTGATAGAGAACACTCTTCCCTTATTTTTCATCAGAAGAAGGAGGATGTTGTACTCGATGGGCGTCAGGCGCACCGGCTCGCCATCCACCGTCACCTCTTTCAGATCATCGTTGATCCGCAGGCCGCCCGTTTCATAGATCCGGTCCTGCTCGCCCTGCCCGGAACCGCCGAGCTGGTTAAATCTGCGGAGCTGGGACTTGACCCTCGCCACAAGTTCGAGCGGACTGAACGGCTTCGTCACATAATCATCCGCCCCCACATTGAGCCCCAGTATCTTGTCCGCATCTTCTGATTTCGCCGAAAGTATAATGATCGGGATACTGTTCTTCTCCCGGATCTTCAAAGTCGCACGTATCCCGTCCAGGCGCGGCATCATCACATCGATGATCAGCAGATTGATATCTTCCTTCTCCATAAGGCTGAGAGCTTCGATCCCATCATATGCTTTCAGGATATGGTAGCCTTCCTGCGAGAGATATATTTCGATCGCTTCTACGATTTCTTTGTCGTCGTCACATACTAATATGTTGTACATGTTAAATCACTCCTTTATCTCTCTCTAGTATACATGATAAAAGGGATTTTTTAAGAGGGGGAAAGGAAAATCTTATTATTTTCTTATTTTTCTATTTTCCAATGGTTTTTTCATCACCCTTGTTATCACGATCTACAGACATAGAAAACAGCGCCTCCTTCCTGGTAAGATAAGGCGCTATTCCAATAGGTTTTTCCCATATGACCGCAGAACGATTAAAATTACCGATACCCAAAATAGGCATCTATCCCGTTCGCCATCCCCTGTGCCAGCAGATTCTGGTACTCGTCCATCGCCATCCGCTGATCTTCCTCCGGATTGGTCATGTATCCCATCTCAACGATTGTGACCGGGACTTCGCTCCAGTTGCATCCGCTCATACTGTCCGTCTCCCAGACGCCGTCATTTTCACATCCCGCCACAGCGCACATTTCATTGATAATGCTGTCCGAAAGCGCCCTGGACTGGGAGTACAGCTCCGGATAAAAAGGATTATCCGGGGTGATGCATATAGTCATGGCCCCCTGGACGGAAGAATCGTCTATCCCATTTGCATGGATCCGCACAAAGGCGTCCGCCCCGGCGTCATTGGCGATCTCCGCCCTCTGTATATTTGTGATCTGGATTTCATTGGTATCCCTTGTGAGTATCACAGTATACCCTCTGTTTTCCAGTTCCGTTTTAAGTTTCTGCGCCACCCGCAGATTCAGCTCATACTCGGGAAGCCCGGTAGAGACTCCGCTCGTCCCGGAAGTATCCGCCGCCTTCTGTTCTGAAGAACCCGGCCCGAGAGGTTCCTTTGTCCCGCTCACGACAGCTGAATGGCCCGGATCTATCACGACGACCTCTTCCTTTTTTTCCTCATCACCTGTTTCCCGGGTGTCTTCACCCGAAACATCCGTTTCCTGACTGTCCTCTCCAAAGTCCGGTTTCCGGCTCTGTGCCGGAATCTCAAGATCCGGCACCGTCTGTTCTTCCCCGGCGTCCGCGCCGCCGGCGGAAGCGCACGCAGTCAGCATAAAGCCGGTTCCCAGGCTGAATCCCAGAAGCAGGACTGCCGCCTTTTTCATACCCATCACTGCTCTCCTTTTACTGGTCAAGCTGATATCCGCCCGGCTGGATATTATTTTCCGCTTCCCGCAGAAATTCCGCATTTTTCTTTTCCGTATCAGTCAGTACAGAATCGCTCGTCTGGTCAAATTCATCCGCAGGATACTGCGGGTTGTACCACGATTTACTTCCAAAGTATTCCTGCAGCTCCTCAGAGTCGAACATACGCCCATGCCTTGCATAAATCTCATTTCTGGCATAATTAAGCTGCTGGGCAGACAGACCTTCTATGTCGGCATTCGTCAGCAGTTTTGTATTGCTGTCCGGGATAATGTAGTCCGCACTCAAGTCCGCATCCTCTGTTTCTGCCGCAGAGGTAACCTCCCCCGAAGCGCCGATCTGTATGGACGACTTTGTCTGAGTTTCAGCCTCCGCAGGGGCCACAGCCTGCAGCTCTGTTTCAGGCGCCGCTTTTCCCGAATCCTGTCCGATGCCTCCCGCCGGCCAGAAGAACAGCACGGCTGCTCCTGCGAGCACCAGCACAATAAACAGCCCGAGCAGAGCGCAGGCGCACTTCCATATTGCATTTTTTGTCGAATTATCACTCATTATAACGCCCTCTCTTTCCATTTCATAATCGAACGCCAGCTTACCACCATACCGACGGTATGGAAACATACTGAAGCTTATAAGTATCTCCTTCATATACAAATGACGCGCTCATATAGAAAGAACTGTCACTTGTCCTGTTCTCCGTCTCCGTATTTCCAAACCACGTACTCGTATAAGTATAGTCAACCACATAATCCCCTTCCATCTCGCCGGATATCACACCATAGTCGACATAGAAGTCGCTCTGGAAATTATTGAATGTGATCCCGTTCAGGGTATAATAATCGTCCGGGTCGTTTGCAAGGCGCTCTTTCAGGTCATTATAATCACTCTCAAAGTCCTCCGCTGCGTCAGCCGCAAACAGCCCCTGCACTTCACTGTAATCTGCCCCCGCCATAGCAGATGAATAAAATGTCTCCAGCGCCGTCTGCATCTTAGCCTCAAGCGCCGCCTCGCCTGCCTCTGTCAGTGTCATTTCGGAAACCGTCAGGCTTCCTTCGGTTGATGGGTCAAACTCTCCCTCATAGAGTTCACACCATGGAGCCGCAACCTCTATAGAATGGACACCGTTGAGTAAACTGAGCTGATAAGTATCCAGCCCGTCCTGATTTGCCGCCGTCAGGTAATCCTCCGTCAGGGCAATCCCGTCTACAGATGCCTGTGCTCCCGCCGGAACAGAAATCTCAAACCCGTCTGACACCATGCCTTCCGTTGACACTTTCCATGTATCAAAAAGGAACATCGACTTTTGATTCTGGCGCACCAGGGACAACTGGGTGCTGGACGCCCCCTGCCCCGCCACCGAATATTCTACATCAAAATACCGCACGATCCCGTCTTCCGAACCGCTCGCAGGGCGTACTTTGAAGTTCGCGATATCCGAAAGCTGTGACCGCTCCATCATCTCGGCGAACTGGCTCTCCTCCATAAAATCGCCCTCAGGCATATCCAGAAGTGCATATACCGTATCCCAGTCATGTGCCGTATATGCGGCAAAATATCTTTTTGCTACAGACTCCGCGCTGTATTTCATAGTTCCTACAGCAAAAAGTCCGATCACCGCCGCCACAAGGCATATCGCTTCCGCAATGACAACTATCTGCAGTATTGACAGTTTCCCTCCGGTTTTCGGCTTCTTCGGTTCAGGGATCTGTTCCTCCCAGACCGGCTGTCCGTCATACCGCACAGGATCAGGATTCGGAATCCTGTCTGTATCCGGGGCGGCCTGCGGGGTCACCATATCCGGGGTGGCCTGCGGGGTCACCGGCTCTTCGGCAAGCCTTGTGCCACAGTTTTCACAAAACCGGGCATTGTCTTCATTCACTGTTCCACACGATGGACAAAAACGCATAATTTTCCCTCCCATTCCATAAATTCAGCTATGGCATTTCACGCTGTCTTATAGTAATGATTATAAAATTTTACAAGGCTTTTTTCAATATCAAACAGCCATCCTCCGGCACAATTCCACCACATTCCGCATATATTGAAGCAAAACTTTCAGCCGAGGATCATATATTATGAGTATAAAAGGAATAGATGTCAGTTATCATCAGGGAGAGATCGACTGGGAACGAGTCAAAGCGTCAGGATGCCAGTTTGCAATGCTCCGCGCCGGATACGGAAACAATACGGTGGACGCGCAGTTTCGCAGAAATGCCGCCGAGTGCAACCGCATCGGCCTTCCGATAGGTGCCTATTGGTTCTGCTATGCATATTCCGCTGAAAAAGCCGTGCGGGAGGCAGACGGATGCCTCAGTGCGATATCCGGTTACCGCCTGGACTATCCCGTCTGCTATGACATTGAGCAGGCGTCCGCCGACTATGCGGAAAAACAGGGAGTCACCTTTACACCTGATCTGGCAAAAAGCTTAGTCAAAAGTTTCTGTGACAGAATAGAAGCCAGGGGCTATTACGCCATGTTCTACTCAAACCGCAGTTTCTTCAACACCTATCTGGGCACATCACTGGCGAAACGGTACGCCTTCTGGTACGCCCGCTACACAGATAAATTTGACGGGACAGACTGCGGGATCTGGCAGTATTCAAGCTCGGGAAGTGTCCCCGGGATCAGCGGAAACGTAGATCTGGATCTCGGGTATGTCGACTATCCTTCCGTGATAAAAAAGGCAGGGCTTAATCACCTGTCGGGCGCCCCGTCGCCTGATCCGTCGCCTGAGCCGCAGCCGCAGTACATCACTTACGTGATACAGTCCGGAGATACGCTCAGCGGGATCGCAAAGCGGTATGGGACGACCACATCCGCCCTCTCCTCTTTAAACGGCATTTCCGATCCCGACAGGATCTATGCCGGAAACACCCTCAAAGTTCCTGAAAACGGAACTTCAGCCGCCCAATATTATACGATACGGTCAGGCGACACGCTGAGCGAAATCGCGCAGCGCTACGGAACAACAGTCAGCGCCCTCGCACGGCTCAACGACATCTCTGATCCTGACCGCATTTACGCCGGTACGAGAATACGGATCCGGTGAGTACCGCCGGATAAGATTCGGCAAATATTGACAGAAAATTCATTTATTTTTATAATTAAATAGTAATTTTATATACGATTTCGTGAGATGGAATCAGAGACAGGGAGGAAAATACTATGGCAAAATACTGTACACAATGTGGAAGAAAACTTGAGGACGGAGAAGTCTGCACGTGCACATCCCAGAATAACAATGCTGCCGGGGCTTCCCGGACATCTCCCGGCGGTCAGCAGCAATATCAGCAGACTCAACAGCAGTATCAACAGCAGGCTCAGCAGCAGGCTCAACAGCAGTATCAGCAGACCCAGCAGCAATACCAGCAGACTCAGCAGCAGGGACAGACCGGGGGATATACGAAAGAAGCGGAATGGATCAACAAGCAGAAAGACGCCTTTGTTTCCGGGACAAAATCCATGTTTTCCGAGATCCTGCCAATCCTGAAATCTCCGGTCAGCAGAGTACGGAAGATTTCTTCCTCCGGCAACGCCGCAACAGGGATCCAGCTCATCATTGCAAAAGCTGTTATCTTTCTCGTTGTTATAATCATCGCGCTGTTTGTGACCGCACATCGGATCAACGAGGCAAGTTATGGATTTATCGAGGCAGATATGCCCTATTTCCAGGTCATCATACTGACACTCCTCCTGACTGCCGGCATTGATTTCCTCGAAGCAGTTATCCTGAAAGCACTTACAGGTGCGTTCAACGGTGTCACAAATACAAACACAATGATCAATCTCATAGGCGCACGCGGGATCTTTGATACTTTTGTCTTCCTGATCGTAATCATACTCGGCCTTATGGCATGGGAGATTGCGCTTGCCGCTCTGGCTCTGTTAAGCCCGATCAGCGTCTATATACAGTTTGCATCTTATCAGGGATGCGTAAATATGGCAGAAGATAAAAAGCCGTATGCATACTTTCTCGCGAAGCTGTGCATGGGGATCATCAGTTTTCTCTTAGTATACCTGCTCATCAGGAGCTCCATAGGATCTCTGATCAGTTCAATATCCGGCGGGCTGTGGTAAGAGGGATTTAAGATTTTCCTAAAGATTTTTCTTTTTCTTTTAGACTTT
>DXEY01000040.1 GCA_019114745.1 Candidatus Mediterraneibacter colneyensis | reverse complement strand
TTCCGAATTATAACACGGTATTGCGAAAGTGATATATTTCATTTTGTCCCTCCTCACAGTTTTTTATTTGATATTCTGCTGTGATTCTGTTTTATTATACCATTGTTTGAAGTATATTGTAAAATTTATTTTTTTTCGTTATAGTAGAGTTACCGAGTCTGTGTGAAATGAAAACGCAGGGAGCAGTTGAAGGAGGAAAAATAATGAAAAGAAATGTGATAGTAGGTCAGTCGGGCGGTCCGACTGCCGTGATCAATGCGAGTCTGTACGGTGTGGTGTACGAAGCGCTGAACCGGGAGGACGCCTGCGGTACTGTATACGGGATGATAAATGGGATCGAGGGATTCCTGAACGATCAGATCATGGATATGGAACCGCTGGAACAGTCCGGCAAGCTGGAGCTGATCAGGACGACGCCGGGATCTTTCCTGGGATCGTGCAGATACAAACTGCCGGAAGACCTCGGCGATGAAGTATATCCGAAATTGTTCGAGAAATTTGCACAGTATGGCATCGGATATTTCTTCTATATCGGCGGAAATGATTCGATGGACACTGTCAGCAAGCTGTCCCGGTATGCGGAACAGATCGGAAGCGATATCCGTTTCATCGGTATTCCGAAAACGATCGACAATGACCTGGTGCATACGGATCACACGCCCGGGTTCGGGAGCGCGGCAAAATATGTCGCATCCACAGTAAGGGAGATCGCGCTGGACGCGTCTGTGTATGATAATAAAAAATCTGTGACCATCGTGGAGATCATGGGGCGTCATGCGGGATGGCTGACTGCCGCATCCGTTCTTGCGAGAAAGTTCGAGGGGGACAATCCGGTGCTCGTATACCTGCCGGAGACAGCGTTTGATCCGGAGAAGTTCCTCGGCGATGTGAGAGCGGCGCTGGAAAAAGTGCCAAACCTGGTTGTCTGTATTTCCGAGGGGATCAACGACGGGCAGGGAACGTTTATCTGTGAACTCGCAAGCAGCGTCGGCGTGGATACATTCGGCCACAAGATGCTGACCGGTTCCGGGAAATATCTGGAGAATCTGGTAAAAGAAAAGATCGGAGTGAAGGTGCGGTCTGTGGAGCTCAATGTCCTGCAGAGGTGTTCATCGGCAATGCTCTCCGGCACTGACCAGAAAGAGGCGATCGCTTCCGGAGCATACGGCGTGAAATGTGCCATCGAGGGCGCAACAGGGAAGATGGTTGCCTTCCGGCGGCTGCCGGGCGAGGATTACCGGACGGACTATGTGCTGGAGGATGTCAATGCCATCTGTAACCAGGAAAAGACAGTTCCCGCTGAGTGGATCACAAAAGACGGTTCCGATGTGGGCCGGGAATTTACTGCTTACGCCCTCCCGTTGATCCAGGGCGAGGTTAAAGTCCCGTCAGAAAACGGGCTTCCGCTCTTTGCATACAGGTAGCGGCAGCCCGTCTCCGGGCAACATGGTAAGGAAGGATCAGCACAGCTGGGTGGAGCAGGCGCGGCCTTCCGACATATCGACAAGCCCCTGTACCCCGCAGTACACCATGCTTTCGACGGCGCTGTCGGTATAGAATGCCATGTGCTGGGTATGGATCACGTTTTTAAACTGTCTCAGATAAGCCATATCACGGTTGGAGAGGATATCGGTGCGCAGATCTTTGTGTACGATATCCTCTTCGTATTCCATGCAGTCCAGACCGAGCGCCCCGATCTGCTCGGATTCGATGCCGGCAGTCAGTGCTTTGATGTCCGTCAGCGCGCCTCTCGCACAGTTGATCAGTATGACGCCTTTTTTCATCTTTCTGAGAGCCTCGTCATCGATCATGTGATAAGTCTGCGGCGTCAGGGGCAGGTGCAGGGAAATGATATCGGAATCCCGGTAGAGCGTATCAAGGGACACATACCGGGCAATCTCAGCCGTATCGGGATCCTGATGCCTGCTGTAAGCAAGGATTCTGCATCCAAAGCCGGACAGCTCGCGGATCACCGTGCGTCCGATCTGTCCTGTGCCGATGATCCCGACGGTGAGGTCTTTTAGTTCCCGTCCGATCAGCCCGGAGAGCGAAAAGTCGTTTACCTGCGTCCTCCACAGCGCCTGCTTGTAATTACGCAGACAGAGAAGGATCATCATAATGGTATAGTCCGCAACGCCGTGAGGGTCGTACTGTGCGCAGCACACATGCACGCCGATCCTGCGGGCGTATTCAATGTCGATGTGATTGTATCCGATTGTCCTGGTGGACAGACAGGAGACGCCCTGTTTTTTCAGGAGGTCGAGCTCAGGCTGGCCGTACCGGCCCATTCCGAGGACGGTTACTCCGCTGCCTGGTTTCAATCGGGAGATCCGTTCGCCTGTCAGCCGCTCTTTGCTGAGCTCCAGATCGACTGCAGGAGAGGCTGACAGCTTTTCAAAATACTCTTTTTCATCATCTCTTACTTCAAACGCATAAATCTTCATATGATACCTCCGCAATTATCCTTGTGTCCAAATATGCAACAAACAGTATAAAAAGGGATGGGATAACCTGTCAATGCAGCGCTTTGACGCGGCGAAATACAGCGCTTTAAAGTGATGGAGGAACACCGGGATTATAATATCTCCGTATCCGGCATAAAATACTGGCAGGAGGTGCAAATGTGTGAGCCAGAAGATTGAAGACCTGCTGAACCTGGCGCTGGGAGCCGATCAGGAGGAACGGGAACGGTCAGAAGAGTTGGAAACGGGATATGATCCGGAGACAAGGGAGTGGGAGGTGATCCTGAAGTATTCGGGAGACGAGGATATGATCCGCGGGATCGTGGTATCACTGACAGAGCTGCTGGGCGGATATGGGGTGGCGGTGGTGAAAGAGGAACGGATCGGGGAACTTGCGGCAGTTCCCGGGGTGGAGTTTATCGAGAAACCGAAGAGTCTGTATTTCCAGGCGGAGACCGGGCGGATCACTTCCTGTATTGACACCGTGCAGTTCCCTCCGCTTTCTCTTCGCGGCAGAGGTGTTCTTGTCGGGATTATAGACAGCGGGATCGATTATGAAAATCCGGATTTCCGCAATGAAGACGGATCTACGAGGATCGCCGCACTGTGGGACCAGTCCCTGCCGGGGAATCCGCCCAGAGGATATGACCGGGGGAGCGAGTATACGAGAGAACAGATCAACGAGGCTCTGGAAGAGGAAAACAGAGAGGTGCGGCGCAGGCTGCTCCCGAGCATTGATGTCAGCGGCCATGGGACGGCGGTAGCCGGCATTGCCGCAGGAAACGGAAGGGGCAGTGAAGGCACCCGGTACCGTGGAGCCGCGCCTGACGCGGAACTGGTCGTTGTCAAGATGGGGACGCCCCGGCCGGGCGGATTTTCCCGCACGACAGAGCTGATGCTTGGAGTTGATTATATCATTAAGAAAGCGATGGAAATGCGCCTTCCTGTCGCGGTGAATATCAGTTTTGGAAACACTTACGGCTCTCATGACGGCACATCTCTCGTGGAACGGTTTTTAAACGCTGCGGCGAATACATGGAAGAATGTGATCTGTGTTGGCAGCGGAAATGAAGGCGTATCTGCCGGGCATGCGGCGGGGACAGTGCGTGACGATGAAGAAACGATTGTCGAGCTTGCAGTACAGGAGAGGGAGCCGTCGCTGAGCGTACAGATCTGGAAATCATATGTGGACGAGATGGAGATTTCTCTTGTCAGCCCGTCCGGGGAACAGGCGGGGCCGCTCAGAGAGACGCTGGGACCGCAGCGGTTCCTGCTTGGCGGGACGGAAGTTCTGGCATATTACGGAGAACCAAAACCATACAGCGTAAGACAGGAGATTTATCTCTCTTTCCTTCCCGGGCAGTTATATGTGGACAGCGGTATATGGCGGATCATACTGACTCCGAAAAGGATCGTAGACGGCAGCTATCAGATGTGGCTTCCCTCCCAGACGGCGCTGAATCAGGGAACAGCTTTCCTTATTCCCAACAGTTTGGTTACTCTTACAATTCCTTCTACAGCGGCTCTTGCAGTTACAGTCGCCGCCTATGATGCCAGGACGTTTTCGTACGCAGACTTTTCGGGAAGGGGACCTGCGGGAAGCTTTGAGGGAGGGGGAGTCCTGAAACCGGATCTGGCTGCACCCGGCGTGGAAGTGACGGCGCCGATGCCCGGAGGTGGTTACGGCCTCTTTTCCGGCACGTCTTTTGCCGCGCCGTTTGTCACCGGGGGAGCAGCCCTTCTGATGGAGTGGGGGATCGTGAAAGGGAACGACCCTTATCTCTATGGAGAGAAGGTGAAGGCATACCTGAGACGGGGCGCGAGGGAGCTTCCGGGATATGACAGGTGGCCCAATGAACTGCTGGGGTATGGAGCGCTCTGTGTGAGGGAGAGTCTGCCGGAGTGAGAAAAAATGAAGAGGAGAGACTGCTGTTTGTGAGATGAGGATAATTGTGGTACAATAGTCCTGTGATGGCGGGGCGAAAGGATCAGATCCCCATGAGCCTGCCACCAAAACTACAGACAGGTATGATACAGGAGATGTTATGAGATCACTTCTCGTATATTTAAAAGACTATAAAAAAGAATCTATACTGGCGCCTCTGTTTAAAATGCTGGAGGCGTCTTTTGAATTGCTTGTGCCTCTTGTCATGGCGGCGGTCATCGACGTGGGCATCGCCCGCGGGGACAGAGGATATATCATAAGGATGTGTGCTGTTCTGATCGCGCTGGGACTCATCGGGCTTGTCTGTTCGATCACCGCGCAGTATTTTTCGGCAAAAGCAGCGGCGGGAGCCGGGACAGGGATCCGGCACGCTCTTTTTGAACACATACAGAAGCTGACATTTACGGAAATGGATACGATCGGGGGAGCGACACTGATCACCCGGATGACCAGCGATGTCAATCAGATCCAGGCAGGGATCAATCTTGTGCTGCGTCTCTTTCTGAGGTCCCCGTTTATCGTATTCGGGGCGATGATCATGGCGTTTACGGTGGATGTACAGTCCGCCTGGATCTTTGTGGTAGTGATCCCGGTGCTCTCGGTGATCGTATTCGGGATCATGCTGGTATCCATGCCGCTCTACCGCAGAGTACAGGAGCGTCTGGATCAGGTGCTCCTTGCGACGCGTGAGAACCTGACCGGAGTAAGGGTGATCCGGGCGTTCAATAAAGAAGAGGAAGAGCGGGATCGGTTTGAATCTGCCAACCAGGCGCTGACAGATACGCAGAAATTCGTGGGACGGATCTCAGGTCTTATGAATCCGCTTACCTATATCGTGATCAATGGCGGAATTATCGCGCTGATCTATACGGGAGCAGTACGGGTTGACATCGGCAGGCTGACGCAGGGAGAAGTGGTAGCGCTGGTCAATTATATGTCTCAGATCCTGATCGAGCTGGTCAAGCTGGCAAATCTGATCATAACGGTGACAAAGGCTGCGGCATGCGGCAGCAGAGTGGAGAGCGTGCTGAAGATCGTGCCGGATATGAAGGACGGGAGCGAGGAATGGCAGTCCGGTGCGGAAAGACAGACGGATAAGGCAGAGAATCTTTCGGAAGAAACGGCTGTGCCCGCGGTCGAGTTCGACCATGTGTCTCTGAGATACAAAGACGCCGGAGGCGACTCCCTTACAGACATTACATTCCGCGCGATGCCGGGGGAGACGATCGGCATCATCGGCGGGACAGGCTCGGGAAAGTCTTCTCTGGTCAATCTGATCCCGAGATTTTACGACGCATCTTCCGGGCGGGTAAAGATCTTCGGAAAAGATGTCAGAGCGTACCGGATCGAGAGCCTGAGAGCACATATCGGCGTGGTGCTCCAGAAGGCGGTGCTTTTTAAAGGAACGGTCGCTGAGAATCTCAGATGGGGAAATGAGGACGCGGCGGAACAGGAGCTGGAAGAGGCTCTGGAAATCTCCCAGGCAAAAGAGTTTGTCGACCGGAAAGAAGGCGGACTCGGATTCCAGATCGAGCAGGGGGGACGAAACCTGTCCGGAGGACAGAAACAGCGGCTGACGATTGCCCGTGCGCTTGTGAGGAAGCCGGAGATCCTGATCCTGGATGACAGCGCATCTGCCCTGGATCTCGCAACCGACGCGGCGCTTCGCAGCGCAATCCGGGAAATGAAAGGGAACCCGACTGTTTTCATCGTGTCCCAGAGAGCGTCGTCTATACAGTACGCTGACCGGATCATCGTGCTGGACGACGGGGAGACGGCGGGCGTGGGAACCCACAGGGAACTTCTCGCTTCCTGCCCGGCGTACCAGGAAATCTATTATTCCCAGTTTCCAAAGGAGGCGGCAAATGACTGAAGCAGATAAGAAAACAGGCCAGTGGGAAACATTGAAGAAGGTGTTCCGCCGCCTGGGGAAATATCGTATTTTTGTTTTGATCTCACTTATCCTGGCAGCAGTTTCCGTGGCGCTGACCCTCTATGTGCCGAAGCTGGCAGGATATGCGGTGGACTATATTGTGGGACCTGGAAAGGTGGATTTCCCCGGCGTGTTCCGGGTGATGATCCAGATCGGTATCTGTACATTAGTCACGGCGTTCGCCCAGTGGCTGATGAACATCTGCAACAATAAGATGACGTATCAGGTCGTCAGGGATATCCGTAACGAAGCGTTTCAGAAGATCGAGATCCTGCCCCTCAAATACATCGACGGCCATCCTTATGGCGAAGTGGTCAGCCGCGTGATCGCGGATGTGGATCAGTTTGCGGACGGGCTTTTGATGGGATTTACCCAGCTCTTTACGGGGATCGCGACGATCGTTGGGACATTCGGCTTTATGCTGTCTGTCAATGTATCGATCACCTTTGTTGTAGTACTTATCACTCCGGTCTCCTTCCTTGTGGCAAATTTTATCGCGAAGCGCACCTTTTCCATGTTCCGGGCACAGTCCGAGATCCGCGGGGAACAGACCGGGCTGATCGATGAGATGATCGGAAATCAGAAAGTTGTCCAGGCGTTCGGCAGGGGCAGGCAGGTGACGGAACAGTTTGACGAGGTAAATGAACGTCTTGGCAGGGCATACCTGAAGGCAACGTTCTTTTCGTCGATTACCAATCCGTCCACCCGGTTCGTGAACAGCCTTGTCTACATAGGTGTGGGGATTACCGGTGCATTCGCTGTTGTGAACGGATCGCTTACGGTGGGGCAGCTTTCCAGCTTCCTCAGCTATGCGAACCAGTACACGAAGCCTTTTAATGAGATCTCAGGAGTGGTGACTGAATTTCAGAATGCAGTGGCATGCGCAAAGCGGATCTTTGACCTTATCGAGGAAGAGCCTCAGCCGGAAGAACCGGAGTCGGCAGTGGAATTAAATGAGATATCCGGCAGTGTACAGGCGGAGCAGGTGGACTTCTCCTATGTGCCGGGGCAGGAACTGATCCGGGGATTCAACCTGAAAGTGGAGCCGGGGCAGAAGATTGCCATCGTCGGGCCTACCGGATGCGGCAAGACGACGCTGATCAACCTTCTTATGAGATTTTATGATGTTGACCGGGGCTCGATCTCTGTGGATCATGTGGACATCCGCCGGATGACTCGGAGGAGCCTGCGGGCGGGATATGGAATGGTGCTCCAGGATACCTGGCTGAAAACAGGTACGATACGGGACAATATCACACTGGGGCGCCCGGACGCGCCGGAAGAAGAGATCATTGCTGCGGCGAAAGCCTCCCATATCCACAGCTTTATCAAAAGGCTTCCCCAAGGGTATGACACGTGGATCACGGAGGATGGAGGCGGTCTCTCTCAGGGACAGAAACAGCTTCTGTGTATTGCGCGGGTGATGCTCTGCCGGCCACCGATGCTGATCCTGGATGAAGCAACTTCCTCGATTGATACCAGGACGGAGATGAAAATACAGGACGCTTTTGCGGAACTGATGGAGGGACGGACGACATTTATCGTGGCGCACAGGCTGTCCACGATCCGGGAAGCGGACGTGATCCTCGTGATGAAAGACGGACAGGTCATAGAGCAGGGGAACCATGAGAGCCTTCTTGCAAAAGGCGGGTTTTATAAATATCTGTATGAGAGTCAGTTTGCAATGACAGGACAGGAGAGTGCATAGAGATGGAAAGACTGAGTACACTTTGTTATATCGAGCGGGACGGAAAGTATCTGATGCTGCACCGCACGGTGAAGGAGAATGACGTAAACAAAGATAAATGGATCGGCGTGGGCGGACATTTTGAACAGGGGGAGAGCCCGGAAGAATGCCTGCTGCGCGAGGTGAAAGAAGAGACGGGGTACACGCTGGCTTCGTGGAGATACCGCGGCATCGTGACTTTTTTGTACGGAGAGGATACGGTGGAATACATGTCTCTCTATACGGCGGACGGTTTTGAGGGCGAGGCGATTCCGTGCGACGAGGGAGAACTTGAGTGGGTGGATAAGAAAGACATTGCCGCCCTTGAATTGTGGGAGGGGGACAAGATCTTTTTCCGGCTTCTTGACATGGAGAGAGATTTTTTCTCACTGAAACTGGTTTATGACAGGCACGATGTGCTCCGGTATGCCGCCCTTGACGGCGTTCCCCTGGAACTGTTTGATGAGATACGTGAGGATGGCAGCAGGACGGGAGTGGTCAAAGAGCGGGGCGTCGTCCACGAGGACGGATCGCTCCACGCCACGGTGCATACATGGATCGTGCGCCCGAACGCGGAGAGTGGGTATGACCTCCTGCTCCAGAAAAGGAGCGAGTGCAAGGACTCGAATCCGGGGTGCTGGGATATCTCGTCCGCAGGACATATCGAAGCGGGATGCGGACACCTGGAGAGCGCGCTCAGGGAACTGAGGGAAGAGCTCGGGATCGACGCACAGCCGGAGCAGCTTCATGAGATCGGTACGAGAAGGTGTGGGTTTGAAAGTGAATTTTACGGACGCCCGTTTCGTGACAATGAACTGAGCACGATTTATCTTTACCGGGAACCGGTGGAGATCGGACAACTGAAGCTCCAGGAGTCGGAAGTCTCAGAAGCGGCGTGGATGGATTTTGCAGAATGCCGGAGAAAAGTTTCAGACGGTTCGTTTGAACATTGTATTTATGAGGATGAGCTGGATATCGTGGGGAAAGCCCTTGGGATCGGAAGGAGATGAGCATTATGACAGAGACTGGTGTAATACACGGAAGATTCCAGGTGCTTCACCTGAAGCATATGGAATATCTGCTGGCGGCAAAAATGAGATGCAGAATGCTTTATGTGGGGATTACTCATCCGGATATTTCGGCATATCCCGCCTCTTCGCCGCTTGATGAACACGGAACGACAAAGACAGATAATCCGCTGACTTATATCGAGCGGTATGAAATGATCCGGGGAGCTCTCCTGGAGTTTGGAGTGAAAAGGGAAGAGTTTGAGATCATACCTTTTCCGGTCAGCAGCCCGGATATCCTGCCCCAGTATCTTCCTGAGGGGGCGGTGCATTATATGAGTATCTGCAGCCCGTGGGATGAAGAAAAGTACCAGATCCTCCGGTCACTGGATTTAAACGTAGAGGTCCTGTGGAGAAGAACCGGGAAAGAAAAAGGGATCACAGGCTCGGAACTGAGAGGCATGATCGCCAGGGGCGGGGAGTGGCAGCAGCACATGCCCAGAACGGCAGCCGAATATCTGACCAGACATGGAATCGACCAGAGGATACGGCAGATGTACTATACTTATGTTGAAGACAGGTGAGGCATCAGGAAGCGCCCGGGGCGGCAAACAGTCCGATATCCGGGGGCGCGAGCGTGAAAATCAGAAAGAGTACAGCCAGAAGCCCGGTCAGAAAGCAGATAACTGTCCGATTCCGGCGGAGACGTTCTGAATCGCGGAATTTCCATGCGAACAGGAATGTGGCAAAAACCCCCGTTAAAAATACAGCGATGTCAGCCTGGAAGATGTGGCGGCCGAGAACGCCGGAGTACGTATAGAAAAGTACGGGTATCAGGAACGTGCCCAAAAGTCCGCCCGCCAGAAGCGCAGGGCGCAGAGAGGCTGCTTTTGCTGATAACTGCCGGGGCAGGAAGAGCGACCAGAGCAGGACGGGAAAAAATATGAGTTTCATGTGTTCCCATGTAGATTCGTTCACCGGGCTTACAAGGCCGGCCAGCAGATTCCTGCCTGACCAGCCGTAAACGAAATGCATCAGCGTCCCGAGTATAACAACAAAAACCGTGCCTGCGGCAAGATATAACCGGATTTGTTTCATAAAAAATCACCTGCATTGATCTGTAATCACAGTTACAGTATATGCAGGTGCTCTTTTTCTCATCAGTATAAATATCAGTTATTTCCCCGCCAGAAAACTTAACAGTGCTTTTGACGAATAGTTGAGGATCAGGTTTCGCGGTACTTTGGCAAGATTTGCCGCTTCCGCCGCGTATGTAAAGTCTCCGACATGTGCAGTTCCATGGCTGTCACTTGAGAGAAGGACAGGATAGTTAAAGTGTACGGACAGATTCAGGAGGATCAGATCCGTATATTTTGTATCCCCCCTGTAGCCCTCGGGGCTCAGAGAACTGTTGTTGATTTCCAGGAGTACGTGGTTCTCCATTGCGGCAGCAAAGAGTTTAAACGGATCGATCGGAAACTTTGTATCATCACAATGCCCGATCACCGATACATAAGGATTTTTCATGGCGCGGATATATGCCCCGGTATTTTCCTCCACAGATCCGGGCTTGATCGTGGGATGGTGCATACTGGCGATGACGTAGTCCAGTCCTTTGAGAATGTCATCGCTCAGATCCAGATTTCCCCTGTGATTTATGATATTTGCTTCTGCGCCGTACAGCATTTTTATGCCGAGACGTTCGCGCTGCGCATATTTCAGGTTCCGGAAATAAGAAATGCGTCCGCCCCCTAACGTGGCAGGCCCGTGGTCTGATATGCCGATCATTTTGAGATTGCGGGCTCTGGCAGCTTTTGCCATATCTGTGATCGTCGCGCAGGAACCGTGCCCGCTTGCGATCGTGTGGGTGTGGATATCCAGTTCGTACCGTTCTTTTGGCTCCGGATCAGTGTGCGCGTGGTTACCGGTATATATGCCATATATGTTTTCCTGATATGTCACGGAACCACACCTCACTTTCCTGAAAAAATCCTGTTGTTTTTAGTATGGAACATTTTTGTGGCAATGTCAATGTGAAAACACAAAAAACAAATAAAAAACAACAGATACGATGTTGGTTTGTGTGGGAAGTTTGAGATGGTAATATGAAATTGCCGTTGATTCGCGTTGACTTAATTTCAAGTATAAAGTATAATTATTCTAACTGCAGGATTATGAGAATCAGATTGGAGGAAGGGTGAAATGACTCAGGAACATATGCCGGAGCGCATCATTCAGGAGCAGGTCCCGGGTAAGGAGATCACCATCGCGCATCTGATTGCAAGTCCGGATATCACCCTGTATGAGAAACTGGGGCTTGACCCGAGGGTCGAACACAGCAAATCTGCCATCGGCGTGCTGACGATCAGCCCGGCTGAGACTGCGATCATAGCAGGAGATATCGCGATCAAGGCTGCGGGGATCGAGCTTGGCTTTGTGGACAGGTTCAGCGGGACTCTGATCGTGACCGGCACGATCTCGGAGACGGAGGCGGCTATCAGAGCAGTCCTTGAATATGTAAAGGACAAGATGGGTTTTTCCGTGTGTGAGATAACGAGGACATAATATAATGAAAAAAATAGTACTGGTGGGGCGGAGCGAATGTGGAAAAACCACACTGACCCAGGCCCTGAAAGGTGAAAAGATACACTATCACAAGACCCAGTACGTCAATAATTTTGATGTGATCATCGATACTCCCGGAGAATATGCACAGACGAAACATCTGGGATACGCACTGGCACTGTATACGTATGAAGCGGATGTGGTGGGAATGCTCCTGTCAGCAACTGAACCCTACTCGCTGTATCCGCCCTGCTGTACAGCGACATGCAACCGGGAAGTTGTCGGAATCGTCACAAAGATCCACGATGAAAAAGCGGATGTGGCGAGGGCGGAACGGTGGCTCCGGCTCGCGGGATGCAGGAAGATCTTCTATGTAGATTCCAGGAATTATGAGGGGATTCCGGAAATACTGGAATACCTGAAAGAGGAAGGCGATGTATTACCGTGGGAAGAAGATGAAATCCACAAAAAACCAACATCAAAATAAGTTGACTATTGTGGGATTGTGTGGTAATATTCAACTAGAAACAACGCAAAACAAAATGTTTTGTAGAATCCAAGGAGGAGAAAAGATGCAAAACGAATACGAAATCAAAAAAGAAATGTGTGAGATCGGTAAGCGGGTTTACAATCGCGGAATGGTTGCTGCCAACGACGGTAACTTCTCCGTAAAACTCAACGACCACGAGTTTTTATGTACACCGACTGGTGTCAGCAAAGGGTTCATGACACCGGAGTACATCTGCAAGGTTGACGAGAATGGTAACGTTCTTCAGGCTAACAAAGGGTTCAGACCGTCATCAGAGATCAAGATGCACATGCGTGTATATCAGAAGAGACCGGATGTTAAATCTGTTGTACATGCTCATCCGCTGTATGCGACAACATTTGCTATCGCAGGCATCCCGCTGACACAGCCGATCATGCCGGAAGCAGTTATCGCGCTCGGATGTGTGCCGATCGCTCCTTACGGAACACCTTCCACAATGGAGATTCCGGACGCAGTTGAGCCGTACCTTGAGCATTTCGATGCAGTTCTCCTTGAGAACCACGGTGCACTGACATTCTCTGACAGCCTTCTTGCAGCATACATGAAGATGGAGTCTGTAGAATTTTATGCACAGCTGTTATGGCAGACGATGCAGATCGGCGGACCGCAGGAGTTCAGCAAAGAGCAGGTTGAGAGACTGTATGAGATCAGAAGACAGATGGGACTTCCGGGAAAACATCCGGCTAACCTCTGCCCGAATGCACAGGCAGGCAAACCGAGCTGCCATTCATGCGGCGGTTCCTGTGGCAAGACAGTAGCAGCTTCAACAACAGCAAACACAGACGCTGACCTGGTTGCTTCTATTACAAAGAAAGTTATGGAACAGCTTGGAATGTAGGAGTTCAGCATATGAATGAACAGGATATCACCAATGCGGTAAAGGCCGTATTGGATCAGATGAAAGAGACAGCTCCTGCTCATGATAAACCCCATGTCTGTAAATGTAAAAAGCACCAGATGACTCTGGAACTTGCCAATGCACTGATCGAAAAAGTCAGGGCAAAGGCAGATGAGATGGGGATCAGCATTGTAGCTGCTGTCTCGGATAAAGCCGGGAGACCGGTTGCTGTCCAGTGTATGGACGGCGCATACATAGCTAGTTTCGACATTGCAATAAACAAGACTTACACATCCGCGAGCCTGAAAATGTCCACCGCACAGCTGAGCAGATTGAGCCAGCCCGGACAGGATCTTTATGGGATTCAGTTCACGAATAACGGAAAGATCGTTATCTTCGGCGGCGGCGAGGTGCTCGAATATGACGGACACATCGTAGGGGCGCTTGGCGTCAGCGGCGGATCGGCGGAAGAGGATACCGCCATCGCGGCTTATGGAAAGGAAGTCTTTAAGGAGGTATTAGAGTGTCTGTAAATGAACAGATGGTTCAGGACATCGTACAGGAAGTTATGGCAAAGATGCAGATCGCTTCCGATGTATCGGCGGACAGAGGTGTGTTTGCTGACATGAACGAGGCGATCGAGGCAGCAAAAAAAGCGCAGAAGGTCGTTGCCAGAATGTCTCTGGACCACAGAGAAAAAGTTATCTCCAATATCCGTAAAAAGATCAGGGAGAACGCAGAAATTCTTGCACGCATGGGCGTACAGGAAACCGGCATGGGAAATGTCGGACATAAGATCCTGAAACACCAGCTTGTCGCTGAAAAGACTCCGGGAACGGAAGATATCACGACTACGGCATGGTCAGGAGACAGAGGACTTACTCTGATTGAGATGGGTCCTTTCGGAGTGATCGGAGCGATCACGCCGTGTACAAATCCGAGTGAGACAGTTCTCTGTAATACGATCGGTATGTTTGCGGCAGGAAACACTGTAGTATTCAATCCGCATCCGGCTGCGATCAAGACGTCTATCTATGCGATCAACCTTGTAAACGAGGCATCCGTAGAGGCAGGCGGCCCGGACAATATCGCGTGTACAGTGGAGCATCCGACGCTTGAGACAAGCAATATCATGATGAAACATCCGGCAATCCAGCTTATTGCCGCAACGGGCGGCCCGGGAGTTGTTACTGCGGTTCTGTCTTCAGGAAGAAGAGGAATCGGAGCAGGAGCAGGAAATCCGCCGGCGCTTGTAGATGAGACGGCAGATATCCGTAAAGCCGCTGAAGATATTGTAAACGGATGTACGTTTGACAACAATCTTCCGTGTATCGCTGAGAAAGAGATCGTAGCAGTTGATTCGGTTGTAGATGAACTGATGAACTACATGATCAATGAGCAGGGATGCTACCTGGCTTCTAAAGAAGAGCAGGATGCCCTTACAGCAGTTGTTCTCAAAGGCGGAAAGCTGAACAGAAAATGCGTCGGACGTGATGCAAAGACACTGCTTTCCATGATCGGTGTTACAGTTCCGGACAATATCAGATGTATTACATTTGAAGGTCCGAAGGAGCATCCGCTGATCGCAACAGAGCTTATGATGCCGATCCTCGGCGTGGTAAGAGCGAAAGATTTTGACGATGCGGTAGAGCAGGCTGTATGGCTTGAGCACGGCAACCGTCATTCCGCTCACATCCATTCTAAGAATGTTGACAATATTACAAAATATGCGAAAGCGATCGATACAGCGATCCTCGTGAAGAACGGCCCGTCTTATGCGGCACTCGGCTTCGGCGGAGAAGGATTCTGTACATTTACGATCGCCAGCAGGACAGGCGAAGGTCTGACAAGCGCAAGCACATTCACAAAAAGAAGACGCTGCGTAATGACAGACAGTTTGTGCATACGATAAGCCATGCACTTATGACACAGAAATATGTATGCAGACTTGTCTGCAGATACATATTTCTGGGGCAGAAGTATACGGCGCACGCCGACAGCGAGATGAAGCGAAGCGGAATCGAGCTGGGCATGGCGTAAGAGAGGCAGAAATAGGAGGTAGATAGCATGGAAATGAATTCCGCTAATGTGGAAGCCGTCGTAAAACAGGTGCTTGAAAGCATGCTGGACAAAAAAATCCCGGCATCAGGGTCACAGCCGGCGGCAAGCCAGGCAATTCCGAAGACAGCACATGTTGCTATGCTGACTTCACTTGAGCATTATGACATTAAAGAGTTCCCGATCCCGGAAGTAGGAGACGGAGATATTCTTGTAAAAGTAGAAGGATGCGGTATCTGTGGAACAGATGCCCATGAGTTTAAGAAAGACCCGTTCGGACTGATCCCGGTAGCACTCGGACATGAGGGAACCGGCGAGATCGTTAAAATGGGTAAGAACGTAAAAACTGACAGCGCAGGAAAGCCGTTGAAAGTTGGAGACAAAGTCGTTACATGTATGATCTTCAAGGATGATCCGGACATTGAGATGTTCGACCTGAACAAGAAGAACGTGGGCGGCGCTGATGTATACGGACTTCTTCCGGATGATGATATTCATCTGAACGGATGGTTCTCAGACTACATTCTCATCCGCGAAGGCTCTTCCGTATTTAACGTAAGCGATCTGGATCTTGATTCCAGAATCCTCATCGAGCCATGTGCAGTACTGGTACATGCCGTAGAGAGAGCAAAGACAACAGGAATCTTAAGATTCAACAGCAGAGTTGTCGTACAGGGATGCGGACCGATCGGTCTGATCTGTATCGCAGTTCTCCGTACACTGGGTATCGAGAACATCGTTGCTGTAGACGGCAACCAGCAGAGACTTGACTTCGCTAAGAGAATGGGCGCTGACAAGTCAGTGAACTTCATGGAGTACAAAGGCATCGAGGCTCTTTCAGGAGCAGTGAAAGATGCGTTCGGCGGACACCTTGCTGATTTCGCATTCCAGTGCACGGGCTCACCGGCAGCACATGCGAACATCTACAAATTTATCCGCAACGGCGGCGGTCTCTGCGAGCTCGGATTCTTCATCAACGGCGGTGACGCTACGATCAATCCGCACTTTGACCTCTGCTCAAAAGAGATCAATCTGGTCGGCTCCTGGGTATATACGCTGAGAGATTACGCAACGACCTTTGATTTCCTGAAGAGGGCACAGGCGATCGGTCTTCCGATGAAAGAGCTGATCACTCACAGATTCCCGCTCGAGGAGATCAATGAGGCTCACAAGACAAATCTTGCACAGAAAGGCCTTAAGATCGCTATCGTTAATAAATAGGGTGGATCATTATGGGAGAAGCAGTAGGTATGTTGGAGGTCTTCGGGCTCGCGACAGCATTTGCGGCGGCTGACGCCGGATGTAAAGCTGGAAATGTATGGCTCGAGAAATTCGACAAAAATAAACCGGCAAATGCAGATGAATTACCTGTACCACTGATCGTCATGGTCAAATTCCGTGGAAGCGTATCCGATGTCACGGCGGCGCTCGAAGCGGCAAAGGCTAGAGCCGAAGAGCTCGCAGGCATTGTGACGGATTACAAGATCGCAAGGCCGACAGAGGATACGGAGAAGATGCTGAAGCTTACCGGATTAGATAAAGGTGAACCACATATCATCAATGAAAAAGAT
>DXEY01000039.1 GCA_019114745.1 Candidatus Mediterraneibacter colneyensis | reverse complement strand
ACTTCCATATCGGCTGTGCTGGCAGCCTACTATTCCAAAAGGAACCAGCTCACCCGCATCCGGCAGAAGTCTGCGGATCTCAGACATATCGTGCAGACGGCGCTGGAACGCAACTGTAAAAAGTACGATCTTCAGCTCCGCCAGCTCAAAGATACGGAAAACAGGGAAAAATACCGGATCTACGGGGAACTGATCAACGCCTACGGCTACAATACAGCGGAAGGCGCCAAAGAACTTGAGGCATTAAACTACTACACAAATGAGATGGTGAAAATCCCTCTTGATCCCGCCAAAACGCCTCAGGAAAATGCCCGGCGGTATTTTGCCAGGTACAACAAGCAGAAACGCACCTTTGAAGCCCTCTCCGAGCTGAGCCGGGAGACAAAGGACGAGATCGCTTATCTGGAATCCATCCAGACCGCCCTCGATATCGCGCTGACGGAGGACGACCTGGCAGGCATCAAGGAAGAACTGACTGGCACCGGTTACATCAGGCGCCGGTACACAAAGAAAAAAGCCCGGATCAAAAATACGCCGTTGCACTATATCTCCAGCGACGGTTATCACATGTATGTAGGGAAAAATAATCTTCAGAACGACGCGCTCACTTTTGATTTTGCCGTCGGAAACGACTGGTGGTTCCACGCCAAACAGGCGCCCGGCTCCCATGTGATCGTAAAGACAAACGGGGATGAGATTCCAGACTCCACCTTTGAGGAGGCAGGCCGCCTGGCTGCGTATTATTCAAGCATGAGAGGCAGCGACAAGGTTGAGATCGACTATGTGGAAAAGAAACATGTGAAAAAGCCAAAGGGTGCAAAGCCCGGGTTTGTCGTATATTACACGAACTACTCCCTCGTGATCGACAGCGATATCAGCGGGATCCGGGAGGCGGACGACAAAATCTGAATCTGCCTGCCCTTATCTCCTGACGCAAAAGCCCACCGGACAGCCTGTCATACCGGCCTCCGGCGGGCTTTTTCTATTCTCTATCTCTTCTGTCCGATCAGATAATCCACAAACTGCTGCGCCGTCCTTCCCGACAGGCCTCCATGGGACAGTTCCCATTTATTTGCCTCAAGCAGCAGCTCTTCTTCCGGCATATCGATGCCGCCTCTCTCTGCAAGTACCCGCACGATCTCCTGGAACTCTTTTTTGTCCGGGGAACCGAAGTACACCGTCACCCCGAAGCGCGCCACAAGGGAGAGCTTCTCCTGCACTGTATCATTCGTGTGCAGTTCCTCGTCCCTGTCCGCTTTATCCCGGAATGTCTCCCGGATCAGATGACGCCGGTTGGAGGTGGCGTAGATCAGCACATTCTCCGGCTTTTTCTCAAGTCCGCCCTCGATCACGGCTTTCAGGTATTTATACTCAATCTCAAACTCTTCAAATGAGAGATCATCCATATAGATAATGAATTTATAGTTGCGGTTCTTAATCTGCGCGATCACGTCATTGAGGTCTTTAAACTGATGTTTATACACTTCGATCATCCGGAGCCCCTGGTCATAATACTGGTTGAGGACTGCTTTGATCGAGGAAGATTTTCCTGTTCCGGCATCACCGTAGAGCAGGCAGTTGTTCGCTCTTCTCCCCTGTACGAACGCCTCTGTGTTGTCGATCAGTTTCTTTTTCGCGATCTCATACCCCACAAGGTCGTCCAGATGGACGTGGGCGATATTCGTGATCGGTACGATCTTCATATCTCCGCCCTCCGGGTGCTCAATGCGGAACGCCTTGTGGAGTCCCAGCTTCCCGACGCCAAATTCTTTGTAGAACTGGGTCATCTTCTGCTTGAAATCTTCCGCGCTCGTGGCTGCCCCGAGAGCAGATGCAAGAGCGCAGATCCGGTCTCTCACCCGGCGGTTGAACACTTTTCCCGTACCGCTCCCATTGGTGTAGTTCATCAGGATCTGAATACACTCCGCACCCAGATTTTTCTCAAGAAGGCTAAAATCATAATCAAACAGTTCCTTAAAAATCCCGAAATCGTGAAGGGCGATCTCGTTGATGCTCCCTGCCGTCTCACCGATGATCTCGCAGGAGGTGCTGTAGGCATTCTCATCATTCACCAGCAGGAATGTCAGATAATTGTGCCAGAGGTTTCCCTCAAATCCATGGCTTACCGACAGTTCCAGCAGTTCATTTACACATTCAAACAGAAGGCTTCTCAGATCCTCATTATTATAATACTCGCTGTCATGGTTCTCCATCAGGAAAGTCATGTCCCCCAGGATATGACCGTAATCCATATTTTTATACAGCATCAGTTCATTTGTACGCATCGTTCTTCCTCCTAATAATTCCCCAGGATCTTCAGGTTTTTCGATTCCTCTCTCAGCCCGCGGATAGCGTTCTTTACAGCCGCGTCCTCAAGATTTCCCTCAAAATCCACAAAGAAACAGTATTCCCACGGCATGCCTTTAATAGGGCGCGACTCGATCTTCGTCATATTCAGGTCATTGTAGATAAAATGGGAAAGGATCCCGTACAGGGAACCGCTCTGATGCGGCAGTTCAAACCGGATACTGATCTTAGACGCATTCCTTAAGAATACTTTCTGGTTCGTCACTACGATAAACCGGGTGGAATTGTCCATGTCATCGTTGATCCCGTCCGCAAGAACAGACAGACCATGTACCTGCGCTGCATAGGAACTGCACACAGCCGCCTGGGTGATGTCCTTATCCTCAATCACTTTCTTCGCGGCGATAGCCGTGTTCACCACACTGATCCGCTCCCAGCCGGAATGCTCATCCAGGAAACGGGCAGTCTGCATCAGAGCCTCTGTCTTGGAGTAGACGCGCCTGATATCCCCGAGTTCTGCACCCGGAAGCCCTGCCAGGGTATGTACCACAGGAAGGATCGTTTCAACCACGATGTAGTTTTCAAATTCATCCAGAAGGTCGTACATCTCGATCACCGGGCCGGCGGTAGAATTTTCGATCGGCAGCACCGCATAGTCCGCCGCGCCTTCCTCTATGGCTTCCATCGCTTCCCGGAAGGTCCGCACATGGAAGCTGTTGACAGCTTCCCCAAAAAACTGGCGCATGGCAGCCTGGCTGTAAGCGCCCTCCGTTCCCTGGAACACGACCCGGGCGCTGTCCCTGTCAAGGGCATCGATCCGGATGAACGGAAGCCGTCCCAGGGCTCCCGCCTCCACAAGCTGCTGGTACTGGAGCTTACGGCTCATGGACATGAGCTGCTGATAGAGTTCCCGGATCCCCTTTTTGTTAAACTCACCGCTGACTTTTGATGCCGCGTCCGCAAGCTTTTCTTTCTCCCTCTGGCTGTCAAATACCTTTCTGCCTGCTTTTACTTTATATTCACCGACTGCCCCGCACACTTCCATGCGCTGTTCATAAAGGGCGATGATCTGATCGTCGATCCTGTCGAGTTTTTTCCTTAAGTCTTCCAACGTCTCCATTTTTCTCCTCCTATCGCTTCTTCGCACTCAACTAGTATAGTACATTTCTCTCATAAAATCTACTTTGCAGTTGAAAATCAGGATATTTTAGTATATGATTAGATGGAGAATTTAGGGAGGTACACAAATGAACGTT
>DXEY01000038.1 GCA_019114745.1 Candidatus Mediterraneibacter colneyensis | reverse complement strand
TGTTTAAACAAGATGATGGGGATGTGGGATTATGCCAAAAGCAAAATACGACTATATTTACAGAGATTTAAAAGAAAAGATTGAGATCGAGTATTATTCATACCAGGAAATGCTTCCGTCAGAACATACCCTGGCCGCGGAATATAACTGTTCGCGAAACACAGTCCGGCGCGCTCTCGCCGAGCTCACCGCAGAAGGATATGTCCAGCCCATGCACGGCAAAGGCGTACGCAACATTTTCCAGCCTGTCGAGCAGACTTCGTTCACCGTAGGGGGAATCGAGTCGTTTAAGGAGTCGGCGGCGCGCAATCATCAGAAAGCGTTCACCCGGGTTCTTCTGTTTACGGAGCTTACCGCTGACGATAAGATAGAAAAAAAGACCGGATTTAAGGCGGGTACAGAGCTGTACTACCTGCAGAGGCTCCGTTCCCTCGACGGCAGGCCTCTGATTCTTGACCATAATTATTTTCTGAAAGAACGCGTAAAAGACCTGACGCCCGAGATTGCTTCCCGCTCCATATATGATTATCTCGAAGGGGATCTGGGCATTACGATCGCAACGAGCAAACGGACGCTCACGGTAGAACACGTAACGCAGATAGACGAGAAGTATATTGACATGAAAGATTATAACTGTATGGCCGTTATCACCAGCCAGACATTTGATGATAACGGCGTTCAGTTTGAGTTTACACAGTCGCGCCACCGCCCGGACTATTTTCGTTTCCAGGATGTGGCGACAAGAAGGACGCCTCTATATCCGTAACGCCTCTTCCTTCATTCGGATGGATCTGCGAGTACACCGCATCTGCCAGAAAGAGGACCATAAGGGCTGTGCATACCGCCTTTACTTTTTTTTCATTCAGCCTGTCCACCATGTCGTCTATCATCGGAGCGATAGCGTAGACGATCGCCAGGCCGCCGATACCGAACATAAGCAGTCCCTCTGCGCAGATGCGCCCGTTCAGGTTCAGGAAGTACCCGCTGTAATCCCACCATTTCTTACCTCCGGTCGCGATTTCCATCACAAGGGAGGTCATATATTCAAGCACTCCGCAGAGTACGACCGTCATGCCAAATTCCAGCGCCGGATTCTTCCGGAACCGGTTCAGCACAGTCAGTATAAGAACTGCACCCGAGCCATAAATCGGAAGCCACGGGCCATGCAGTGAGCCGCGGTTGACAAATTCTCCATAGGAAAACAGATGCATCCCCACTTCCCAGAGCCAGCCAAAGACTGACATTCCCAGAAATATAGTGATCAGAGACCAGATAGAATAGTGGCGCATATAGTTGACAGACTGTACCAGTTTCCGCCGTTCTTCTTCCGGAATCGGGTAGAGCCGCACCGGGTATGCCTCCCGTCTGACATCATCGGTCAGCGAATAGACGCTCACAAGCTCTGCCTGATGCTTTTCAAACTTCCGTTCCTGTTCTCTTCTCAGGAGAAGGATGCCAAAATTACGCGCAAGAAAGCCCCTCCATCCTGCCAGCTTCTCTTCCGCATCTTCCGGCGCCTCCATCACTTTGAGCACATCCGCATATTTTGCCGCGATCACATAGGATTCTGCTTTCTCATACAGCCACGTATCATACAGAAACTCAGATCCCGGGATATGACGCTCGATCGCCTCCGCCCTGAGACGGGCATAGTACCGGGTAAAGGCGGCGACTTTATAGGGATTGGTATATAGAATATTAAACAGTCCCATAGTGAGTGCCCCGAGGAGTTCCCACCCCAGAAAGGAAAGTTCAAACACAAAGCATTCCCACTTGTGGCCCTGCATCATATTCCTTGACAGTGTAATCGTCTGCCTCGCCGTCAGATCCGGATTCTCTGCCGTAATATAAGGTACGAGGAAATAAGAGTACCGCTTCACCGCAATTCCCACGATCGTCAGGCTCCAAAGCGTATAGTAAATATATTTTACAAACATCGTCCATGACGCTTTCAGCCACTTTTTGACACGCAGCAGGAAGAGAAACCGCTGGGGCGTAACACGGTCATAGATCATTCCTTCCAGGAACACTCTGCGGATCACTACCGGAAACACATTCTGGATCAGAAACCAGAAAAGGAACATCCCCAGCGCGCCCAGCACTATAAGGATCATGATGCCGAGATTGTCCGATCCCGTGATCGATCCGAGAGCTGTGACCGCCGTCACGATAATAGAACCGGAAGTAACCTGGTTTACAATCCCGGAAAGCACGCCGCGGGTACGGCCAAACATCGGATTGCCGTTTTCTGCGCGTTCGATCGCATTTTCCCGGATCTCACGGGACATCTCCCTGCCCGCCTGGGCATTATCTTCTGCGATCACTCTCAGGGCGTCTTCCCATGTGATACTGCTTACATGCGCTTTTACTGTATAACTGCCGTCCGCGTTCCGGCTGCTCTCCACCCCGTCATATGTCTGGTCATAGGTTTGCGCGGTCGAAAAATTGAGAGAGCTCCGAAACTCAGATGCCAGGAATGCCGCGATCAGACACGCCGCGACAAAGATCAGGTAATGTTTTTTCAGGGACATCCTCCCCATACGTTTCATTTGTTTTCTTATCTTCATTTTCTTATGCATGCGGCCGGATCGTTTCGCACCGGCCGTCCCCCTTCAGTAGTCATATACAGTATAAGGGGAATAAGGGGAAATGACAAGCTGGCATATAAGAACAAAAAAACCCGGGAATTATTCCCAGGCTTTTGAAGAGGCGCAGACCGGATTTGAACCGGTGAATCAGGGTGTTGCAGACCCACGCCTTACCACTTGGCTACTGCGCCATCTGACCCCGACGGGAATCGAACCCGTGTTACCGCCGTGAAAGGGCGATGTCTTAACCGCTTGACCACGGGGCCATGAAACAGTCACTGTCTCCGCAGTGACCGTTGTCTATATTAACACAAAGGGATCGGAATTGCAAGCATTTTTTGCAGAGTTCTATACATCGTAGTCTTCACGGGTAAACGGAATCTCGAACGTCCGCATTGCCTCTTCCACCTGTCCGGCATTTTTCGGTCCGTAGAGCGGCGCGCACGCAAAATCCTGCTGCCCGAAGAATCCCAGGACAGCCTGGGTCACTGTCGCGTTGTATTTCTTACAGAGTTCTTTGATCCTCTCCGCTGTTTTTCTGTTTCCCACGGTATCATAAGCGCTTCCTTTTACCGCATCTGCGCCTTTTGCCGTATATTTATGGAAATAGCCGCTGCACACGCCCATATACGGCATTAACAGATTCCCCGGATGTTCCCTGTGATACTGCTGCATCTCCGGATCCGCATATACAAGCGTGTCGTCATCCAGCGGATTCATATATTTATATCCCACGTTCAGCAGCGCCTGGTTTGCCACGAATCCCCGGTATCCTTTCTCACGGCAGTACACCTCCGCCTCCCGCATCCTCTGGGTTGTCCAGTTAGAGCAGCCATAGTAGCGGATCTTTCCCTGACGCCGGAACTCTTCCATCACTTCGATCAGCTCCCCGACAGACTGCGCGGTGTCATCTCTGTGATAGAAATAGAGATCAATGTAATCCGTCCGAAGCTGCCTCAGTGACGAGTCCAGGTCGGATACCATATCAGCTTTCTTCATCCTGCTGATATGCGGATCCGGATTTTCCACCGTCATATCCGGGTGTCCGCCTTTGGTGACGAGCACGACCCGGCTGCGCTTCCTGCTGCGCTCCAGCCAGTCTCCCACCACGCGCTCGCTCCGGGCGCGCTCCGGGCCTACCCAGTCAGAGTAGACATGGGCGGTATCGATCAGATTTCCTCCCATGTCAACAAAAGTATCAAAAATGCGGTCTGCGTCCGCCCCGTCCCATGCAAGCCCCGCGTTGACCGTGCCGAGCCCGAGCGGATGGAAGGTAAGCTCTGTGTCTGGTATTGTAATCTTTGTATTCATATTTTGTGCCTCCGGTCATTTTTATTTGTCTCATTGTAACACCGCCGGTTTACCGAAGGCTACTGGTATTTTCTTTGATTCCGTGTATTTTCTTTTTCCGGTCCATCATTTTACAGAATATGACCGCCGTACCTGTACTCACCGCTGTAGCCAGTATGCCCGCCCCGATAATCCCCGCCGGATTTGAGCTTCCGTACTGGCTCCGGTAAGCGATCACATTGACCGGGATGAGCTGCAGAGACGAGATATTGACAATAAGGAAGGTACACATCTCATTCCCTGCAATCCCTTTCCCGCGCGCCGGGCCTGCTGCCCGCCCGGCTCTCCTGTCGTCCTCCAGTTTCCCCAGCTCTTTCATCGCTTTCAGGCCCGCAGGGGTAGCCGCCCAGCCAAGGCCGAGAAAGTTTGCGATAAAATTCACGGCGATATGCTCTCCCGCCGGATGCCCTTTCGGCAGATTCGGGAAGAGGAAACCGAGCAGGGGGCGCATCTTTCTGGACGCCGCCTCTATGATCCCCGCCCGGGATGCGATCTCCATGATCCCGGTCCAGAATGACATCACTCCGATCATGGTGACGCACAGCGTCACCGCCTCCTTCGAGGAATCCAGAGCTGCATTCGTAATATCTGCCATCCTTCCGGTAAATGCGGCAAACACGATCCCGGTCAGGATCATTCCCGCCCACAGATAATTCAACATATCTACGCACCGATCTCCCACATATATTTTTCTACGATCTCAAACGGAGCCGGTCCTACTGTGAGCACCGCCTCGTGAAATTCCCTCTGGGAAAAGTCCTCCCCCTTTTCTTCCGCCCACGCTTTTTTCAGTTCAAGAAATTCCACATACCCGATATAATACTTCAGATAATTCGCCGGAGATCCCAGGATCAGCTCATAGATCTGCCCCACCGTCTCTGCATCTGTGATCCCATAATTTGCAAAAAACGCCGTTGTATCCATCCTGCTCCACCCTTCATAATGGATGCCGATATCTGCCAGCGCATATAAACCGAGTATAAGAGAGGCATTTTTCTGGAGAAGGGACGACTGCTCAAAAGACAGCGGGGTGAGATAATAGCTCCCCATCTCCGCGTAGGTCGCCCACCCTTCTACATAGCCCCCGAAATCCAGCACGCTCCGGATCGGATCCGGATCTGTACTCTCATAGTACACCGTCTGATACAGATGACCGGGATACCCCTCGTGTGCCAGTGTCGTAAAGAGGGTCAGATCGTCGTTCATCTGGGACTGATTGATATAGATTACGTTTTCTTCCGTGTTGTCTATGGCGGGTATCATATAGAACGCCGGGCTTAAATGCTCCTCCATCTCCTCCGGCACATATTTTACTTCCAGTGCAGTCTCCGGCGCCTCCGGAAATGTGTCCCGGATCCCCTGTTTCAGCCGATCCAGGAAGAGCTCCGCATTCTCCTGCCCGAGGACAGACGCCGCCGTCTCCTGCGCGTCTTCCGGAGTCAGCCCAAGCACTGCCTCCATTGCTTCCAGATCGTCTGTCATCTGACGCCTGGTAAGATCGCGGAGTTCCTCCACACTTTTGTCCGATCCGGTGGACTGCCGGACAAGAAGTTCATAATACGCCTTCCCTTCCGGCAGATATACAAGACCTTTCTCATTTTCACCGCTGCCCCGCATCGCTTCCATCTCTGTCATCAGTTTTTCATATGCGGGAAGCACATAATCCTCGACAGCCTGTGCATTATCCTGAATGTAGACACTTTTTTCTTCTTCTGTCAACTTTTTTATATCCTCAATTCGATCCGCAAACGTCGAATACAGATAATTTCCATCTCCCATATCGAGAAATGCCCGGCATTGTTCCAGCACAGTGTCCAGAGCATCATCCGACATAAACAGCCCCTTTCCCGCCTTTTCTTTCTCAAAAGCGATCAGGCTGTCAAAATACTCTCCTGTATTCCCCAGCAGCTCCAGATAGGTGTCCACATCTTCAGGATCATAAAACGGATATTCTGATAATACGACCGGATACTGGGTCTGTACTCCGCTGACCAGCCCCAGCGGTTCTTCGTACCAGATATAATCCACTGCCTCTGCAGTCATCTTTGCCTGATATTCTAAGATGTCATATGTAATACGATTCTGCAGATCCAGACTATCATAGGAGAACTCCTCCAGCGCCTGCTGCATATTTTCTACAGACGCCCGCACAGCCTCAGGCTCGGCATCAAAACTTCCGGCTGATACGATCTCTTCTTCTATCCCAAATGCCTCCGGATCTTTCAGTGTATAATGGAGACTGACTGTATTAGCCGATACTTCACTGCAGAACAGCTCTTCTGTGTATTGTTCAAATTCAGCATTTTCACCTCCTCCTTTCTGCATTCCGCACCCGGATATCCCCGTGACAAGGATT
>DXEY01000037.1 GCA_019114745.1 Candidatus Mediterraneibacter colneyensis | reverse complement strand
CTCTTTTTTTCTCAAATACGTCGTATGCCTCCATGATATCTTCGAGCCCGCACCGATGTGTAATAAGAAATCCGGTGTCCAGCTTTCCGCATGCAGTCAGATCCATGATCTCCCTGCAATCGCTTCCATCCACGCCGCCGGTCTTAAACACAAGATTCTTTCCGTACATGTCCGGCAGGGGAAGGGTCTGGGGTTCTTCGTACATTGCCACGACCACGACGACGGCATTGGGCCTTGCGATCTTCCATGCGGTCTGAAAGGTATCGCTGCCGCCCGCAACTTCAAACACCGTATCTGCTCCTCTGCCCTCTGTGACTTTTCTGATCTCCTGTTCCAGATCGTCCCTTCCGGGTACAAGGGCGATATCTGCCAGTCCGCATTTTCTTGCAAGATCCAGCCGGAAGCTGTCCGTATCTATCGCGATGATCCGCGCAGGCGTATACAGGCGTGCGCACAGCATTGTACACAGCCCTGTAGGGCCCGCTCCGATCACAGCCACCGTGTCCGCAGGTCTGATCTCTCCGATCTTTGCCGCCCAGTACCCGGTGGAAAGGATATCTCCGTTAAAAAGCGCCTGCTCGTCGGTCACATGATCCGGTATGACGGTGAGCCCGTTGTCGGCAAAGGGAATCCGGGCATATTCCGCCTGTCCCCCGTCGATCCGGCATCCGAGCGCCCATCCGCCGTTCTCATCCGTACAATTATTAACAAAACCTCTCCGGCAATAGAAACACTCCCCGCAGAACGTTTCCACATTCACTGCCACCCGGTCTCCCGGCTTTACTTTCTTTACAGCGCTCCCGGTTTCCACCACTCTTCCGACAAATTCGTGCCCGAGTATCGTCCCCGGGACAGCTCGTGGCACTGCGCCGTGCCTGATGTGGATATCGCTGGAACAGATCGTTGTCAGCGTCACTTTCACAATCGCATCCCTGTCATCGAGCAGCACCGGCATGGGACGCTCTTCAAGGGCAATCTGCCCGTTTCCTTTATAAACAACCGCTTTCATAATTTTCCCTCTCTGTCTGTTTTCCACTGAATACTTCCATATACCTTTTAAATCCGCGCTCATACTCTTCCGGATATGCCATGCCAAGGCTCTCCGAAATTGCAACCGCCGTTTCCCGAAACAGGCGGCATGAACTCCGAATGGCATGCCAGAAATGCCCGTAATCGCCGGCAGGAAATATCTCCCGGTATAAGCGGTAAACATCTTCCGGAAGATATCGTTTCAAATACTTGTTCTGCTTCCCGCAGGAAACGGAAGCTCATCCCTGAAGATGCCTTTTGCCACGTCGCAGAGCGACCAGAAAAACTCATTGCAGCATCCAAGGAATTGCTTTTCTGACGGTTTTCTGACATGAAAGTCCTCATCCGTGGGCGGGGGCAGTTTGGGAAGGCATCCCACCTTATCTAAAAGCGGGAGGAACAGCTTATTCCTGTTGCTTCCTTTTTTCATAAACTCCACCGTTTCAACCCCGATGTCGATGCGGTTTCCATCGTCAAACAACAGCAGCTAGGAATACGCCTGATCATACTGACTGCGCAGCCCAAACCGGTCGCCATAGCCGAAATCATCATCCTGCTCCTGCTTTAAAATCACCGTTCCGAATCTGTCCAGCCAGGACAGATCCCTGCGGAAACTCTCCGTCTCTTTCACAACATACACAATATCAAAATCCTGATAAATATCCTTCGGGACATTCGGATTTGTTCTTGAGCCTTTCAGATATACCGCCAGCACGCGCTCGTCAGCTTCCGCGGCGCTGATAATGCTGTGAAACATTTCTTCCTCTGTTCTCATCTTACCGGCTCTCCTGTCTCGATCAAATTGCCGTCCGGGTCATAAAAACGGATGACTTTCCTCCCATGAGGCGCAAGCCTGGTGACATATTGAACCGAAGGATATAATTTTTCAAGTTTCTCGGCAAATGCCTCTATATCATTTTCTTCAAAATAGAGTTCACAGGAATTGCTCTCCCGGATAACCTCCCTGCCGAGAGCTTCCTTCCACACCTTCTCATCCTGAAGGACAAGGCCTTCCGTTAAGATCAGGTTTCCTTCACTGTCAAGTACCGTATCAAGTCCGAACAGGTCATGATAAAACTGTCTTGACCGTTCCATGTCTTTCACAACAATTAAAATATTCTTTAACTTCATACTTTTTCTCCAGTCAAGCTTCTTTCGCTGAATAGTCGACTATGATCTTCCCACATTCTTTACAGCAATGCGCCACAGCATCTGTACAACTGAAAAGATTCCCTGATATTCTGACATCCCCGTCTTTTTCTTTCGCCGGGACAAGCATCATAATATCCTGCAGCGTACATTCCATATTGATACAAGCCTCCCGGATAACCGGGACAGAAATTGTCTTTGCATTAGAAAGTGTAATATTGTCTATTATATCACCCAATGATCCCCCTGTCAGTTTTCCGATACATATTTCTATTCAAACTTGCCATTTCGTAACAGCAGACGTACAATAATCTCTGACATCAGCACAAAAGGAGAAATACACCATGTCCAAAACAAAGGGAAATCTCACCGTTTCCTCTTTCGATCAAATCACCATACATTATTCTGACAGGCTCGTTCAGATCACCTGTGATGACGCTCTGAAACAATATCTTGACGAGCCCGGAAACGGGGCGCTTGCTCTTAGCACACACATTCTGGAAGAGTATAAAAAACACCAGGCATCCAAACTGAAGATCAGTAAAGATTCACTGGCAATTGAAATCCTCGCCCATACATATGCGGACACATTTTCGGAAGCAGTATCTGCTGCCGGAGACCATCTCCCCGCCGCGCTTTCAAAAGCAGTTCTCAAATTGATGGAACAAGTCCATGCACATACAGAAGTCATCGACTGCGGGGAATCAGCGGTAGACAACAACCGGTGGATCTGGGACGGGCTGGCTGTCTTTAAGAAGATCATCTATGCGGCGTTAGGCGACCGCGCGTGAGTCCGCACTGCCGCATCGGTCTCATCGATATGCCACATACCGGTAATGAGGCATATCCACTCCTTTGTAATGTTTCGTCCAGGTATCTGTTTTCGTCATTCCGTTCCTCACAGCTACTCTTTGGGAAGCCGTATTGATATCCCGGATGATGGTACAGACTTCGTCTGCCTTCAACACTTCAAACGCATAGTTTTTGCATGCTATTGCCGCCTCTGTCGCATAGCCTTTGTGCCAGTACTTCCGCTCGAAAAGATACCCCACTTCCAGCACCTCTTCCCCTCTCCACTCCTGCATGGTAAGCCCGCACTGGCCGATCATTTCATCCGTTTCTTTCAGGATGACTGCCCATAAGCCAAAATTCCACTTCCGGTATCTTTCAATCTGCCTGTCCAGCCACTCCTGTACTTCAGCATCAGTAAACGCTCCCTCATAAGCGTACATCGCTTTATCATCCTGCAATGTTTTGCACAGAGATGGATAATCCCACTGTCTCATCTCCCTCATGTACAATCTTTCTGTTTCGAGTATCTTTTTAAAAGAGTTCTCCATAATCCACCTCACTGATATCCAAACGGTATCTGTTTAAATACAGCCTCACCGCCTCCTTCCGCTTATATCAAAATGCTTTCTCAGTGCCATTTCTGTCGGAATAATGGACCCCAGTAAAGGAACAAGCTGAATC
>DXEY01000002.1 GCA_019114745.1 Candidatus Mediterraneibacter colneyensis | reverse complement strand
CAGCCGCTCCAGCCTTGCCCTCTGCTTTGTCGTTCTCGCGCGGCATCCCCGCTTTGCCCACTCCAGTTCCATGCGCAGCACGCTCTGCCGTTTCCGCTCGGATGCCAGCTCCATCTCTTCCCGCGCAGCTTTTAACTCAAGAAATCCCGAATAGTCCGCATCGTAGCTGTACATTTTTCCTCTGCTGATCTCCAGGATGCGCCCGCACACTCTGTCCAGAAAATACCGGTCATGGGTTACCATCAGTACGGTTTTCCTGCTTGCCCTCAAATATTCCTCAAGCCATGCGATCATTTCCCCGTCCAGATGGTTCGTCGGTTCATCCAGGAGGAGTACGTCAAAATCCTCTGCCAGTGTCTTTGCCAGAACGACCCTGCGCTTCTGTCCCCCGGAGAGATGCCCGATCTTCTCGTCAAACTGCGTAATGCCAAGTTCTGTCAGGTTTGCTTCTGCCAGCCAGTCCGTATCTGCTCCTTTTGTAAATACATAAGACCTGATATCCGTCCCCGCAGGGAACACCGGATTCTGCGGGACATAGGCGATCTTAAGCCCGTTCTGCCTGATGATCTGGCCTTCATCCGGGGACTCTTCTCCCGCGATCATCTTAAGGAGCGTAGATTTTCCGGTACCGTTGATCCCCACAATGCCGATCTTGTCCCCCTGCTGGATCCCAAACGATGCGTCCTCATAAATCACTTTTTCCCCGTAAATCTTACTGATGTGTTCTATATTGATAATGTTCATACCGTCATTCCTTTCACCTGGCAAAAGCAGCCGTCTGCTAAAAGTAGGATAACCGGATAAAATAACATTGTCAACATTTACAGGGCGCTGAAGTTCTTACGAAACTGTAAGGAACTCTTATCCGCACCGGTACTGATAATCCGGGATCATACCGGGTCTGTCATCCAATATGTCATTGGACAGGTACTGCGCTTCCCCGTCGTCCAGGATACGCAGTGTGACTTCATGGGTATAGAAATCATCATTTCCCTTTTGTTCGCACACTACATCAACTGTCAGAGTAACAGTTCCGTCCTCATTCTCACGGATGCCTGTCACTTCCGGCACCGAGACCCAGAACGCGTTCGGCGCATAGTTGCCCACGCCAAGCCGCACCCAGTGATACCGACCGCTTTCAGCGTCATAGGATGCATATTCTCTTAGCTGCTCTTCTGTTACCGGCAGATATTTTGTCATCAAATCCTCGAACTCGCCCCCCGGGATCCCGGCGGCATAATGCTCTTCGTCTATCCTCTCCCCGTATTCCATCTGATAGAAATATTCAAACAGCCCGTTATAGTCCAGTTGTTCCATGTTTTCCTCGGACCATTCCAGGCTGAACAGATTGTTTCCCTGATAGCCCACCGGCATGAGCCAGCTTTCCTGCATCTTTCGGTACTCCTCTGGCAGCGGCATCACCCTCACCATCTCATATGCGTCGATCACCTCCGTAAGCTCGGGAGGCTTGGCGGTACAGTATTCGTAACAGAACCATCCTTTGTCTGTGTAGCTCCACTCGTTGAGCCTTGCATAACTGCCCGATCCGCATACCGGCTCCAAACTGTCTGACCAGTCTGCTTTCGTATAGAAGGAATACATATTCTGTCCGTCATAAGTAAACTTTTCTCTGGACACTGTACCATCGGTATGGATCCGGTATAATATGGTTTCTGAGTTTCTGCCTTCAGATGCATCCTTCAGAAACTGGTCTATCTTCTCATAATTCAGCATATTTCCTTCAAATCCGCTCAATACGGCCGGGACCCCCTTCTCCCCGACCGCCTGCTGCATTGTCTCTGCTGTCTCCTGTGAAATGACTGCATTCACAGCCGTCCCCTTATCCGCTTCTTCGTAGATCGCACAGATTGCTTTCATCATTTCCCCGCAGTCCCGGCTGGCTTCTTCCTGCTCAACAGGATCGACGGGCAGGTCATACCCGCGCTCATAAGCATCCGGTTCCGAGGGGGATCCGTTTTCTCTGGCGTCCTGCCCGCATCCTGCCAAAACACAGCACAAAACCGCCGCGGCGATCACAAGGCTGCTTCGATTCTTTTTCTTTTCCATATGATAGTCTCCGTCATATCTCACAGTCGTGTGTTTCTATTACATTTGTAATATTATATGGACAGATCCGATATTTGTCAAGAACAGTAAGACAGCCCGGCGTTACGCGCGGGCTGCCTTTATCCTTTTTCTCCTGTCGAGTACAAAACGGTTTATCAGTACGACTGCCAGGCTGACCAGCAGCAGGAAATAGAAATTAATGCCCCTGCTCACGAGCATAGACGGGATCAGGTAAGCTCCCGTAAATACATGTACGAATACTGCCTGATACATAAGCTCCGTGATCCCCTGCGCCCCCGGCAGCGGCAGCATATCTACTGCGATGTATACAGCAGCCTGGAGCAGGATTACTTTCATTGCCCCCGCGCCGTGAAGCCCGAAGCCCAGATAGACCATATAGGTCAGTACAAATACACTGCATCTCTGCAGGAATGTCACAAAAACTACGACTGCCAGACTTCCCTTATGTCCTTTCAGCCATGTCACGGCCTGCTGGTAACTGTCAATAAACGCCTGTATCTTTTCCTCTCTTTTTTCCGAAGGTTTCCAGATCTTCAGACGGATGAACAGCCCTTCAAACATGATCGCCGCCCTGAGTATCACCTGGGGAAACAGCATAACTCCCAGGATCAGGATCACAAGCAGCACATTCAGCGCCAATCCGAGAAGGTACAGCGGGAAAAATTTACCCAGTTCACCTCTGAGCGGATTCATCCAGAACAAAAGGATGCCAAGCCCCAGTATAACAAGTACAAACTTGTATGCCAGCGCCACTGTCATAAGCACTACCGTGCTGTCTGATCCCCGGTTTCCGTCTTTATTCATGTAGTATAACTGTACGGGCTGTCCCCCTGTTGCCGACGGAGTAATCCCGGAGTAGAAAAAACCGATAAACGAATACTGGATACAGCGGAACAGGGAACTCGGCTTATACCCTTCCTTATGAGACTTCATCGAACGGAGCAGATACCAGATCATATATCCTTCCGCACAGACGAAGAACACGGCAAGCATCACCGCCGGCACCAGATACCACAGTGACATTCTCATAACTGCCCGTCCGATCTCAGCAATGTCCCGTCCGCTGAACAGAGCATAAAATGTCAGAAACATAATAGCCAGAAACAGCCCGATCTGGAGAGCCCTCTTTTTAACGCTCATAACCCGCACCCCGTTTCAGAAAATTTATAAGAAACGCAGCTCCCGCATATGCCGGACGCATGAAAGGAAACGCAGGTGCGCGTCTTTTCTTCTCCTTTCTCCCATACCTCACTGAAAATTCATAGAGACTCCCCTCAAAGATCTTCTGTTTGTTCTCATAATCCATAAAATCCTTCGGCGTTACCAGAGAAAAATGTTTGTTCCACCTGCAGATTCCCGCCTGTTCCAGCAGCTTTGCC
>DXEY01000036.1 GCA_019114745.1 Candidatus Mediterraneibacter colneyensis | reverse complement strand
GCATCCTCGAACAGCGGCTCGATCTTCACCTTGGAAAGATCGATCTTCACAGCCGGCTCTGCGTCCTTTGATGAAGCAGAAAATGTTGCCTTTGCTCCGCTCTTATCTCCGCCGAGGGACTTCATTGTCGGAAACAGGAGTACATCGCGGATCGCGGCGCTGTCCGTGAGCAGCATACACATCCTGTCGATGCCGAATCCGATACCACCTGTCGGCGGCATACCGATCTCCAGTGCGTTCAGAAAGTCTTCGTCTGTCGTGTTTGCTTCCTCATCGCCCTGGGCGAGCTGCTCTTCCTGTGCTCTGAAGCGCTCTCTCTGATCGATCGGGTCGTTGAGCTCGGAGTAAGCGTTCGCCATCTCCCATCCGTTCATAAAGAACTCGAACCTCTCAACGTAATCCGGGTTCTCCGGTTTCTTCTTTGTGAGCGGAGAGATCTCGACCGGATGATCCATGACAAATGTCGGCTGGATCAGATGATCCTCTACATACTCCTCGAAGAACAGATTCAGGATATCGCCTTTCTTATGGCGCTCCTCAAACTCTATATTATGCTCTTTTGCAAGTTCTCTTGCCTGCTCCAGAGTCTCCACTTCGTTCCAGTCAACTCCGGCATACTTCTTCACCGCGTCAACCATCGTAATGCGCTCAAACGGCTTGCCCAGATCCATCTCCACGCCGTTGTAGACGATCCTGGTCGTGCCGAGCACTTCCTGAGCCACATGGCGGTACAGGTTCTCAGTCAGATCCATCATTCCGTTGTAGTCTGTATATGCCTGATAGAGTTCCATCAGCGTGAACTCCGGGTTGTGTCTTGTGTCGAGCCCCTCGTTGCGGAATACACGTCCGATCTCATAGACTCTCTCAAGTCCGCCCACGATCAGTCTCTTGAGATAAAGCTCAAGGGAAATCCGCAGTTTCAGGTCTTCATTGAGCGCATTGAAATGTGTCTCGAACGGTCTCGCCGCCGCGCCCCCGGCGTTGCTCACGAGCATCGGGGTCTCCACTTCCATAAAGCCCTCTCCGTCCAGGTATTTCCTGATCGCGCTGATGATCCTGGAGCGTTTGATAAATGTATCCTTTACTTCCGGGTTCATGATCAGATCCACATATCTCTGGCGGTAACGGGTATCTGTATTTGTCAGTCCGTGGAACTTCTCCGGAAGGATCTGGAGACTCTTGGAGAGAAGCGTCACGTGTGAAGCATGGATCGACATCTCACCGGTCTGTGTCCTGAACACTTCTCCGGTAATTCCGATCACATCGCCTACATCCAGCTTCTTGAACTCTTTATAGTTCTCCTCTCCTACGCTGTCTCTTGCCACATAGGACTGGATATTTCCTTTCAGATCCTGCACATTGCAGAAAGATGCTTTCCCCATCACGCGCTTGGACATCATACGTCCTGCGATCGATACTTCTTTTCCCTCCAGTTCGTCAAAGTTGTCTTTGATCTCCTGGCTGTGATGAGTCTGGTCATATTTTGTGATCACGAACGGGTCTTTCCCGTTCTGCTGTAATTCCGCGAGTTTTTCCCTGCGGACTTTCCTCAACTGATTCAGATCCGGTTCCTGTCCATTTTTCTGCTGCTGTGCCACTTTCTTTCTCCTTCCTCACAAACACAAATCTACTTCTGGCTGCCCGTACATTCTTTATACAGGCAAACGCAGACCTCTTAAAGATTAAGAGGTCTGCTGGCATGTCATATGTTTACTTTGAACGGCTGATCTCAAGTACTTTGTACTCGATGTCTCCCGCCTGGGTCTCTACCGTCACGGTCTCCCCGGCTTTCTTTCCAAGAAGCGCCTGTCCGACCGGAGACTCGTTTGAGATCTTTCCTTCCAGGCTGTTCGCCTCGGTAGAGCCGACGATCTTGAACTCCATCTCCTCGTCATATGTGACGTCATATACCTTTACGGTGCAGCCCACATTGATCTTGTCAAAGTCAACTTCGTCTTCCACGACAACCTCGGCATTTTTCAGGATGCCTTCCAGTTCCTCGATACGCGCCTCGATATCTCTCTGCTCATCCTTTGCGGCATCATATTCGGCGTTCTCAGAGAGGTCGCCCTGCTCCCTCGCTTCTTTGATCTTCTCTGCCACTTCTTTTCTCTTCACCACTTTAAGATTCTCAAGTTCATCCTCAAGTGCCTTTAATCCGGCATAAGTAAGTAGTCTTTTCTTTGCCTCTGCCATTGGTTACGCTTCCTTTCTGCTTCTTTCGATTTTCTTTCTATATTTGAGCAATCTTCTGCAGGAACGCATGTCCTGCATCCTGTCATTTAAGTCTATTTCGCAATTTCAATATTATAACCAAACTCTATAGCAATGTCAAGAGATTTTCAAGTTCTTCAAGGCTCTCCACCTGATTCACTTTCTCCCTCAGACGGGCTGCACCCTTAAGCCCTTTCGTGTACCACGCCACATGTTTTCTCATCTCCCGGATCCCTGAGAATCCGCCTTTATATTCGAGCTGGAGCCGTGCATGTCTCAGGATCATGCGGCGCACTTCCTCCTTATCCGGCCTTGGCGGCAGTTCCCCCGTCTCTTCCCACGCCGTCATTTCGGAGAAGATCCACGGATTCCCCTGAGCGCCCCGGGCGATCATGACGCCGTCGCACCCGGTCTGACGCACCAGCTCATCCGCCTTCTGAGGGGACGTCACATCTCCGTTCCCGATAACAGGGATGGATACCGCCTCTTTTACCTGGCGTATGATATCCCAGTCCGCCTGACCGCTGTAATACTGTTCCCTTGTCCTGCCGTGTACCGCCACAGCCGAAGCTCCCGCCTCTTCAATGATACGGGCGATCTCCACAGCATTTACATGGTCATCGTCAAAGCCTTTTCGGATCTTGACCGTCACCGGTTTTTCGATGGCTTTTACCACAGCGCTGACGATCTCGCAGACCAGCTTCGGCTCTTTCATGAGTGCGGAACCCTCGCCGTTTTTTACTACTTTAGGAACGGGACACCCCATGTTGATATCGAGGATGGCGAACGGACGCTCCTCGATCCTTTTTGCCATCTCGCTCATGATCTTCGGATCCGACCCGAAGAGCTGGAGGGACACCGGCTTTTCATCCGGATGGATCTCCAGCAGGCTCTCGGTATTTCTGTTATTATAGTAGATCGCCTTTGCGCTCACCATCTCCATACAGAGAAGACCTGCCCCCTGCTCACGGCAGAGCAGACGAAATGGCAGGTCGGTCACACCTGCCATGGGTCCTAAGATATATCGGTTTTCCAGTTGTACATTGCCTATCTTCAAAGGTTTCATAGCTCTTTTCGTTTCTTCCCCTTTATCCTGTCGTAGATCAGCCTCAGGCCGTTCAGCGTAAGCTGAGGATCATACAGATCAATACACTCCGTCTCGTCAGCGATGATCCTTCCAAGCCCTCCTGTCGCGATCACATAGGCGTCTGTATATCCTGATTCCTCTTTCAACCGCTTTACGATATACTCCGTCTGTCCGATCGCACCAAACACAAGTCCACCCTGCATACCCGCAACAGTATCGCGCGCCAGTACAGACTCCGGTTTCTGTATCTGTATGGCCGGCAGCATTGCCGCCCCGCCCCAGAGGGAACGACCGGCAGTCTCAATACCCGGAGCGATAATACACGCCTCCAGCGTCCCGTCGGGACCGATCAGATCATATGTCGTCGCAGTACCGAAATCTATGACAACAGCCGGACCTTTTGCGAGTTCATAACCTGCCGCCGCATTTACGATCCGGTCAGGACCGGTTCTGGACGGGTTTTCTGTGATCACGCGGATGCCTGTATCTGTTTTTTCTGAGACGATCAGAGGAGTGGTATGCAGATACTTAATGATCCCGCTTGTCAGGGAATGCATGATATCAGGCACGACCGATGCAATGATAACTGCTCTGATCTTCTCCGGATCAATGGCCCTGTGTTCCAGTATGCCGCAGATCGTCATCCCGTATTCATCCGAAGTTCTCGGACGTTTCGTTGTCATACGGAACATTCCCTGCAGAAATTTCTCTTTGAACACTCCCATTGTGATATTGGTGTTTCCCACATCGATCGTAAGCAGCATCCTGATCCTCCCGCATTCTACATTTTTCTTATATTATCAGGCACACGGGGAATCCGTCAAGTCTCAAAACCTCCTGATCTTCCTTGTCGTCGTTTTCTCAAATTCTGTATCCCGGACGATCAGGCTGTATATCTTTTTGTGCGGCGCCGCGGTCTTATTATACCTGTCGATTACATCCTGAAGCGCAGCCTGTACATCTTTGATCCGCTTCTTTTTCACGTAATCCGGATCCGGGTAGATCTCCGCCTCGATCACACCGCCTTTCTCCCGCACGAGCACCTCGCCCACGAGACGGTCAGAAGCAAGGGCGTTTTCCAGTTCTTCCGGCGAGACATTCTCCCCGTTCTTCGTAATGATCAGATTCTTCTTGCGCCCGGTCAGATAGACGAAGCCGTCCTCGTCCACATACCCCAGATCCCCGGTCTTGAGCCAGCCGTCTTCGAGCGTCTCCGCCGTCTCTTCCGGCATCTTGTAATATCCCTGCATAACGCTGCTCCCTCTGACCCAGAGTTCGCCGTCCACAGTCTTTGCCTCGCAGTTTGGCACCAGCTGTCCGACCGCATCGTTTCGGATATTCCACCTCTGGGAAATGCTGATGACCGGGGAGCACTCGGTCATGCCGTATCCCTGCTGTATGGTGATATCATATTTCCGGAACAGTTCAATATATTTCGGATCCAGGTATGCCCCTCCGCTGCAGATGGTATGGAACTGTTTTCCGAATACCTGGCTTTTTACGATCTTCGCCGGGAGAAGGGATGCCTCCTCCAGCTTCTTTGCCATTGTCTCGATCATCAGCGGCACCATGAGGATCATTTCCGGCTTAAAGAGCTTAATGTTCTTCGCCACCCGGATCAGAGAGTCGTTGATACAGATCACTGCTGCCAGCGACACCCCTTTTAAAATGTCCATACTCAGACAGTATGCGTGATGGATCGGGAGTACGGTCATGATGACGATCCGTTCCGGGATCTTCATATCCAGGCATGTGGCATTTTCCGCCACATTTCTGTGGGTGAGCATGACTCCTTTACTCTTCCCCGTTGTGCCTGAGGTGAACATGATCGTACAGAGCTGATCCGGGTCGGGTTCATAGTCAAATCCGCCTCTGTATTCTTCGAGCAGCTTCCGGTAGGAATAAACATTATCGCTGTGCTCTTCCTGCTGCATGGATATCAGGTATTTGAGCTGCGGGCACCGGTCTTTTACGATGGCAGCCACATCTTTTCTCACCTCGTCATAGACGAGTACGGTGGAATCCGACCGCGCGATCAGGTCGCATACATCTTCTGCCGGCAGGTTCACATCCAGCGGCACGACTACGCTGCCGCTGTTGACCGTTCCGAAATATGCCGTGAGCCACGCATAGGAGGTCGCGCCAATGACAGAGATATGGCTTCCCTGTTCGCCGAGGTTTTTCAATACGTTGGAAAAACTCTCGCTGTCTTCCTTTAACTGGGTATAAGTTTTCGCTTCGATCTCATTTTTACCGGTCTTATAGCGCACCGCGTCTTCGGGACCGTATTTTTTCTCCGTATTTGTCAGGATCTGACGGACTGTACTGCAGAGCATCGTTTCACATTCCTTTCAATTTTTCAAGATAATCAACTGCTTCCTGGACGGTACGGATGTCGGCAACCTCCGTCTGTTCTACTTCCACATCAAATTCGTCCTCGATCTCTCCGAGCATGCTCATAAAATCAAACGAGGTAAATCCAAGATCCTCCATAAAGCGTGATTCCGGGTGGATGTTCTCCGGCTCCACCTCCACATAGTTGCAGATGATCGTTACAAGTTTTTCAAACATGGTATTCTCTCCTTATCTTCTCAACATTTACTTTCTCAGTCTCATTCCCGTACAGGTCCGCCATCGGACGGGGTTCAGACAAGCTTCATTACTTCACCGATGGTCAGCTCCGGATTTTCCGCCCCTTTAAACATGATCTTGCAGAGATAATAATAGAGGTACTCCAGCTCCTCTTTTGACACTGCCTTGATCTGATGCTCGAAATTAAAGTCAAGGCCGTTGTCTTCCGGGCGGTGCATCACGGTGAGATACATTCCCTGAGGACAGATGCCGTTGGGATACCACTTCGTTTTGTACCGGATATCGCCGAGCTGATCCAGCCCTTTCTCCTTCAGTGTCAACGGCTGGTAGGTCAGGGAGATGGGCTCATATCCCAGACCTGCCTGGGGCTGGGGATACATTTTCGCCCTGTATGCAAAGTATGCGGTCGGGTCATAACTGGCATGTCGGAAGTACTCGTTCTGCTTGTCCCGGATCGCATACACTCCGTCGATAAACTTCATATCTTCAGAAAATATCGTGCGGAACGGGAAGGAATGGATCCTTGTCCCGCCGGATTTCTTTTCTTTGAGCGTCGCTCGTCTCGCGATCGTCGTGGTGAGCGACACATCTTCAAAGCCGTTCATCTTCTGATAGTATGTGCGCAGCCCCATAAGGAGGAGGCACGCAAGGGAGACATGATATTTTTCACAGAAATCCATAAGCCGTTTCGTCGGCTCTGCCTCCAGATGGAAAATATCCAGCGCAGATGTCGTATCGTCCGTCACACAGAAGGAAGATCTGAGCTTCGGATTCTTAAACATTTCCCGCGTGGACTCCAGTTTTTCCGTTCCGTGGAGATCGTTGTAGATGGGCTCTCCTCTGGCGATCTCCTGTTCAAAAAACCTGGCGTCTCTTATCTGCGCTTTGCTCCCCGCTTCATATGCAAAGTCGCGCTCGAGCTGTTCGATATAGGACGACATATCTTTCGGGTACGGCACGCCCTCATATTTCGCATTGCAGTACAGCTCGATGATGTCTTTGAGAAAACAGATCAGTGACTGGGCGTCCACGATCATATGATTTCCGAGAAAATATACGCCGTTAAAACCGTCCGGCATCCTGATCATCACGACCCGGGTCAGCGGGGCGTCAAACATCCGGAACGGAACGGTCGTCCACTTCTGCATCTGCGCCTGCGCCTCTTCTTCCGTGACATTGGAAAAGTCGACAAATTCGATCTCTTTCTCTTCCGGATCTGTCACATACTGATACCATGTCCCGTCTTTATCCTTTGCAAAGCGGACGCGCATCCCCTCGCTTCTCGCATACGCCTCATTGATCGATTTCCGTAGCTGCTCCCAGTCGAGATCCACCTCGATGGTCAGGCTCGTCCCGATATTAAGGACCGCCATGCTCGGACAATGCGGCGCATAGTACATATGGAATTTCTGCGCTACCGTAAGCGGGTATACCTTGTGGCCTTTTCTCGTTCTCATCATTTCATAATCCCTCCGATAAATGAATCCAAAGCCCCCTCGTAGGCCTCCGTGTCCTTGTAGTAACTCTCGCCGTGCCCTGCATCTTTTACGATCAGTTTTGTCTTTGGCGACGCACAGTTTTCATAGATCTCGCCGCACATCCGGCACGGGACGAATACGTCCTTTTCCCCGTGGATAAATAAAAACGGCACTTTTGCTTTTCTCACTTCCCGGGCAGCGTTACACTCATCCAGTCCATAGCCCGCATTTCTCTTATTCAGTTTGTCCGCGATCTGGATCATCGGGAATGCCGGAAGGTGATACATGCTGTGAAGCACATGGGTAAACACGTCTTTCGCTGATGTAAACGCGCAGTCAGAGACGATCCCTTTGACCTGCGGAGGCAGTTTCAGACCGCTCATCATGCAGACCGTCGCTCCTCCCATGGAATTTCCATGGAGCAGGATCTGTGCGTCCTCCCCGATCTTGTCAGTCATCCATTCGATCCATTTCATCCCGTCGAGCCGGTCCATTGTCCCGAACCCGATGTATGTTCCCTCGCTCTCGCCGTGCGCCCGCTCGTCGATAAGCAGCAGACGGAAGCCGTGTTTCAGGTAATACTGAGAGAGACTGCTGTAATCATCCAGCCCTTTGCTCGTGTATCCGTGGAAACAGATCACGGCTTTTGTCCCCTCTTCTCCTTTGAAATAAGTACCGTGGAGCTTCAGCCCGTCATGAGACGTGATCCACACATCTTCGTGCGGCTGTTCCATCATCCAGTCACGCCTCTCATGCATCATCGGGTAATATTTCTCCCATTCCACGCCGGACATTTTGATCGTTCGCTCCGTCCTGGCGTTATAACGTTTCATCGTCCTTCTGTAGAAATATGCCGTGCCGCCCGCTTCGGCTGCTGTCAGCAGTCCAAGGACAGCCGCGGCGCCTTTTAATATCTTTCCCATCTGTCATTCACCTGCTTTTACTCTGACACCCACTCCTGTTACTTCTTTGTTTTCTGCTTCTTGCTGTTGATCAGGTCTTTCAGTTTCAGCGCTTTCTCGATATTCCCTTCTACCTTAAGCCTTCCGAGCGTAACGGCAAGGATCGGATCCGTCTTTCCCTCCGCGATCTTAAACAGGGTCTCCGCAGTGCAGGTAAACATCGCGTCGCGGTCAAAATATTCATAGGGCTCCACATAGAGCTGACCATCCTTTACCTCAGCATAGAAAATACCTTCCGCTTCTCCTGTGATATTAAACTGATAAGCCAGGTGTTCGTGAATATCGCTCACATCTGCTCCCATCAGCATCCCTTTTACTTTTGCAAACATATCTGCGTAGGTCATAGTATCCTCCTTCTCGACCGGAACAGTCATTTTTCGACCGTTGGTCATGTTATCTTTTCTGTTAGAGTATCATTTTTTCGACTGTCGGTCAACATCTGTTCCGCTCAAAATCCTCCTCTTTTCCCACAGTTTTTTTGTGCGTTTTCCCGCTGGTTCTTTTCGGAGGGATGTGCTATACTGAGTTGTAACGATTTAATCTGAGCAGACATCCGGAACGGACTGCAAATTACAATTACGGGGAAGGCGGATACTATGCCGGGACAAAAGAAGAAATACGACCTGATACTTGACGCTTTGCAGAATCTTCTTGAAAACAGGCGGCTGAAAACGATCTCTGTCAGCGAGATCGCACAGACTGCGGGCATCGGAAAGGGAAGCATCTACTACTACTTTCCTTCTAAAGATGCCATACTGGAGGCTCTGGTGGAAAGAAATTACGAAAAGCCACTGTCTACGGCTAAAAATCTCTCATCCCAGACAGACATTCCTCCCTTTACGCGGATGGCGATGATATTCCAGGCCTGCAGAAATTCCTCCACAGAATACCTGCGTTCAGGTGAAGAATCAGAAGTCGGAGCCGCTGAGAAGGCTCTGCTCCACCAGAAATATATGAACCACCTGATCAGCGAGTTCAAACCTGTCCTTGCCGAGATCATCCGGCAGGGGATCGATACAGGTGAGATCCATTTCTCTAAGCCGGAAGCGCTTGCCGAGATCGTGCTGATCGTACTGACAGTAAAGATGGACAACACGGTCGTACCCTCGTCCCGGGAAGAGATCGAAGAGACGATTGCCGGGCTTGTCTCCCTTGTAGAAAAGGGGACGGACAATCCGCCCGGATCACTTAATTTTCTGATGACATGATCACCGAAAGCAAAACAGAGACCGACACACAATGTGTCAGTCTCTGTTTTTTGCGATGGCGACGAGCCAAAGTCCGGGGCTATTCCACGATCACTGTATAGCCTTTGCGGAACTCTCCGCCCGGCTTTACCTTATTCACATTCGGCTTTTCTGAAAGTTCACCTGCAAATCCCACATCATCGCATCTTCCCATCCAGGGCTCCAGGCATACGAAAGGCGCGTCTTTTACAGACCAGATACCGAAATTCGGAAATCCTTCGCATTCCATCCGCACATAAGGAGTGCCGTCTTTCCTGCAGATCACCACTTCTTCGATCTGCCCGTGGTCAAAGATCAGGGCGTCGTTGACAAACAGCTCTTCTGTCAGCCGGCAGCACTCGTTTTCCAGAGGAAGCGTATATACCTTCTCAGGATCCGCCGCCGCTTCAGCCGGATCGATCAGGATATACTCCAGCGATTCTTTTCCCGGAAATCTCAGCAGATAATCTGTTTTTTTCTCATCCTTCCGTGCAAAGCGGAACGCCGGATGCCCCCCGATCGTAAAGCACATCTCTTCCTCACCCGGATTGCGTACTTCCCACTCTACCCTCAGGGTATTCTCCTTCAGCGTATAGGTAATGACCAGTTCAAAGTCGAAGGGATACACTTCTTTCGTCTCCTCACTTGAGGTCAGGAGAAATGACGCCGTGCCCTCCTTTTCACAGATACACTTAAACTGGCAGTCCCTCGCGAAGCCGTGCTGGGACGTAGGATACTGGACTCCGCCGATCTGCACGGTATTGTGCCATGTCTTTCCCACATTCGGGAAGAGCACCGGGGAGTGTCTTTTCCAGTAAGCCGGATCTGCATCCCACAGGACGTCGTTTCCCTTCTCCTTGTCAAAGATCCTCGTCACTTCCGCGCCCGACTCTGAGATCTCCACACAGAGCCTTTCATTCTCCATTTTCATCGTGATCCCTCCTTATTTATTTTTAATTTTATATTTGTTCCTGATTCTTTTTATTCTGCGCTGCTGTCGGTCTGCTCCACCTGGATGCATTCATCCACCAGATAGTCTGTGACAACTTCTCTCAGGATCACCGTCTTCAGACGGTCTTCCCCCACTTCCTCTTTATACGCCTCCACATCGTCGGTTCCCGCCTCCTGGGCGTACTCGGCGATCTTCTCTTCGTATTCTTCTTCCGTCGGCTCCAGGTTCTGTTTCTCTGCGATCAGCTTCACCGCCTCGTCAAACGCGGCTGTATTCTGCGCGGCTGTCTTTACATCCTCATTGAACTGCTCTTCTGTAGTCTGCATATAAGTCGTCAGGAAATCCGTAAATTCCATGCCGTACATCTCAGCCATCTGCGTCCATGTCGCGGTCAGCTCCTCGATCTGTTCGTCCACCACATCTTCCGGATATTCTTTTACCTCGATCTTCTCAAGCAGCGCGTTCTGCACAGATGCGGACAGTTCTGAGCGGATCGACGCTTCATTCGTCTCTTCAAGCTGTGCGCGGATCTCTTCCCTGTATTCGTCAACTGTGTCAGAGTCCTCGCTGTTTTCCTGAACCCACTCGTCTGTCAGTTCAGGCACCGTCTCCACCTCGATAGAGTTCAGCACGATATGGAAATCCGCCACAGCGCCGGACATGTCCGGATTCATTGTGTACGGATCAGGGAACTGTACCTGGATATCAAACTCTTCCCCGGGGGTGTGTCCTTCGATCTGCTCCTCGAATCCGGCATAATCCTCTGTTGCCCCGATAAACGAGCCGCTTCCCAGTTCAAGTTCAGCGCCCTCTTCCGATCCGCCGTCAAACGCCTCGCCGTCAAGATACCCTGTATAATCGATATTCACGATGTCACCTGTCTGAGCCGGCCTGTCTGTCACAGCCTCTCTTCCGGCATAAACAGCCAGATTGCTCTCGATGGTCTGCTCTACCTGGTCGTCCGTCACTTCTGTCTGAGCGGGCTGCGGTACTTCCAGCCCCTTATACTGCGTCACAGTGACATATTCGTTTGAGAGCTCTCCGCTGCATCCCGCAAGTGTTCCTGCTAATGCTGCGGCGAGCATTACGCTGATCAGTTTCTTTTTCATATTCTTTCTCCTTTTCCATATCTTGTGTTTTTATCAGCCGGGCTGCTCCTATAAAAGAGGAGATAACAGCCTGGAAAACTGTTCTTTTGCCTTAATGACGAGACTTCTCTCATCGTATACCTTTCTCGTCACATGCGTACACTGAGTCATATCATTCTCAAATGCGCGCTCCAGTTTCTGCACGGTTCTCTCGCTGTAGATCACAGCGTTTACTTCAAAGTTGAGCCCGAAACTGCGGATATCCATATTTGCGGTTCCCACACACGCCACCATGCCGTCCACGGTCAGCGTCTTCGCATGCAGGAATCCGTTATTGTATACATAACACTTCGCTCCGGCGGCCACCATATCCCCAAGGTAGGAATAGGTCGCCCAGTAGACAAACGGATGATCCGGCTTGCACGGCACCATAATGCGCACGTCGATGCCCGAGCGGCTTGCGATCTTCAGAGCGTCAAAAATTGACTCGTCCGGTATAAAGTACGGCGTCTGGATGTAGACGTGGTCTTTCGCGCTGTGGATCAGGCGCAGATAATTATCATGGATCGTCTTGATCTGGGAGTCGGGCCCGCTGGATATGATCTGCACCGGATCTCTCCCGTGTCTTGTGTACTGCGGGATCTCAAAGAGAGTATCCTGCAGGAACAGATTCTCCTTCGCCGCATAGTTCCAGTCCAGCACGAATCTCACCGCCAGGGAGGTCACCGCCGCCCCTTCGATACACAGATGGGTATCCCGCCAGTAGCCGAACTTTTTATCTCTGCCAAGGTATTCCCTTCCCACGTTAAAACCACCCACAAAACCGATCCTGCCGTCGATGACCACGATCTTTCTGTGATTGCGGTAGTTCACGCGGAGCTGCAGCTTCCCGAGCAGGGCAGGGAAAAATTCAGCGACCTGGATCCCCTCCCGCTCAAGGCGTTCCCAGTCCCTGTTCTTCATCGTCCGGCATCCCATGCTGTCAAACAGGACGCGGACTTCCACTCCCTCTCTCGCTTTTTCGATAAGGACTTTCTCGATCTCCTGCCAGAGTTCGTCATTTCTTATAATATAATACTGCACATGGATGTACCGCTCCGCCTGGCGCATCTCCTCGATCAGGGCGCGGAACTTCGCCTTGCCGTCCGTGTAGATCCGTATGTCGTTGTTGTCTGTCAGCACCGCTTCGCCGGCTTCCAGATTATATAAGATCAGATCCTTAAAACGTGACATCTCAGGATTTGCAAGCCTGAGCTGCTTGCGGTAGATCGTCTCTTCCTGCCGTCTGACGGCATATTTGAGCTCCCCTTCGATCTCTTTCGCCTTAAACATCCTGCTCTTATGGAAATCCTGCCCGATCACCAGGTAAAGGATGAATCCCAGTATTGGTATAAAATACAGCAGAAGCAGCCATGTCCATACCGTCTGCGGAGATCTCCTCTGGAAAAACACAATGATCAGTGCAAAGAGGACGTTAATAATGCCGATGTTGTCCATGATAAAATCATAGACGATCACCACTCCGTTCCAAATTGTTTCTGCCATAGTAAAACTCCTTTTCCATAACAGTATACTCGTTCCCCCCGCTAAAAGTAAACCCTAAAATATACTTATTATCTTGCGCTCACCAGAAAACAATGGTAAAATACTAAAAGCGAAAAAGCAGAAAAGTGTAACATTTAGGAGGGTATTATATCGTGAGTCCAGTAACTATTGTGCTGATCGTAATCCTGGTCGTCCTGATCGCAGCGTGCATCGCACTCTATTTCTTCGGGAAGAGAGCAGAAAAGAGGCAGGCGGAACAGCAGGAGCAGATGGACGCCGTAGCGCAGACACTCAGCATGCTTGTCATTGATAAAAAGAGAATGAAGCTAAGGGAGGCAGGGCTTCCGTCAGTAGTCGTTGAAAACACGCCGAAGTATTTAAGGCGTACGAAAGTTCCGGTCGTAAAAGCAAAGATCGGACCGAAGATCACGACACTGATGTGCGACAGCAAAGTATTTGAAGTGATCCCGGTAAAGAAGGAGATCAAGGCGGTCGTAAGCGGCCTGTACATAACCGGCATCAAGAGCGTAAGAGGCGGTTCCATCGAACAGCCGCAGAAGAAAAAGAGAAGATTTTTCGGTCGGAATAAATAATCAAATCGGGGACGTAGTAAAATCGGATTTTACTACGTCCCCAATTTAATATTTTTTCAGCTCAGCACCGTAAAATCCGGGTTTTCTTTGGACATAATGTCCATCCTGATCTTACAGTCCGCCAGCGGTTCATGATTGACGTCGAGCTCATAATCCAGCTCCACATTGATCCTGTCATCATCCACACTGACTTCCATATTCTTTGTATTTACGCCGATCAGCATCTGACCGTAAGGCGTCCGGTAATAGGTCTGGTTCTTCCGGTTCCTCTCAAAGATCATATGAGAACTGGAAGCCCCGCTCTTCATGATCTCGATACTGTCGGTTCCGGTGATCTTGATCTTGTTTTTGATCGTGCCTGCCATCCCCTCGAGCACCTCATCGTAGATGATATAATGCTTCCCGTTCTTACAGTAATAGCTGGCGGGAGTCACGACCTCGATGGCGTCATCTCCCCGCTCGTATCCCTGTAACGGATCATCCATAATATCTATATGTTTTCCTGATATGCTGACTAATACGTCTTTTGTCATTTTCATCAATACTCTTCTATATTCACTACATTGGTTGTGGGTACATCAAACGGCATGACCGTATTTGCAAACCTGCGGAACTTCTCCGCAGCATCGCTGACATAGAACGAATACCTGCTGTGGTCTCCGGTGCTGCCGTCATTCTCCATTTTCCGGTCACAGAGCAGTTTCTTCAGGTCCATGGCAGTCTCGTATGCCGGGTTGACGATCTGGATCTTCTCCCCCAGATATTCCCTGATCTTTGACCGGATAAGGGGATAATGCGTACACCCGAGTATCATGGCGTCGATATCCGAACTGCGCATGGACTCCAGATAATACTCGATCACTTCCCGGGTAACTGCATGATCCTTAAATCCTTCTTCCACCAGAGGCACAAAAAGCGGGCACGCCTTTTCCACAACTGTAACATCCGGCGCCATCTGCTGTATCACTTTTGTGTACATACCGCTCTGTACCGTAGCGTCCGTACCTACGACCCCTACCTTCCGGTTTCTGGTCGCTTCCACAGCGGCTCTTGCGCCGGGGATGACCACGCCCATGACCGGAACGTCAAATTCATCCCTCACAGCATCCAGGGCAAGGGCACTTGCCGTATTGCACGCTATAACGATTGCCTTAACATCTTTTGTTTTTAAGAAACGGATGATCTGCTCTGAGAAGCGGATGATCGTGTTCTGTGACTTGCTGCCGTACGGAACACGGGCAGTATCGCCAAAATATACAATATTTTCATTTGGAAGCTGGCGCGCGATCTCTCTCGCCACCGTCAGGCCGCCTACTCCGGAATCAAACACACCTACCGGCGCCCTGTTCCTGCTCTCCGTACTCACCTTATGATCTCTCCGTTTCTTAAGTTTCTTACTATATTAAAGTGCCAGCGTCTTAGCTACATTGTACTGATAGTCAGAAATAGACTTCTTCATTGCCAGCGCTTCTTCGATATCAAAGTCAACGTATTTTCCGTCTTTGTAACCTACCACGCGGTTTGTCTTGCCCTGGCAGAGCAGATCCACCGCCATAGATCCCATGATCGAAGCATATACCCTGTCTTTACATGTCGGGCTTCCGCCGCGCTGCATGTGTCCCAGGATCGTCGCTCTTGTCTCGATTCCTGTCGCCTCTTCAATCCTCTTTGCCATATTGATGGAGTCGCCGATACCCTCGGCGTTGATGATGATATAATTCTTCTTGCCGCGCTTCTTGTTCGCCATGATATCATCAATGATCTCCTGCTCATTGTAATCGTGCTCCTCCGGCATCAGGATACGCTCCGCGCCGTTGGCGATACCGCACCACAGAGCCAGATACCCCGCATCACGGCCCATAACCTCGATGATGCTGCAGCGCTCGTGGGAAGTAGATGTATCGCGCACTTTATCAATGGCTTCCATGGCAGTATTCACTGCGGTATCGAATCCGATCGTGTAATCTGTACACGCGATATCAAGATCGATCGTTCCCGGTATTCCTATGGTGTTTACACCAAGGTTCGCCAGCTTCTGGGCTCCTGCAAAGGAACCGTCTCCGCCGATAACAACGAGACCGTCGATGCCGTATTTCTTGCAGATCGCTGCTGCTTTCTGCTGGCCTTCCTCTGTACGCATTGATTTACAGCGCGCAGTCTGAAGGAATGTACCGCCGCGCTGGATCGTATCAGATACGTCACGCGCTGACAGGTCGATGATCTCTTCCCTGAGAAGCCCGTGGTATCCTCTTCTGATGCCGCGCACTTTCAGTCCTTTTGAGAGCGCTGTACGGACAACCGCACGGATTGCCGCATTCATGCCCGGCGCATCGCCGCCGCTGGTGAGGACTCCGATCGTACGGATGCTGTCCTCGATCTCTTCCAAATATCTTTCCTTATCGATCGCA
>DXEY01000035.1 GCA_019114745.1 Candidatus Mediterraneibacter colneyensis | reverse complement strand
AGATCGTACTTTTTACAGTTGCGTTCCAGCGCCGTCTGCACGATATGTCTGAGATCCGCAGACTTCTGCCGGATGCGGGTGAGCTGGTTCCTTTTGGAATAGTAGGCTGCCAGCACAGCCGATATGGAAGTGTGCTCTTCGCATGTATAGTTTGAGAGATGGCTCAGCGGCAGGGAGGAAAATTCTTTCGGCTCTTTTCCTTCATAATAAATGGCGGGAGAAAAACGCTCTTCCTTTACAGATGAAAAATAAATTCCGAACTGTGTATACAGATGGAGGAGGATGTCATCGGAGTATTCCTTTGCGGGGAGGGATGAATCAATCCCCGCAAGGCAGCAGATTTCTTCTGCAGTAACCGGGCTTATCCCGGTAAAGCTGGTGTAGAGCGCTTTTGATATCGGCACAGGCTTTTCCGATAAAAGCCCGGCAAACTCCCCGGCAGAGACAGTCAGTGGATCCGCTTTGTGCATCGTGTCAGGGATAAAATACTCCCTGCCGGGCAGGACTTCCCGCACGGAGCTCATCTGCGCGGATACGTGTTTGATGCTGTCCAGGATCATTCCCTGTTCCGTACAGAAAATGATGTTGCTGTGTTTTCCCATGATCTCCACGATCAGCTCCTTCCGGCACAGGTCGCCCATTTCGTCGAGATGCTCTACCGTAAAGCAGATGATCCGTTCCAGTTTCGGCTGCCGGATATCCACGATACGTCCCCCACCGATATGCTTGCGCAGAAGCATACAGAAGTTAGGAGCAGTGATGGGCCCCGGTTTGTTTGTGTCTGTGAGATAGATGAGCGGAAGAGACGCGTTCGCGCTGATCAGGAGGCGCCTCTGGCCTTCCGGCGCCTTGACTGTCAGGAGCAGCTCGTCATTCTCCGGCTGGGCGATCTTTGCGATGCGCCCGTTTAAAAGTGTATTTCTGAACTCGTGGACAAGATTTGCCACGACGATTCCGTCAAAAGCCATATTCATACCCCGTTTCTGATGGTGATCGTACCGGAGCGCAGGAAAGCTGTGTCTTTTTGGACGCGCCGGTACCAAGTGTGAGTATAACACAATTTGTGCTTTCAAAAAAGCCCCGGCGTACAGATAAAGTGTTGACCATTTCAGTTTCTGAGGGTATAATAAATCAGATATTAACAAAGTACAGAGGATGATGCGCTATGATAAAGAGTATGACCGGATTCGGACGGTGCGAGATCCAGAAAGATTCCAGAAAGTTCACCGTAGAGTTAAAGAGTGTAAACCACCGTTACCTTGATGTGAATATCCGTATGCCGAAGAAACTGAATTTTTTTGAGACTTCCATACGTGGGCTTCTGAAATCTTATGCCAACCGGGGGAAGGTAGACATTTTTATCAGTTATGAAGATCTGTCCCAGACTCAGGTGTCCGTAAAATATAACGAGGCGCTGGCGGCAGAGTATCTCCGGTATCTGAATCAGATGTCGGAAACGTTCGGTCTGGAGAACGATGTGCGGGTGTCTGTACTTTCACGCTACCCGGAAGTCTTCACGATGGAGGAACAGACCGAGGATGAGGAAGAACTCTGGAACGGCCTGAAAGAAGCTCTTGAAGGAGCTTTCGCCCAGTTTGTCGAGACGAGGCAGACGGAGGGCAGGAACCTGAAGCAGGATATCCTGTCAAAGCTGGACAACCTGAGCAAAGAGATCGTATATATCGAGGAGCGTTCCCCGCAGATCATCGCAGAGTACCGGGCAAAGCTGGAGGATAAGATGAAAGAACTCCTGGCGGATACCCAGATCGAAGAGAGCAGGATCGCAGCAGAAGTGATCCTCTTTGCGGATAAGATCTGTACGGATGAGGAGGTCGTCAGGCTCAAGAGCCATATCCGGCATATGCGGGATACGCTCGAAGAAAAGGATGAGATCGGAAGAAAACTGGACTTCATCGCACAGGAGATGAACCGGGAAGCAAACACGATCCTCTCAAAAGCGAACGACCTTGAAACCTCGAATCACGCGATCAGCCTGAAAACGGAGATCGAGAAGATCAGGGAACAGATTCAGAACATAGAGTAGCTGTTGTTTGAAAGGGAATGAGTATGAAAGAAAAAGGTATATTGATCGTTGTTTCAGGCTTTTCCGGTTCCGGCAAAGGAACGCTGATGAAGGAACTCCTGACACGGTATCCTCAGACATACGCCCTGTCGATCTCAGCGACGACGCGGGCGCCTCGTGAGGGTGAGATGGATGGCAGGGAATATTTTTTCGTGTCGAAAGATGATTTTGAAAAAATGATTGCCAAAGGCGAACTGATAGAGTATGCTAAGTACGTGGAAAACTACTATGGCACTCCGCGGGAATATGTGGAGAAGATGATGGAGGAAGGAAGGGATGTGATCCTCGAGATCGAGATCCAGGGGGCGCTGAACGTGAAGAAGCTGTTTCCCGACACCTTACTCCTGTTTGTCACTCCGCCCGGGGCAGACGAGCTGAAGAGACGGCTGGTCGGCAGGGGTACCGAGACGATGGATGTGATCGAATCCAGAATGAAACGTGCCTGTGAAGAGGCTCAGGGAATGGAAAACTACGATTATCTGATCGTCAATGACGATCTGGATGAATGCGTCAGACAGATGCATGCCGTCATCCAGGGAGAGCACTTAAGATCTTCCCGAAACAGGGAATTTATAGAAGAGATAAGAGAAGATTTGGAACGATTGAAAGGAGAAGAGTGATTATGCTGCACCCGTCTTATACGGACTTAATGAAGGTAGTAAACAAGGATGTCGAGGAGGGCGACACAAAGGTTGTCAACAGCCGGTATTCCATTGTGATGGCGACATCCAAGAGGGCAAGACAACTCATCGCGGGCGATCTTCCGCTTGTGGATGCAAAGGAAGGAGAGAAACCTCTCTCAATTGCGATCGACGAGCTGAATCAGGGAAAACTGAAGATTGCGGCTGAGAATGCCGGGGAAGAGGAATAGATTCAGACAGGGCAGATGCACAAGAGGTATCTGCCTTTTTTGTGATGGCGACGAGCCAAAGTCCGGGCTTGCCCGAGACCCTGGCGACAGACAGAAAATAACCGGAGGTTACTGATTATGAAGATACTGTTTATCTCTCTTGGATGCGACAAGAATCTGGCGGATACGGAAGTGATGCTCGGGCTCCTCGCATCCAGAGGATATGAGATGACGGACGATGAGACACAGGCTGATGTGATCGTGATCAACACCTGCTGTTTCATCCATGACGCAAAAGAAGAAAGTATCGAGAACATCCTTGAGATGGCAGAATATAAAAAGAGTGGAAGCGCAAAAGCGCTGATCGTGGCAGGATGTCTCGCGCAGCGCTACCGCCAGGAGATCATGGACGAGATCCCGGAGGTGGACGAGGTGCTCGGGACGACGGCTTACGATAAGATCCTGGATGCCGTGGACGCGGCGCTTAAAGGAGAACATGAGGTTATCCTCTCCGACCTGGACGCGCTTCCGCTGCCGGACACAAAGAGGCTGGTAACGACAGGAGGGCATTTTGCATATCTCAAGATCGCAGAGGGGTGCGACAAACACTGCACGTACTGCATCATACCGAAGATCCGCGGGAATTTCCGGAGCGTTCCGATGGAGCGCCTGATCCGTGAGGCGGGCGAACTTGCCGCCCAGGGCGTGAAAGAGCTGATCCTTGTAGCGCAGGAAACGACCCTGTACGGGAAAGATCTCTACGGGAAGAAATCTCTGCCCGAGCTGCTCCGAAAGCTGTGCCAGATCAGCGGGATCCGCTGGATCCGGATCTTGTACTGCTATCCCGAAGAGATTACAGATAAACTGATCCAGGTGATGAAGGAGGAACCGAAAATCTGCCATTACCTCGACCTTCCTATCCAGCATGCTAACGACAGGATCCTCGGAAGGATGGGACGCCGGACTTCCAAACAGGAACTGATCGACATCATCGGGAAGCTGAGGCGGGAGATACCGGACATCTGCCTGAGGACAACGCTGATCACCGGATTCCCGGGGGAGACGCAGGAGCAGCATGAGGAACTGATGGAATTTGTAGACGAGATGGAGTTTGACCGTCTGGGTGTATTTACCTATTCTCCGGAGGAAGATACACCGGCAGCAGAGATGCCGGATCAGATCGATGAGGAGACAAAGCTGGACCGGCAGGAAGAATTGATGGAGCTTCAGCAGGAGATCGCGTTTGACAACGACCAGGACATGATCGGCAGGGAAGTGCTGGTGATGGTCGAAGGAAAAGTGGCGGATGAAAATGCATATGTGGGACGGACTTACCGGGACGCACCAAATGTAGACGGACTGATCTTTATTAATACCGATGAGGAACTGTTGTCCGGCGATTTCGCGAGAGTGAGAGTGACCGGAGCTGTAGATTATGATCTGATAGGAGAATTATTATGAATTTACCAAACAAACTGACTGTTCTTAGAGTTATCATGGTGCCGTTTTTTGTGTTTTTTATGCTCACGGATGTCGGGGGAGACGCCAATAAGTGGATCGCCCTGGCGCTTTTTGTGATCGCCAGCCTCACCGATATGCTGGACGGAAAGATCGCGCGTAAATACAATCTGGTGACAAATTTCGGTAAGTTTATGGATCCCCTGGCGGACAAGCTGCTCGTATGCTCCGCCATGATCTGTCTGATCCCGTCCGGAAAACTGAATACGGCTGTGGTCATCATCATCATTGCAAGAGAGTTTATCATCAGCGGATTCCGTCTTGTCGCGTCAGACAGCGGGATCGTGATCGCCGCGAGCTACTGGGGCAAGTTCAAGACGGTGTTCCAGATGGCGATGATCATCGTGCTGATCGCGGATCTGGGCGGTGTGTTCGACCTGATCGGACAGATCCTCGTATGGATCGCGCTGGCACTCACTATCATCTCCCTGATCGATTATATCGCAAAGAACCGCGAAGTGCTCACACATGGCGGGATGTAGACGGGTTTCTGTTATTTCTGTGAAAAATTTGTCAGTGTGTGATTGACGAATTATAGAAATTATGAGAAAATAAACCATATATGGGGCAGAAAAAACGATCCGCATCAGGCAGCGGCTTTCCTGCGTCATATGCGAAGAAAATCATACATATTGAAAGGAGTTTTAACATGATTTATTCACATGAAGTAGAAATGATGTGTCCGGTGGCTCAGGGCGCGAATCACGGACCGGCTCCAATCCCGGAAGAGGCGAAATGGGTACAGGCAAAAGAGATCAAGGACATCTCTGGTTTTACACACGGCGTAGGCTGGTGTGCACCTCAGCAGGGAGCATGTAAACTGACACTGAATGTAAAAGACGGTATCATTCAGGAAGCCCTGGTAGAGACACTTGGATGCTCCGGAATGACACATTCCGCTGCTATGGCATCTGAGATCCTTCCCGGAAAGACAATCTTAGAAGCGCTTAACACAGACCTTGTCTGTGATGCAATCAATACAGCAATGAGAGAACTGTTCCTGCAGATCGTTTACGGAAGAACACAGAGTGCATTCTCTGAGGACGGACTTGCGATCGGCGCCGGCCTGGAAGACCTTGGAAAAGGCCTCCGTTCACAGGTAGGTACGATGTACGGAACACTTGCAAAAGGTCCTCGTTACCTTGAGATGGCAGAGGGTTACGTGACAGGTATCGCTCTTGATGCAAACGATGAGATCATCGGATATCAGTTTGTAAACCTCGGAAAATTCACAGATTTCGTTAAGAAAGGCGATACTCCGAACGATGCATGGGAGAAGGCAAAAGGACAGTACGGCCGTGTTGACGATGCTGTGAAGATCATCGATCCGCGTAAAGAGTAAGCGCAAATCTCGACAAAGGTAAATAAATCAGGAGGATATATAAATGGCTTTATTTGAATCATATGAAAGAAGAATTGATAAAATCAATGAAGTTTTGAACAGCTACGGTATCGCTTCTTTAGAGGAAGCTGAGAAGATCACAAAGGATGCCGGACTGGACGTTTACAACCAGATTAAAGGCATCCAGCCGATCTGTTTTGAGAACGCATGCTGGGCTTATATTACAGGTGCAGCGATCGCGATCAGGAAAGACTGCAGAAACGCAGCAGATGCGGCAGCAGCGATCGGAGAGGGACTTCAGGCATTCTGTATTCCGGGATCCGTTGCCGACCAGCGTAAAGTAGGTCTCGGACATGGAAATCTTGGAAAGATGCTCCTTGAAGAGTCAACAGACTGCTTCTGCTTCCTGGCAGGACACGAGTCTTTCGCAGCGGCAGAGGGTGCGATCGGTATTGCTGAGAAGGCAAACAAAGTTCGTAAAAAACCGCTCCGCGTTATCCTGAACGGTCTCGGAAAAGACGCAGCTAAGATCATTTCCAGGATCAACGGATTTACATATGTACAGACAGAGTATGACTACTATACAGGAGAGCTCAAAGAAGTTTCCCGTACCGCTTACTCTGACGGACTCCGCTCCAAAGTAAACTGCTATGGCGCAAACGATGTGCGCGAAGGCGTTGCGATCATGTGGAAAGAGGGCGTTGACGTTTCCATCACAGGTAACTCTACAAACCCGACACGCTTCCAGCATCCGGTAGCAGGTACATACAAGAAAGAGTGCGTAGAGGCAGGCAAGAAATACTTCTCTGTTGCATCCGGCGGTGGTACAGGACGTACCCTTCATCCGGATAACATGGCGGCAGGCCCGGCTTCTTACGGTATGACAGATACTCTCGGACGTATGCACTCAGACGCACAGTTCGCAGGTTCCTCTTCCGTACCGGCCCATGTTGAAATGATGGGACTGATCGGAGCAGGAAACAACCCGATGGTTGGTATGACAGTTGCAGTTGCAGTTGCCATTGAGGAAGCAGCAAAGGCAGGTAAGTTCTAAGCCTTGATGGTTTGATTCATTAGATTTTGAGAAATAAAAGTTAGACACGTTATTTTAAGCAAAACGCTTATGACGTGTCTAACTTTTTTTGTGTGCAGAAAGGAGTAAAATCTAATGAAAAAAATCAAAATGGCAGTAGAAAATGACGTTACTTTTGAGCAAGGTTGTGAGGAATATCTAGTTAATTGCAAGGCTAGAAATTTGAGAGATGGTACAATAAAACATTATAAAGATTCTATGAAACAAATGTTTAAATATCTGGATGCAGATATGTATATTAAAGATATGAGTAAGGAAACAGTACAGGAATTTATTATTGCACTCCGAGATAACTCTAATATGAATGATGTAAGTCTATATACATATGTCAGAGATTTAAAAACATTGATGTATTTTTTTATGAAATGCGAATATCTGCCAACATTTAAAATTGAGCTGG
>DXEY01000034.1 GCA_019114745.1 Candidatus Mediterraneibacter colneyensis | reverse complement strand
GGCAGGAGTATCTGAGTCCGTGCATAAAACTGATCGAAGAAAACCGCAGAGAAGAGTGCCGGGCACTCTATACAGAAATGGTAGAGAAACTGGAAGAAAAGTATCTATATTCATAAACATACAGGAGGAGACGCTAAAATGAGTGACTACAGGATTGAGACAAAATGTATTCAGTCAGGATATGAACCGGGCAATGGAGAGGCGAGGGTGCTTCCGATCTATCAGAGCACCACATTCCGCTATACAAGCAGTGAGCAGATGGGGCGTCTTTTTGACCTGGAAGAGTCGGGATATTTTTATACCCGTCTCCAGAATCCGACCAATGACGCAGTGGCGGCGAAGATCTGCGACCTGGAAGGCGGCGTGGCAGCAATGCTGACTTCGTCAGGCCAGGCGGCAAACTTTTATGCCGTGATGAACATCGCGCAGGAGGGAGACCATATCGTCTGTGCGTCCGCTCTGTATGGAGGTACATATAATCTCTATGCCCACACGATCAGGAAGATGGGCGTGGATGCGACTTTTGTAGATCCGGACTGCACAGAAGAGGAACTGGAAGCGGCATTTCAGGACAATACAAAGGCTGTGTTCGGCGAGTCGATCGCCAATCCGGCGCTGGTAGTCCTTGATTTTGAAAAGTTTGCAAAAGCCGCGCATGCGCACGGAGTTCCGTTTATTGTAGATAATACGTTCGCTACTCCGATCAACTGCCGCCCGTTTGAGTGGGGAGCGGATATTGTGACTCATTCCACTACGAAATATATGGACGGCCATGCCTCCTGTGTGGGCGGAGCCATCGTAGACAGCGGAAACTTTGACTGGGAAGCGCACGCGGACAAGTTCCCGGGGCTGACGACTCCGGACGAGACTTATCACGGGATCGTATATACACAGAAATTCGGGAAAGGCGCGTATATTACCAAAGCGACGGCTCAGTTGATGCGCGATCTTGGTTCTATCCAGGCTCCGCAGAACGCGTTCCTTCTGAATATCGGACTGGAGACGCTTCACCTGAGGATGCCGAGACATTGTGAAAATGCTCTGAAAGTGGCGCAGTATCTTAAGAGCCATGAGAAAGTAGCGTGGGTGAACTATCCGTCTCTTGAGGGAGACAAATACTATGAACTGGCTCAGAAATATATGCCGAATGGAACATGCGGAGTTCTGACCTTCGGGCTGAAAGGCGGAAGAGACGCGGCTGTTGAGATGATGGACAAACTGAAGATGGTTGCGATCGTGACCCATGTGGCTGATGCCAGGAGCTGTGTGCTCCATCCGGCAAGCCATACCCACCGCCAGATGAACGAACAGGAACTGATGGAGGCTGGTGTTCAGCCTGACCTGATCCGTTTCAGTGTGGGGATAGAGAATGTAGAAGATATTATAGCCGATGTGGAACAGGCATTGAGGTGATATCAGAATGGTATGGATGTATACAATCTGCATCCATACCATTTTTCTGCATAAAATGACACTGTGTTCTCAATACTAATCTCAGCAAATGAAAAGTCTGAGGAGGTATTGAAAGAGCATGGATCATAAAAAGGAAAGCCCGGAGGGAAAAGACCGACAGCAGGAAAATGAAGAGATCCGGGAGATGGGGACGGTAGATCTTGACGCCGGAAAGACCGGACACGGCATACAGCTTCTGAGCATTATCGGAGAGATTGAGGGGCATGAGGCAGTATCCGGAAATACAAAGGCTACAAAATATGAACATCTTCTTCCAAAACTTGCACAGGCGGAAGAGGATGAGAATACCGAGGGGATACTGATCCTTCTTAATACACTGGGAGGGGATGTCGAGGCGGGGCTTGCCATCGCAGAAATGATAGCATCGCTGAGCAAGCCCACGGTATCGCTTGTCCTGGGAGGCAGCCATTCCATCGGCGGACCGCTTGCAGTCTCGGCAGATTACTCTTTTATCGTGCCTACAGGCACGATGATCATCCATCCGGTAAGGTCCACCGGGATGTTCATAGGAGTGATCCAGAGTTACCGGAATATGGAGAAAACCCAGGACAGGATCGCCCGGTTCATCGCCTCACATTCGGGGATCACTCAGGAACGGCTGTTAGAACTGATGCTGGATTCTACACAGCTCGTCAAAGATGTGGGAACGCTTCTTGAGGGGGAGGAAGCAGTCCGGGAAGGGCTGATCGACGAGGTGGGCGGTATCAGTCAGGCGCTTGAGAAACTACATGAACTGATCGATGAGAGAAGGACCGGATCGGGACAAGAGGAGCCCGGGCGGGGGAGGAGAAAAAAATAATGACATGATTTTCAAATGATGATATACTAAATATAGTATGTTTAATTTTCAAGGGGGAATTATATGGCTGCTAAATCCACAAAACGCAGTAAAAATTCTAAGAGCAGGCCGAAGAAAGAACAGAAGGGCACAGAGCTGAGAGGGGAGATCATCATACTCATATCGCTTGCGGTATGCATACTGCTCGTGCTCAGCAATTTTGGGATCGGTGGAATCGCGGGGGAGGCGGTCTCATCCGTATTTTTCGGACTTTTCGGATTTATGGCATATGTGATGCCCTTTGTGCTGTTTGCACTTACGGCGTTCCTCGTATCTAATAAAGGAAATACCCATGCCTATATCAAGATTGCTGCGGCAGTTGTTCTGTTTCTGCTGATCACAGGGATACTGGAGCTGATCTTTAACTCCTGGCATCCGGGAGCATCCCTTCTCTCGTACTACCGGGAAGCGAGCGAACACAGGAATGCCGGAGGGCTTACCGGAGGCTGCCTGGTCAGCCTTTTGTGTCCGCTGATCGGCGTGGCGGGAACCTATGTCGTTCTCGTGATCTTCTCGGTGATATGTCTGATACTTGTTACAGAAAAATCACTGCTCGCTCCGATCGGTCGCAAGAGCCGTGAAGCGTACGAGGACGCAAAGAAACACCGTCAGGAGACGGCGGCGATCCGGGCTCGCAGACGAGAAGAAGAGAGACAGAAGACGGCTGCTATAAAAGCAGAAAAGGCAGAGAAAAAAGTTAAGAGAAAAGATAAAAAAGTTTCCGGCGTTTCCTTCGCAACTACTCTTGGCGAAGATAACCAGGATATAAATCATAAGAAGCGCAGATCGCCCGAAATCTATGAGCTTCGCCCGGACGGCGAACCAGAGAATCCGGCGGAAAGCGCAGAGCCCCGTGATCCATTTGTCATCAACCGGGCAGAGCCTTTCCCATCGGATTTGACGCAGGCAGAGAAAATCCAGCCGCTGGATCAGTCCGCGGACGGGATGCCGGCTGAGGACATCCGGGCGCGGGAGAAAGCAGCAGATGCGGACATTGCGCCTTCGACAACGAAAAAGAGACGCAGCAAAGCCGGAGAGGCAGCGATCGTTTCCGCAGAGACAGAGCATGTGGCAGCCGAAGCGAAGCAGATCGAGCAGGATCAGCAGAAATCCGTCTACCGCACGCCTCCGTTCAGCCTGCTCAAACGCGGAAAGAAAAGCGGCGGTGATTCCGACGCACATCTGCGTGCTACTGCCTTGAAACTGGAACAGACACTCCAGAACTTCGGCGTGGGCGTACATGTGACAAATGCAAGCTGCGGTCCCTCTGTTACCCGGTATGAGCTTCAGCCTGAACAGGGAGTAAAAGTGAGCAGGATTGTAGGGCTTGCCGATGATATCAAGCTCAACCTGGCGGTCGCAGACCTGAGGATCGAGGCGCCGATCCCCGGAAAAGCCGCTGTGGGGATCGAAGTGCCGAACAAAGAGAATACCGCGGTCATGCTCCGCGATCTTCTGGAGTCTTCTGAATTCAGGAACAGTGCTTCCCCCATTACATTTGCCGTGGGAAAAGATATTGCAGGCAAGGTGGTTGTGGCGGATATTGCAAAGATGCCCCATCTGCTTGTAGCAGGTGCGACAGGTTCCGGAAAATCGGTCTGCATCAATACGCTGATCATGAGTATTATCTATAAGGCAGATCCGGATGAAGTTAAACTGATCCTGGTCGACCCGAAGGTGGTTGAACTGAGTGTATATAACGGGATCCCCCATCTGATGATCCCTGTTGTCACAGATCCGAAAAAGGCGGCGGGCGCTCTGAACTGGGCGGTCGTAGAGATGGAAAAGCGTTATAAGCTGTTTGCGGAATACAATGTAAGGGATCTGAAAGGATTCAATGCCAAAGTGGAGCGCGGGGAAGCGGGAGAGGAGAATAGGAAAAAACTTCCGCAGATCGTGATCATTATTGACGAGCTGGCTGATCTTATGATGGTAGCCCCGGGAGAAGTGGAGGGTGCAATCTGCCGTCTCGCACAGCTTGCAAGAGCGGCGGGGCTTCATCTTGTACTGGCGACCCAGCGTCCGTCTGTCAATGTCATCACGGGGCTGATCAAAGCAAACATGCCTTCAAGAATAGCCTTTTCTGTATCCTCGGGTGTGGATTCAAGGACGATCATTGACATGAACGGAGCGGAAAAGCTTCTTGGAAAAGGAGACATGCTCTTTTATCCATCCGGTTATCCGAAACCGGTACGTGTGCAGGGATCGTTTGTATCCGACAGGGAAGTGCAGGATGTTGTAGATTATCTTCTCAGGAATAATGTCGGTACTACATATAATGACGAGCTGGAAGAACATATAAATTCCAATATCCCTGTTGCCGAAGGGGCTGCTGCTCCTGAGAACGGCGACGACAGGGACACCTATTTTGTGGATGCGGGCAAGCTTATTATTGACAAAGAAAAAGCTTCCATCGGGATGCTCCAGCGCATGTTTAAGATCGGGTTTAACCGGGCTGCGCGTATTATGGATCAGCTTGCCGAAGCAGGAGTCGTCGGTCCGGAAGAGGGGACGAAACCGAGGAAGGTGCTTATGACAAAAGAAGAATTTGACGAATATCTCAGCGGCGGCAGCCAGTAAAGGGATAAGAGTTGATCAATATATGACAGAGGAGGAATTGTAAATGAAGACAGATATCGAAATCGCACAGGAAGCCAGTCTTGAACACATACGGGATGTTGCCGCAGGTATTGGCATTCAGGAGGATGATCTGGAGTTTTACGGAAAATATAAAGCAAAGCTTTCAGATGATCTGTGGGAAAAGATCAAGGATAAGAAAGACGGAAAGCTTGTTCTTGTAACGGCGATCAATCCGACCCCGGCAGGGGAAGGCAAGACTACAACAACAGTAGGTCTCGGGGAGGCGATGGCAAAGCTCAATAAAAAAGCGCTGATCGCACTCAGAGAGCCCTCTCTTGGCCCGTGCTTCGGCATCAAAGGAGGCGCGGCGGGAGGCGGTTACGCCCAGGTAGTGCCCATGGAGGATCTGAATCTTCATTTTACCGGTGATTTTCATGCGATCACTTCAGCAAACAATCTTCTCGCGGCTATGCTCGACAACCATATCCAGCAGGGCAATGCCCTGGAGATCGATCCCCGACAGGTCGTCTGGAAACGGTGTCTCGATATGAACGACCGGGTGCTCCGCAATATTGTCGTAGGTCTGGGAAATAAAATGGACGGAATGGTAAGAGAAGATCATTTTGTCATTACAGTTGCCTCCGAGATCATGGCAATCCTCTGCCTGGCAGATGACCTGGCTGACCTGAGAGAGAGACTGGGCAAGATCATCGTCGCATATAATTTCAGCGGAGAACCGGTGACAGCCGACGACTTGAAAGCGACGGGCGCTATGACCGCGCTGTTAAAAGACGCGATCAAGCCGAATATGATACAGACTCTGGAGCACACTCCAGCGCTTGTACACGGCGGCCCATTTGCGAATATCGCACACGGGTGCAACAGCGTGCGCGCTACAAAGATGGCGCTCAAGCTCAGCGATATTACGATCACGGAGGCGGGGTTCGGCGCTGACCTCGGCGCGGAGAAATTTTTCGATATCAAGTGCCGCATGGCGGGCCTGAAGCCGGATGCTGTCGTTTTAGTTGCAACAGTAAGGGCTTTGAAGTATAATGGAGGCGTTGCCAGAAATGATCTTGCGGAAGAAAATCTCGAGGCACTGGAAAAAGGAATCGTAAATCTTGAAAAGCATATTGAAAATATACAGAAGTACGGAGTTCCTGTGATCGTGACTCTCAATTCTTTTGTGACAGATACGCATGCAGAGAATGAGTTTATCCGGAAGTTCTGTGAGGACAGAGGCTGTGAATTTGCCCTTTCCGAAGTGTGGGAAAAGGGCGGCGAGGGCGGGATCGCCCTGGCGGAAAAAGTGCTGGATACACTGGAACACAAAGAAAGCCATTTCCACCCGCTGTATGACGATGGACTGTCTATTCGTGAGAAGATCGAGATAGTGTCCAGAGAGATCTATGGAGCCGGAAACGTTGTATATGAGCCGGCTGCGCAGAAACAGATCGACCGTATCGAAGCGCTTGGATTCGGTTCTTTTCCCGTATGTATGGCGAAAAATCAGTATTCTCTGTCTGATGATGCGAAAAAGCTGGGACGCCCGTCGGGCTTCGATATCCATATCAGAGAAGTATATGTGAGCGCCGGAGCGGGCTTTGTTGTCGCTCTTACCGGCGCGGTCATGACGATGCCGGGGCTTCCGAAAGTACCGGCGGCAAACGGAATTGATGTCACAGAGGACGGAAAGATCACAGGGCTGTTTTAGATAGAAGGAGTAGTCGATGTCACAGTTAATAGATGGAAAACAGATTTCAAAACAGATCAAAGATGAGTTAAAAGAAGAGGTGCAGAGACTTGGAGCACTTGGCAGGACAGCCTGTCTTGCGGTAGTGCAGGTCGGGAACGACCCGGCATCCTCGGTTTATGTCAATAATAAGAAAAAAGCGTGCGAGTATATCGGGATCGGTTCCAGATCCTATGAGCTCCCGGAGGAGACGACAGAAGATGAGCTGGTTTCTCTCGTAGAGGAACTGAACCGTGACGATGAGGTGAACGGGATTCTCGTCCAGCTTCCCCTTCCGGCTCATATCGATGAGGACAGGATCATCCGGACGATATCGCCCGACAAAGATGTGGACGGGTTCCATCCTGTCAGCGTGGGCCGCCTGTGGATCGGAGAAAAAGGATTCCTTTCCTGTACGCCGGCAGGTATTATTCAGCTCTTAAAACGCTCAGGCATAGATATCTGCGGAAAAGAATGTGTAGTCATCGGAAGAAGCAATATCGTGGGGAAACCGATGGCGGCCCTTTTGCTCAGGGAAAACGGCACTGTGACTGTCGCACACTCCAGGACAGAAAATCTGCAGGATGTAACAAAGAGGGCAGATATCCTGATCGTCGCGATCGGGAAGAAGAAGTTCATTACTTCTGAATATGTAAAAGAGGGAGCGGTGGTCATTGATGTGGGTATGCACAGAGATGAAAATAATCATCTCTGCGGCGATGTTGACTTTAACGATGTAGAACCGCATACTTCAGCGATCACGCCTGTACCTGGCGGTGTGGGGCCGATGACGATCGCAATGCTGATGAATAATTGTGTTGAAACGATACGTACTTAGGAGGAATAACCATGAGATGTACTCATTGCGGAGCGGAGTTTCCGGATGATCAGATGGTATGCCCCGTGTGCGGTGCCGAAGTACAGATCGTTCCGGACTACAATCCACTGGATGACGTCCTTACAAGAGAAGTGAAGGGATCCGTAGAAGGCGCGACCAGACAGCTCAGGACAGACGATATCAGAAGGTACAGAAGAGAAGACAGAACACAGAACGTCAACTCTACGAGAGTTCTGAGCCAGGAGGAGATGGCAAGGATCCGTGACCGGAGGCGGTCCGGTCCCTCCCGGGCTGCCGAGCCGTCCTCGCGGCAGGCTGGCACGGGGAATATGCGAAGAACCGGTGATGTCCGCCGCCAGAGACAGAATACAGGCGAGATCCGGCGCCAGAGACAGCAGAAGAGACTCGAAGCGGCAAAGCGCAAGAGGAGAAATCTTCTGATCACACTTTTTGTCATACTGGCGCTTATCGTGGCAGTTATTGTACTTGTCTATCAGAACTCATACACTTCTATGATCAATAAGGGATACCGGTCAATACAGAGCGGAGACTATGCTGCCGCTGAAAATTATTTTCAGCGGGCAATCACAAAAGATGAGTCCCGCCCGGATGCATATACGGGATATGCACAGATTTATGTTGAGCAGGATGATCTGGAAAGCGCGGAGGATGTGTTCTTATCTGCCATTGAAACGCAGCCTACGAATGCGGAACTGTATCAGGCAGCGATTGATTTCTATATGGAAACAGAACAACCGGCAAAAGTATCGGCGCTTTTGAATAACTGTGAAGATGAAGGCGTCTTAGATGCTGTTTCCGGCTACATTTCGTCAGCGCCTGTATTTACCCCTGAGGAAGGCGCCTACAGCGAGGTGCAGGAAATCACGATCTCATCAGAAACCGGCGGAGATATTTACTATACGCTGGACGGCAGCGATCCTACCGCTTCAACCGGAACCAAATATACCGAACCTGTCCTTCTGCAAGCAGAGGGAGAAGTACAGATCCGTGCAATCGCGGTCAACAGCAGCGGGATCCCGAGCGTAGTCTCGGCTGCAACTTATACGATCGAGTTTCCGATCGAAAATGCTCCGGCTGTGACTCCGTCTACGGGGCAGTATACGGAACCGACGCAGATTACGATCACAGTACCGGAAGGATATACCGCTTACTATACAATGGACGGATCTGCCCCTGATCCGGACTCATCTTCAACTCAGCAGTATACCGGGCCGATCGATATGCCTGAGAATACCAGAACAATCTTTAATGCGATCCTGGTCAATAACCAGAACGGGAAGGCGACTGAGGCGACAACGAGAAATTATATTACGACGGCAGAATAATACGGCAGAACCTGGAGATTTGTAAAAAACAGAAAAAACAACTCTTGTATTGTTTTAAATATCTATGTATTTTTGACAATACAAGGGTTGTTTTTTTAGCAAAATCAGGATATAATGACTGTGTTAAAAAAATAACAATACAAGCAAAGGAGATGCAGGAAATGAGCAGATTTTGTTTACCAAGAGACATTTATCACGGAAAAGGATCTTTGGAAGAACTGAAGAACTTAAAAGGCAAAAAGGCGATCCTTGTCGTAGGCGGCGGTTCCATGAAGCGCCAGGGATTTCTTGACAAAGCTGTTAATTATCTGAAAGAAGCAGGCATGGAAGTCCAGGTGTTTGAGGGTGTAGAGCCTGATCCTTCTGTTGAGACAGTTATGAAAGGCGCTGAGGCAATGCGCGCATTCGAGCCTGACTGGATCGTATCCATGGGAGGGGGTTCTCCGATCGACGCTGCGAAAGCTATGTGGGCATTTTATGAGTATCCGGATACTTCCTTTGAGGATCTCTGCACGCCGTTCAACTTCCCGGAGCTTCGTACAAAAGCAAAATTTGCTGCGATTCCATCCACATCCGGAACCGCGACAGAGGTTACCGCTTTCTCGGTTATCACGAACTATCAGACAGGTGTAAAATATCCGCTTGCTGATTTTAATATCACTCCGGATGTTGCCATTGTCGACCCCGATCTTGTATCCGGACTTCCGGTAAAACAGGTCGCTTACACAGGTATGGATGCACTGACCCATGCGATCGAGGCTTACGTATCCACACTTCACGGCCCGTTCACAGATCCGCTGGCTCTTCAGGCAATTGAGATGGTACTGGATTACCTTCCGGCATCTTACAACTGCAATATGGAAGCAAGAGAGCAGATGCACTATGCACAGTGCCTGGCAGGAATGGCATTTTCCAACGCTCTGCTGGGAATCGTCCACTCTATGGCTCACAAGACAGGTGCTGCATTCTCAACCGGACACATTCCGCACGGATGCGCGAATGCGATCTATCTTCCGTATGTAATCGCATATAATGCAAAGGATCCGGTAGCGGCAAGCCGTTATGCTGAGATCGCACGCAGGATGGGGCTTGACGGAACATCCGAGAAGGCTCTGATCAACAGTCTGAGAGAGAAGATCAATGAGTTTAACGCAAAACTCAACATTCCGAAGACACTTAAAGAGTTCGGCATCAACGAAGACGAATTTAAAGAGAAAGTCGCTCATATCGCAGAACTTGCAGTTGGAGATGCGTGTACAGGTTCAAATCCGCGCGCGATCGATCCGGCGGCAATGGAGAAACTCCTCACATGTACATATTATGGAACAGAGGTTGATTTCTGAGACCACAGAGATTTGTAACGACCGAGCCATCCGTATTGGATGGCTCGATCTGTTTATACAGGCGGAAAATGCTTGCTATTGAAGGATTTATAGCGTATTATATTGAAAGAGCGATTGTTTAAGGAGGAAGACCATGTATCAGATAATGAAAGCAGAAAAGCTGGCCGACAAGATCTTTCTGATGGATGTACATGCGCCGCGAGTTGCACAGCATTGTCAGCCGGGTCAGTTTGTTATTGTAAAATTGGACGAAAAAGGCGAGCGCATCCCGCTTACGATCTGCGATTACGACAGAGATGCCGGGACGATCACGATCGTCGTACAGGAAGTAGGGGCGTCTACTACAAAAATGGGCAGCCTGAAAGCCGGAGATTATTTCCGTGATTTTACAGGACCTCTGGGATGTCCGTCCGAGTTTGTCGAAGAGGATCCGGAAACACTGAAGAATAAGAAGATGCTCTTTGTAGCAGGCGGTGTCGGGGCAGCACCGGTGTATCCGCAGGTGAAATGGCTGCATGAGAGAGGGATCGATGCGGATGTGATCGTCGGCGCCAAGACAAAGGACATGCTGATCCTGGAAGATGAGATGAAGGCTGTAGCGGGAAATTATTATCCCTGTACAGATGACGGTACATACGGACATGCGGGTATGGTCACGACTATGGTGGAAGAACTGGTGAACAATGGAAATAAATACGATGTATGTATAGCAATCGGGCCGATGATCATGATGAAATTCGTCTGCCTTCTGACAAAGAAGCTGGAGATCCCGACGATCGTCAGCATGAATCCGATCATGGTAGACGGAACAGGAATGTGCGGAGCCTGCCGTCTCCAGGTAGGGGATGAGATCAAGTTTGCCTGTGTGGACGGACCTGAGTTTGACGGACATCTCGTAGACTTTGACCAGGCAATGAAGAGAAGCCAGACATATAAGACTGCGGAAGGCCGTGCGATGCTGAAGCTCCTGGAAGGAGACACACATCACGGCGGATGCGGACATTGCGGAGGTGACGAATAATGGCGGATATGTTAAAGAAAGTACCTGTCAGAGAACAGGATCCAAAGGTACGTGCTGCGAATTTTGAGGAGGTGTGCCTCGGATATAATCTGGAAGAAGCCATGGATGAGGC
>DXEY01000001.1 GCA_019114745.1 Candidatus Mediterraneibacter colneyensis | reverse complement strand
AGGGGATCTAACTTATGTTAAATGAAAAAATCGCTGAACTTCTGAATGTGCAGATCAACAAAGAATTTTATTCTGCTTATCTGTACCTTTCATTCTCAAATTATTTTTCTGACAAGGGACTCGACGGATTTGCAAACTGGTACAGAGTACAGGCGCAGGAAGAGCGCGACCACGCAATGCTGTTCGTACAGTACATGCAGAACAATGACGCAAAGATCACTTTTGATGCGATCGGCAAACCGGACGCTGAGTTCGACAGCCATATGGCGGTACTCGAAGCAGGATTAAAACACGAGCGGTACGTGACCGGACTTATCAACAATATCTATGCCGCTGCCTATGAAGTGAAGGATTTCCGCACCATGCAGTTCCTCGATTGGTTTGTAAAGGAACAGGGCGAGGAAGAGACAAACGCCAATGACCTGATCAAAAAGCTGAATCTCTTCGGTTCAGATCCCAAAAGCCTGTATCTCCTGGATCAGGAGCTGGCAGCCCGCACATATGCAGCACCGTCACTGGTACTGTAAAATATAAGATATGACAGAAAAAACCGGAAGAGATCCGCCTGCTGAGCGGAAATTCTTCCGGTTTTCTTTTCTATATCTTATTGCTCCTATTCCTGAAGCGACCGCTTCCGCGATATCGTCACTTTCTCATCATAACATGTGAAAATATCATCTACTCTCTTCTTTTCCAGTTTCGGGGTAAGCAGGCTGACCACCGGGACGACGATCAGACCCGCCGCCATCGCCGCAGCCCCGGCATTGATCGCAGACTCGATAAATCCGATGAACAGATTGGATACGGTCAGGCCCACTCCGGCAATAAAACCTGCCCAGACGCCTGCGCGGGTTACGCCCTTCCAGTACAGCCCGTACAGGAACGGCGCCAGAAAGGCTCCTGCCAGCGCTCCCCACGAGATTCCCATGAGCTGCGCGATAAATGTGGGCGGATCCAGGGCGATCACGACAGATACGACAAGGAAAAATACGATCAGGATCTGCATCGTCACGATCTGTTTCTTTTCACTCATATTCTTCATAATATTGTCCTTTAACAGATCCAGCGTCATCGTGGAGCTCGAAGTCAGCACAAGGGATGACAGGGTAGACATAGACGCAGACAATACCAGTACCACTACGATACCGATCAGGATATCCGGCAGTGCGGAGAGCATATGGGGGATGATACTGTCATAGACAACAGCTCCCGTCCCGTCATAAATTTCCGGACTGTCAAACAGCCTGGCGAACCCGCCGAGGAAATAACAGCCGCCGGACACAACAACAGCAAAAAGAGTAGAGATCACGGTTCCTGTATTGATCGACTTTTCGTCCCGGATCGCATAGAATTTTCCGATCATCTGGGGCAGACCCCATGTTCCAAGCGAAGTCAGGATAACGACCCCAAGGAGGTTCAGCGGATCAGGGCCGAAAAAGGAGGTAAACGCCCCCGGCTGTCCCTGCGTCACTGCTGCGTCGCTTGGGATCTGCGCCATCTCTGCCACCGCATTCATAAATCCGCCCTGTCCGTTTAACACAGCGGCGATCACAGCGACAATTCCGATCAGCATAATGATCCCCTGGATAAAGTCATTGATCGCTGTAGCCATATAACCTCCTAATATCACATAGAACGCAGTAAAAACTGCCATGGCGATCACACACCAGGTATAGGGAATATTGAACGCCATTTCAAAAAGCCGGGAAAGACCGTTGTATACCGACGCCGTATACGGGATCAGGAACACAAATACGATCGCAGAAGCTGCAATCTTCAGCGCTTTGCTGTTGTACCTCTCTCCAAAGAAATCAGGCATCGTCTTTGAGCCCAGATGCTGGGTCATGATCTTTGTCCTTCTTCCGAGGACAACCCATGCAAGCAGACTGCCGATCACCGCATTCCCGATTCCGATCCATGTGCTGGCAATCCCGTATTTCCAGCCGAACTGCCCGGCATATCCAACAAAAACCACCGCTGAAAAATAGGATGTGCCGTAGGCAAATGCCGTAAGCCATGGTCCCACCGACCGTCCTCCCAGCACAAAACCGTCCACGCTTCCCGCATGGCGCCGGGCATAAACCCCGACGATTACCATAACCGCAAAGAAGATAACAAGCATTGCAATCTTAATTTCCATCTCTCATCCTCATCTTTCCTGTTTACTGTAATTTGCTTATCTGCTTTAAAGCGTTACGCTTTAAAGTATTAAAGTTTTCTGCCATAGAATAACACGGGCATAGCGCCCGTGTCAATTGTTTTTGTAAAAGATAATGCCCATTATTTCATCTGCTCGACTCTGTCCATGATTGTCTTGTTGAAATTCTCGATCTGCCTGCTGTATGGTTCATCCATATATTTGGAATGCAGCATAAAATCAGCGGTAGCAAGATTGTTTGCGATCGGGATATCATATACGACAGCAATGCGGAGCAGCGCCTTTACATCCGGGTCGTGGGGCTGCGCCTCCAGCGGATCCCATAAGAAGATCATAAAATCGATCTGTCCTTCCACGATCTTAGCGCCGATCTGCTGGTCTCCGCCAAGCGGGCCGCTGCAGTATCCTTTTACCGGAAGGCCGGTACGCTCTGCGATCAGTCTTGCCGTCGTCCCTGTCCCGCAGAGGAAGTGGCTTTTCAGTATCTCCTTATTCTTATCGCACCACTCTACAAGTTCCTTTTTCTTCCCGTCATGTGCCACAAGCGCAATATGTTTCGTTTTCTCGATCTCCATTGTCACATAGTTGTCGTCCAGCATAAGCTCACGCCTCCTGTCAGTAAAAATCAAACCATCTGCTCCATGGTTTCAAAACGCATGGAAGCCAGAACTCCCATTGCCACTGTAACCATAATACTATAAACAAGTACGATTGGAAAGATGAAATTTATATTTACAAACATTCCGACGAGAACCGCAACTACTGCTCCCAGTCCCAGAAGAGCCATCTGCACGGACATCCTGAGAAGGTTCTGCCCCGTCTTTCCGAACACATCGCCCAAAAGGCACTGACAGATCACCATCGTATAGATCCGGTCTGCCTGGAGTACCGTATAGATCAGGACACAGTATATGATATCCGGCACAGCCACACCCCAGAAAATCCCGATCGGAATGCAGATGATGCATCCGTCTATGAACGATTTGATATGGTCTGCCAGTGTCGCATACCACATCTTTTTAAACGAGCTGTCCGGTATCAGGAACAGATACGGGCTCTTCAGCTCACTCTCCCATTTGCCCAGATATCCGCTCATCACCAGCGTCATATATGCCACGACTCCCAGCAGGAAGATCTGGGGGATTCCGAACTCCCGCGCGGAATCGCTCAGGGCATAGGAGAACACTGCGGCGATCACGATCGCGATCAGCGTGATCTTGTCAAAGAAAAAGAACTTTTCCTTCCTGTACTCAAGAAGCTGCCTGTAGAAAACCGCTTTCGCACCTTTTCCCGTGATCTTGTCGCGGACACGCCGGAATTTTTTCTTTCCTCCGATCCCCATGACCATCTCGCCGTTCTTCTGGCGCTTTTTGATTTCCGCGTAATCGTCGGCAAATTTTGCCGCCTCCTCATAATACCCTCCGTCACATTTCATCCGGAGTGCGGCAGCCACTGATACGGCAGCTGTAATGAGATACAACACGGTACAAACCAGATTTACAGTCGTCGGGCCGAGCAGGATCAGACGGAATACCGCGATCTGCCATCCGACCACCGGGAGCATCTGCAGTACCGGCCAGTCAACAAATGCCAGCGCGCTCTCTACAGTAAGGCCGTTTCTCCGGAAATAAAGGACAACAAGCAGGGTAAATGCCACAAGGAACACCTTGAGCACAAGCCGGATCCCTTTCATCAGTTTTTCCGGAAGGCTGTCATTCGTATACAGGAACACCATAAGCGACACTTCCAGCGCCAGTTCCAGCACGCAGCCGCTCAGGAAAAGCAGCAGCACACGGATCAGCGGCACCTGGAATACCGTGAGCGCTCCCACCGACAGGACAAGCCAGATGATCAGCGATAACAGATAGTTCATCCACGCACTGTTCAGAAGCACCAGTTTCGGGCTGACGGGCGCTGTAAAGACAAAATGGGCATGTGCCGGTCGGAATATGATTCCTTTTCGGGAAGAGTAACTCATAAAGTTTCCCAAAGTAATATAGATGCTCCAGATCGTCAGAATGATCACCAGCCCGCGGGGAGAGTTGATCCGTATCCCGACCGCTGCTCCGCCCAGGGTCACAATGATAAAAATGCCATAGGCGATACCGAAAATCAGGGCGAGCAGCGTAGTCGGCTTTTTAACTGCACGCCTGAGGTTATTGATAAAACTCCGTTTTGTAAGATAGATCAGCGCCTTCATTCTTTTTCACCGCCTGTCATCGCGAAGAACAGATCGTCCAGATCGCGTCCTCTCGCATCTTCTTTTGTATAAGAACCGATGATTTTGCCTTTTTCCATGACAAACATGATATCCCACAGTTCTTCCACCATCTCCAGCATATGCGTGCTGATCAGCACGGTAACGCCCTGATCCCTCAAACGGAGTACGACCTCCTTGAGCGTCTTGATCGCCGCAGGATCCAGTCCTACCATCGGCTCATCGAGAAGGATCACCTTCGGCTTCACCGCGAGGGCGCAGCAGATACTCACCTTCTGCATCATACCTTTGGACAGTTCATTCCCCAGTTTATCCTGTTTGTCGTCCATCTCAAATTCCTTTAAGATCTCTTCTACCTCTTCATCCGTGATATCGCTGCTGTACGCCATACGCACATATTCCACATGCTCGCGCACCGTCAGCGCATCAAACATATTCGGGATCTCCGGTACATAAGCAAACACTTTCTTCGCTTCCAGAGTCCGGGCAGGCAGCCCCTCAATACGGATCATCCCTTTATACCGGAGCAGGCCGGCAATGCTCTTGATGATCGTAGACTTTCCTGCGCCGTTCGGACCTAAAAGGATCCCAACCTGTCCGCCGGGTACCGTAAATGTCACGTCGTCCACTGCCAGGCTGCTGCCATAGGATTTACTTAACTTCTGTATCTCTAACATAATGCCTCCTGTCCGCGAGAATCCGTTTTAAGCCGTCAGTATGACAGAAAAATCTCGCATTACTGTATTAGTAATTTAATACAATAATACGAGATTCTTTTTTATTTGTCAACTTAAAAAATGTTAAATATGACCTTCCTGCTGCTTCTCTACTACTTCGCCCTGCTTTTTGTAGATGCTGTTTGCCGGTACGAAGCCGCGCACAGACGACAGCGGATAAATATTGCTGCGTCTTCCCACAACAGAGCCCGGGTTCAGGACGCTTCCACATCCGACCTCAACTTCATCTCCGAGCATAGCTCCGAACTTCTTCATACCTGTCTCGATATTCCCTTCCGGAGTCTTTACGACAACCAGCTTCTTATCCGACTTCACATTGGAAGTAATGGAGCCGGCGCCCATATGAGACTTGTATCCCAGAATGGAATCGCCTACGTAATTGTAATGCGGAACCTGTACTTTATTGAAAAGGATCACGTTTTTCAGCTCCGTAGAATTTCCTACGACTGCGCCTTCCCCGACGATCGCGTTGCCGCGGATAAATGCGCAGTGGCGTACTTCCGCCTCCTTCCCGATGATTGCCGGACCGTTGATATAAGCGGTAGGAGCCACTTTCGCGGATTTCGCGATCCAGATATTCTCACCGCGCTTCTCGTACTCATCTTCGCTCAGCGTATTGCCAAGTTCTACGATAAAGGCGCTGATCTTCGGCAGGACTTCCCAGGGATAGGTAACCCCTTCAAAAATATCCCTCGCGATCGTCTCCTCGAGTGTATAGAGTTCCTTTACTGTCAATGCTTCCATGTTCTCTTACTTCCTTTCCGCCGGTTTACCGGCCTTTTTATAAAAACCCGCCGCCTTATCATAGCAGGCTCTTAACTGATACTGATTGTTGAGGCCTTTCACGCCCGCTGTTCTGCTTGTGATAAAATGATCCAGCTTCTTCATATACTCTTCTGGAGTAATGCTGCCCTCTGCCACATAAGTAAGCCCTTTCTCCCAGCTTGCGGTAAGTTCCGGGTTCAGAAGAGACTTGATCGAGTTCTCCACTACGTCGTATACCATCTCCCCCTGGAGTTCGGGTGTGATAATCTGCGTCTTTTTATTCAGCTTCAGATATTTGATGTTGATCAGCTTTTTCAGGATCTCAGCCCGTGTGGCGCTGGTCCCGATCCCGCTTCCCCTGATCTGCGCCCGCAGTTCCTCATCCTCGATGAGCTGTCCCGCGTTCTCCATCGCAAGGATAATGGATCCCGAATTGTACCGTTTCGGCGGGGATGTCTCTCCTTCCCTGATATCCAGCGACGATACCGGGAGCACGCTGCCTTTCTTCAGCCCCTTTATAATCGCAAAGAGCTCTGTATCCAGCGTCTGGTCCTGGTCCTGTCCGGTTTCGCCGTTTTCAGTATTCCCGCCTTTCGCCTGCCGTTTTCCCTGCGGCGTCCCCGCGACTTTCAGCCAGCCCTCCTCCGAGAGCACTTTAAAGCCGGAATAAAAACTCTCTCCACGCATCTTCGATACGATCGATACTTTCTGGTAGACCGCCGGCGGATAAAAGATACTCAAAAACCGCCGGACGATCAGGTCGTATACCTGATGTGCGGTGTGGGAAACCGATTTCAACGCCGGAAGCCCCTGCCCTGTGGGAATGATCGCATAGTGGTCTGTGATCTGCCTGTCATTGACATACCGCGTTCTGGCAAGGTTCTTATGGCTGCCAAAGGACAGGATGTCCTGCAGATAAGGAGCCGCCATCTCGTATCTGGACAGGCCGTTGAGGTTACGGCTGATCTCTTTTGCCACGGCGGTTGACAGTACCCTGGCGTCCGTCCTCGGATAAGTGACCAGCTTCTTCTCGTACAGTTCCTGCACGATGCGGAGCGTCTCGTCCGGGCTGATCTTAAACCGCCTTGAGCAGTCGTTCTGGAGCTCCGCGAGATTGTACAGCAGCGGAGGATTCTTCTTCTCCGTTTTTTTTGCAACAGACTCGATGACGCAGGTAAGCGGCTGTTCCTCCGACAGATAAGCGATCAGCTCTTCTGCTTTTTTCCGTTCTTTGAACCCGTTCTCTTTATACAGGTCAAAGGATTCAAAGTAGCGGGAGCCTTTCACCGCTCTCCACTCGCCCTCAAAAGTCTTTCCCGATGCATCTGTAGTGCTGATCACGCGGTAGAAAGGTGTTTTGACAAATTCCCGGATCTCACGCTCTCTTCGCACTACCATTCCCAGAACACAGGTCATAACCCTTCCTACGGAGATCACAGAATACTTTGTGTGCAGATAGCTGGAAATGCTGCTTCCATATTTCAGGGTCAGCAGCCGGGAGAAGTTGATCCCCATCAGGTAGTCTTCCTTCGCCCTGAGGTAAGCGGAGGCGCTCAGATTATCATATTCTGACAGGTCCTTCGCCTCTTTGATCCCCCTGAGGATCTCTTCCTCCGTCTGGGAGTCGATCCAGACTCTCAGACGCCGTTTCCCCGCCACGTGCGCCTCCTGTTCCACAAGGCGGTAGATATATTCTCCTTCTCTCCCGGAGTCGGTACATACGTAGATCGTATCCACGTCGTCACGGTTCAGGATCCCGCTCACGATGCGGAACTGTTTTGCCGCAGACGGTATTACTTCATATTTAAATTCTTCCGGTATAAACGGCAGGGTCTCCAGCCTCCACTTCTTCAGAGCCGGATCATATTCCTCCGGATAGCTCATCGTCACAAGATGCCCCACGCACCATGTCACGATTGCTTCCTCTGATTCCAGGTAACCGTCGCCGCGTCTTACTTTTAGTTTTAATGCCTTTGCAAATTCCTGAGCCACGCTGGGCTTCTCTGCAATATAAACTGTTTTTCCCATATACTGTCTCTTATGACACGTTCTCTCCTGATCCTATTTGACGGTCAGGAAGCGGTATGCCGTCCTCGTGTCATACTTCTCCCCTTTTTTGCAGATTGGTCCCGGGAAATTATCGTGGTGGACGGCGTCAGGATAATACTGCGTCTCAAGGCACACTGCGCTTCTCTTACCGTAAGACGCTCCGGCTTTTCCAGGCTCCCCTGCAAGGAAATTCGCCGTATACATCTGTACGCCCGGAAGGTCGGTATACACTTCCATCACGATTCCGCTCCCGTCGGACACTACTTCTGCTACTTTATCAAAACTGCCGTTATTTTTCAACACCCAGTTATGGTCATACCCGCATCCGAACTTCAGCGGTTCATAGTCCGAATCGATCTCAGCCCCGATGACCTTTCCTCCACGGAAATCCATCGGCGTCCCGTCCACACTTCGGATCTCGCCGGTCGGGATGGACTGCTCGTCTGCCGGTGTAAAGGAATCGGAATACAGCGTTACTTTGTGCCCCAGCGCCGTGCCGCTGTCATGTCCGTTTAAGTTGAAATAACTGTGATTGGTCATATTGATGACCGTGTCCTGATCCGGAACCGCCTCATAATGGATGTCCAGCGTATTCTCGTCATCCAGCGTATAGGTAACATGCATGTCGAGAGCCCCCGGATACCCCTGATCCCCGTCCGGGCTGTGGAGAAGGAAGGTGATCCTGCTGCTTTTGTACTCCTCTGCTTTCCAAAGTCTTTTATGGTAAAAGCTGAGTCCGCTGTGGAGATTGTTGCCGTTATCATTCTTATCCAGCCCATAAACCGTACCGTTGATCTCGACCGAAGCGCCGCCGATCCGGTTCGCATTTCTTCCCACAGAAGCGCCCATAGATGCGTCTCCTTTTTCATATCCGGACACGTCGTCATATCCCTGGACCACATCTCTCAGATGTCCGTCCCTGTCCGGCACACAGAGACTGACAAGAGCCGCCCCGTAATCAGTCACGCACGCCCTCATGCCGTTTGCATTTTCAAGCGTATACAAATGTGCCTCTCTCCCGTCTTTCGTTTTCCCGAATGCTGCCGCTTCCTGTTGTGCCATTTCCATTACCTCCTCCTATTTTCTGCGGAACAGTCCCGCCAGTTTTTTCCATATCGATGTCTTATCCTTCTTTTTCTGAACCGTTGCTGCCGGCCTTCTCGCGTTAAGCGCCGTTTTCATAAATGTTTCCTGGGCGTTTACTCTCTGTTCTCCGCCTGTCTTTTTCCGGTAGGTGCCGTCGCTTAACATCTTCCTTGCTTTGACATTATCTGCAAGCATCACATTCAGGTCATGGATCAGCCGTTTTCTGATCCCGTCATCATAAACAGGGCATGCTACTTCCACTCTCTTTTCCGTATTTCGTGTCATCATATCCGCAGATCCGATATAAACTTTTGCATCCGCTCCGGAGCCAAAGACAAATACCCTTGGGTGCTCCAGATACCTTCCCACAATGCTCGTGACACGCAGGTTGTCTGTCCTCCCGGGGATTCCGGGCAGGATACAGCAGATACCCCTGACGATCAGGTCGATCTTTACGCCCGCCTGGGATGCTTCCGACACTTTGCGGATAAAATCCATGTCCGTCAGGGAATTCATCTTCATAATGACTCTTCCCTGACCGCCTTTCCCGATCTCTTCATCCATGAGCGAGAGAACTTTCTGCTTCAGGCTGGTCGGCGATACGATCAGATGATTATATACCCCGTCCAGGTTACCGATGGACATGTTTTTGAAAAATACGGCGGCATCCTCACCGATCTCCTGGCTGGAGGTCATCAGGGAATAATCCGTATACATCTTTGCCGTCTTTTCATTGTAGTTTCCTGTCCCGACCTGGGTGATATACCGGATCTCATTCTTGCTCCGGTAGGTGATCAGGCACAGCTTGGAGTGAACTTTATACTCTTCAAATCCATAAAGGACGCGGCATCCCGCTTCCTCCATCCGCTCTGACCATTCGATATTATTCTGCTCGTCAAACCTGGCGCGCAGTTCGATCAGCACGGTCACCTCTTTCCCGTTCTCGGCTGCCGCACAGAGATACTCCACGAGCCTTGCCTTTTTTGCCAGCCTGTAGATCGTAATCTTGATCGTCATGACATCGGGATCAGAGGCAGCTTCGCGGATCAGCTGCAGGAACGGATCCATGCTTTCATAGGGGAAGGACAATAGTACATCCTTTCTCTTTACCTGCTCCATTACGCTTCCGTCCGCCAGTGACGCGGGCGGCTGGGGTGTAAAAGGCTCGTCTGTCAGCGCGCGCTTCATAGATTCCGGGATCTTATCCGCCATGGCAAAGATAAAGCCCAGCTTCATCGGCATCTTTGTACGAAAGACACATTCCGGCAGGATCTTAAACCTGTCGCACAGATACTTCTCCATATCCCTGCTCAGGCGTGATGCCGTCTCAAGGCGCACTACCGCCATTCTCCGGCGCTTGTTCAGCGTTTCCTTCATAATAAACCGGAAGTCTTCATTGTCGGCATACGACTCGTCGTCCGGTGAAATATCTGCGTTTCTCGTCACGCAGATATAATTCTTGTCAGACACTTCATATTTGTCAAACACAAGCTCCAGATATTCCATGATCACCTTTTCCATGCGGATATAACGGATATCATGCCCGGGCAGGTAAAGAATGTCTGATATGTAATGGGGTACCGGCACGATTCCCAGCATCTCAGCGTCTTTCTGTTTCAGGTTGGCGATCACATAGATCTCTTTATTCAACAGGTGGGGAAACGGATGGTTCGGGTCTACGATCTGCGGGGACAACACCGGGAGCACCTGGTCTTTGAAATATTTTTTCACATACTTCTTTTCCTGCTGCTCCAGTTCTTTGAAATCCAGGCCGCACACCCCATAAGGCTGAAGCTGCTTTTTGATCTCAGCGTAAGTCTTATCCCTCTCTTTATACAGAGGCGCCACGGCGCGGTAGATCGCCTCAAGCTGCTGTCCCGGAGTCATGCCGGATCTGGTATCCGCCTTTTTATTATCCGCTGCCGCCATATCATACAGGCTTCCCACGCGGATCATAAAAAACTCATCCAGGTTGCTCGTAAAGATCGCCACAAACTTCATGCGCTCCATCAGCGGCACCGTCTCGTCTTTTGCCTCCTCTAATACCCGCTGGTTGAATCTCAGCCAGGACAGTTCCCGGTTCTGTGTATAATCCAGTATCTCCTCTTTGCTCATTGCCTTTTTCCTCCCCTGTTCCGTCACTGTTCCAGATATCTTCTGAGGTCGTCCATCCTGCGTTCCATATAGTGGTAACCATGATCGTAAAACGCCTGGAGCGACTCTTTATTCCTCTCCAGTCTGGAGACCGGCTTTACCTGCGGCCTGAGGACAAAGATCTCTCCCCTTTTTTCCATCTGGTCAATGTGGTTCAGCGTCTTATTATATTCAAAACTCCGGCGGAATATGGTACGTATAAGGTTTGGATAGGACTTGTAGGCCCTGCGGTATACCCTCTGCAGTGCACGCGATACTACCTTTTTACGGTATCCCAGATTCTTTGTGAGGACCACCACGATCTTCTCATTTCCGATCTCCTGCGCCCGCCGGATCGGGATCGAATCTGCCAGACCGCCGTCTAAATAGGGCGTATCGTCCACATTTACGATGGGCGTCAGCAGAGGCATACTGCAGGACGCCCGGCAGATCTTCATCAGGCGCTCCCTGTCGTGATCCTCCGTCATGTATTCCGCTTTTCCCGTGATACAGTTAGTAGTCACGATCTCACATGTGATATCCGACTGAAAATAGGTATCAAAGTCAAATGGGATCAGCTCATTCGGAAATTTGTTAAAGATCAGATCCATGTTCATCACGCTCTTTTCTTTCACAAAGTCCCGGATACCGTAATAATAATCCGTACTCCGGTCTAACGGTATCATGCAGTCCCTGGTCCGTCCCGGCTGTCTGGAGACATATCCGACCGCATTGCACGCGCCTGCGGACACGCCGATGACATGGGACAGATACAGCTCATTTTCCATCAGATAATCCAGTACGCCTGAGGTAAAGACTCCCCTTGTCGCCCCTCCCTCCAGTACAAGTGTCGCTTTTTTTATATCCATGATCATATCCCTCTTTTCCTGATATTTACCTTATATATTATATACTGTTTTTCTCTGTTCGGAAACCCCTTGCCTTTTTCCGTCCATCCATGGTAATATAAGCGTTGGTGCATTATTAGTTTCATCGTTGGGGATTTTCACCCCAGCATCACATTCATAAGGAGATATTGTAATGATCAGTGCAAACAATGTGACACTGCGCGTAGGCAAGAAAGCGCTCTTTGAAGATGTAAATATCAAGTTTACCGAAGGAAACTGCTATGGCCTGATCGGTGCCAACGGAGCCGGGAAGTCCACATTCCTCAAAATCCTGTCCGGACAGCTTGAACCCACAAAAGGAGAGATCGCGATCACTCCGGGCGAACGTCTCTCTTTCCTGCAGCAGGACCATTTCAAATATGATGAATATCCGGTGCTCGACACCGTGATCATGGGAAATGCCCGTCTCTATGAGATTATGAAGGAAAAGGAAGTCATCTACGCAAAAGAAGACTTTACGGATGAAGACGGGATCAGGGCAAGCGAACTTGAAGCTGAATTTGCCACGATGAACGGATGGGAAGCAGAGTCTGACGCCGCTTCCCTCTTAAACGGACTGGGGATAGAGACAGACCTTCACTATAAATATGTAAGAGAACTGACAGGACCGGAAAAGGTGAAGGTGCTCCTCGCACAGGCACTGTTCGGGAACCCGGACATCCTGCTGCTCGACGAGCCCACCAACCACCTCGATCTGGATGCCATCGCATGGCTGGAAGAGTTTCTGATCAATTTTGACAACACGGTCATCGTCGTATCCCATGACCGGTACTTCCTGAATAAAGTCTGTACCCAGATCGCAGACATCGATTACGGAAAGATCCAGCTCTACGCCGGAAACTATGACTTCTGGTATGAGTCCAGCCAGCTCCTCATCCGTCAGATGAAGGAAGCAAATAAGAAAAAGGAAGAAAAGATCAAAGAACTTCAGGAGTTTATCTCCCGGTTCAGCGCAAACGCTTCCAAATCCAAACAGGCTACTTCAAGGAAGCGTGCTCTCGAGAAGATCCAGCTCGATGAGATCAAGCCTTCCAGCAGGAAGTATCCGTACATCGACTTCCGCCCCAACCGCGAGATCGGCAACGAGGTACTGACAGTAGAGGGACTCTCCAAGACGATCGACGGGGAAAAGGTGCTCGACAATATCAGCTTCACTCTGGGACATGACGACAAAGTGGCATTTGTCGGGAGCAATGAGCTCGCAAAGACCGTACTGTTTAAGATCCTGATCGGGGAGATGGAGCCGGACGAAGGCACATACAAATGGGGCGTGACGACCTCACAGGCATATTTCCCGAAAGACTTCGGCGGCGAGTTTGACAGCGACTACAATATCACAGAATGGCTCACCCAGTATTCTGAGGAAAAGGACGTCACCTATGTACGCGGATTCCTGGGACGTATGCTGTTCTCAGGTGAGGACGGCGTGAAGAAGCTGAAGGTTCTTTCAGGAGGCGAAAAGGTGCGCTGCCTGCTCTCGAAAATGATGATATCCGGAGCGAACGTGCTTCTTCTGGATGAGCCTACCAACCACCTTGACATGGAAGCCATCACAGCGCTCAACAACGGAATGATCAAATTCCCGGGCGTACTGCTCTTTACCTCGCGGGATCATCAGATCGTCCAGACGACCGCGAACCGCATTATGGAGATCGTGCCGGGAGGACATCTGATCGACAAGATCACTACCTATGACGAGTACCTCGAAAGCGACGAGATGGCGAGAAAGAGACAGACATATTCTGTACAGACCGAGGAGAACGACTGATATTCCCGTGTCTGAAAATTAAGGGTTTTCTTTTTCCTTTAATTCTGTTATAATGATAAAGCTGTGGATATCCACAGCTTTTATATGGAGACGTATCGAAGTGGTCATAACGGGGCGCACTCGAAATGCGTTTGCCCTCCGGGGCACGTGGGTTCGAATCCCACCGTCTCCGCTCATATAAAGAGTCCTCAGGCGGATTTCCGTCTGGGGACTTTTTTATTGTTGTCAGTGAATGAGCCAACCGTAATCCTGCCTGCAGTCCACCACGTAATCCGCATAAACAGTATTGTCTATGATTTGAAAGATTAGCATATAGCGTTTTTCAAACGTAATAAACCGGTAGGCATTTCTGGAGATATACTCTCCTGAAAGCCATGGGCATCTCTGGGGCATTATCTCCAGAGAATTTGCCGCCTTTTCAAATTCCGCAGCCAGTCTCTCCGCTGCTTCCGGGCTGACCTGCGCTAAAAATGCGGCATGGGAAACAAGCATCTGTGCCGCCCGTTCAGATACGATAACACGGTATTTACTCTGACTTTCCATGGCTCGTCGCCTCCTTGATTGCGCTGCGCATCATAGACGCGACTTCATCAATAGAATAACCTTTGCTTCCGTGCACCCTGTCCTCCTCAACCGCAAGCAGTTCCTCACGGAGTTTCAGCATTTTCTCCCTGCGGTTGTAGGTTTCAATATCCATAACAACTAAATCTCCCTCGCCATTCTTGGTAAGGAAAACTGGTTCTGCAGTCTTTCTGCACATTTCGGCAATCTCGTTGTAATTCTGACGGATTGCTGCAGATGGGCGAATATTCATAGACACACCTCCGTTCATATTTAATAGTAATATTCTAACTATATTATAGTTATACCATGCTACCGGGTCGATGGCAATAACTTCATTACATGATTACCGGTTTCTTCGACTTTGATGGTCGAAAATGCTCGAATCATTCTCCTTGTTTGTCAAAATTTTACATTTTACGATATTATAGGTGTACCCCGGGACAGGTTGATCAAATTGGAGAGGACATACAGATGAATTATGAAAAAATTATCATTAACACTCTGGATTCCTTCGGAGTCAGCCGTTCCTACACCGGGTAC
>DXEY01000033.1 GCA_019114745.1 Candidatus Mediterraneibacter colneyensis | reverse complement strand
CGGGAACAGATCGGGAATCTATAATCTTGAAAAAAAGAAACGCCAGTTGTATGATTAAGAAAACAAGTCTGAAGTCACATCATTTTAGGGACGATCTTTTTCATTTCAACTGACAATTCGTTTACTTCATCGGCCCTGCCCTTCCCCTTGACGAATACAGTAAACTTTGGTATAATTTCCAGAGTGCTGAAATACAATATGCACATACAGAGTGCACATAAGCGTGAGAATACAACCGCTGAGTGCTCATATTCAGGCGCAGTAGCCAAGTGGTAAGGCGTGGGTCTGCAACACCCTGATTCACCGGTTCAAATCCGGTCTGCGCCTCTCAACAATCCCGGAAAAGTATTTTTCCGGGTTGTTTTTATGTTTGAACTTATAAAAAGAACATCAGGGAATATCTTACCGGCTGAACCTTTTCCCGAACAATGCCAGTGAGATAAGGCGGAATATGATCGTCAGCCCTGCACACCAGGCGAGTGCTGTGAGGAAGAGTGATGTATTTACAGGGGTTCCGAGCAGGGCGGCGCGCAATGTGTCGATGACGGATGTCATCGGCTGGTGTCTGGCAAAGAACTGCAGTGCGGCGGGCAGGCTGTCGGCAGGAACGAATCCTGAACTCAGATAAGGAAGTATGATCACCAGGGAGGAAAAGGCGCTTGCCCCTTCCGCGCTGTGAGCGGCAATTCCGATGACGGCTGACAGCCACGACATCGCGAGAATGGTACCGGTAAGCAGAATGAGTACGGTTATCCATCCGGCGGGACTGGCAGAAGGGCGGAATCCGGTGAGCGCGGCGGCAGCCATGACGATTACGGATGTGAAGAGACAGCGGACAACAGCTTCACAAACATGCCCGTTGAGTAGAGAGCTTTGTCTGACCGGCAGAGTACAGAACCTGTCTGCTATGCCGTTTGTCATGTCGCGGTTTACCATGACTGCAGTTGTGGAAGAACACTGGGCGATGCACTGCAGTAATATACCGGGGACGATGTAATTGACATATGAGGTATTTTCTATCCGGATCAGATTTCCGAACAGTGAGACAAACAGCAGCATCATTACTGCCGGAAGCATGATGCTGGAAAAGACCGTGTCAGGGTTTCTCACAGACAGCCTGAGGCAGCGGCCGGCTATTGTGGCAGAAGCGTTATATTTTAAAATTTTGGATTTTATCATTAGTCTTCCTCCTTTTCCCTGATTATTGACAGAAATACATCTTCCAGGCCGGGCGTGACCTGGGCAAAATCCCGGAGCTCTATTTTATGCGTGTACAGCAGATGGAAGATCTGTGCCAGGGCTTGAATACTGCCGTCTGTAAAGACTGTCAGTTTATTTTGTCCCGGTACAGAAGCCGTCTTATGGTCACGGATAAGAGTCTCTGCCTGATTCAGCGCGCCGGGGGAGCCGAACACAAATTCCACCGCTCCGCGTGGGAGATATGCCTTCAGCTCCCCGGGAGTTCCCTCAGCAATGATCATGCCTTTATCCAGTATGGCGATATGATCCGCTAACTGTTCCGCTTCTTCCAGATATTGGGTTGTCAGAAATACGGTGATACCGGAGCGGTTCAGCTCCTTTATTATATCCCACATGGCGCGGCGGCTCTGGGGATCCAGACCGGTTGTCGGCTCGTCGAGAAAGATGATCTTCGGCTTGCCGGGCAGGCTCATGGCAATGTCCAGTTTCCTTTTCATCCCGCCTGAATACGACGATACCGGCTGATCCGCAGAGGCAGTCAATCCGAAGTAGTCCAATAGTTCTGCCGCATCTTTCCGCGCATCGGGAAGCTGCCGTAGTTTTCCCATTATCACCATATTTTCCCTGCCGGTCAGGGCTTCATCTACTGCGGAGAACTGCCCGGTCAGGCTGATGGATTCATGGATCCTGCGGGGATCACGCGCGACATCATACCCGGCGACAGTTATTTTCCCGCCATCAGGTTTTAACTGTGTTGTGAGGATGCGGATTGTTGTTGTTTTTCCGGCTCCGTTAGAGCCAAGGAGGGCGAAAGTAGTCCCTGACGGTACGGAAAAAGTTACGTCTCTGAGGACTTCTTTGTGCCGGTAACCTTTTCTCAGATGTAAAACAGTGATCATGTCATTTTGAGGTGCCATAGAATATCTCCTTTTCTGAAGATCTGTGTTGATATAACATAATTTTTAATACCTACCAAATGTATGTAAATGATTAATATAAAATTGCCTGATATTCCAAGGCAATTTTATTGCGCTGGCGACGAGCCAAAGTCCGGGCTTGCCCGAGACCTTGGCGACCGCTTACAATCCCGGAATGTGCCTTTTGGCACTTCCGGTGATTTATTCAGTGCCGGAAAAATACGGCAGGGACATGAACTTTTCTTCCAGCTCTTTCTCATAAAGCGGCAGCCCCATTTTCTCCAATATTTCCATCATGCACATGAACCGTGAATGTATCGCCCCTTTATCGCCCGGGAAAACGGAAGGTATCAGCCACAGGTCGAACAGCACCATCAGCTCGGAGAGCTCTTTTGCATACTCTGTGTGAATGGAGCCATCGCGCTGTCCTTCCTCGATGAGTTCCAGCCAGCGGGGGGAGAGTGTGCGGCGGTTAGAATCGATCATCCTTGCCAGGACGTGTGGATTCTTCAGTATGGGAATCGCCTGTTTTGTCAGTTCTATCTGAGTTTCATCAGACTGATTCATCATAACTGCCAGGCGGATCTTCTGCAGTCCGCTCAGATCCCTTCGGCCTTTCAGTTTCTCAAAGGGATTGCTGCCGGCGAACATCTTATCGCCGAGAGCGTCCATGATTTCCTCCTTTGACCTGAAGTGATGGTAGATGGCGCCCTTGGTAAGTCCGCCCAGTTCATCTACGATATCCTGGATCGTTGTGTTGTCATAACCTTTTTCGAGAAATAAGCGCTGGGCAGTTTCCAGTATTTTCTCCACGGTTACTTCGGGATATTTATTTCTTGCCATGAGTATACTCCTTTGATACATACGGTTGGTATGTATTGATTATAATGGCTGGGAAAAATTCTGTCAATGCTTTCATTTTTTAATGTTCTTTTAATCTTTCTCATTTATACTACAGTTACACTAAGAGAGGAGGAACGGACAATGAAGAAAAGATACGTGATCGTTTTGGCAGGGCTTGTCATGGCGGCATTCATGCTTTCAGGCTGCGGAGCCGGCAGGGTGAACCAGAATGGAAATAACAGCAGTACCCGGAATGAGGAGGAACTTCAGGCGGAGATCGACGCGCTCCAGCAGGAGATCGATGACCTGAAGAGTGCTCAGGGGCAGCAGGATGACGGAACAGCAGATGACGGGCAGGCGGAAGACAGCGCCCGGACAACAGATGACAGTGCCGCCCAGTCCAATGCGCAGAGCAGTACAGGTCAGGCTTCGGGCAGTACAGCGGGTGCAAATGTGGCAGTCACTCTTGAGGAAGCACAGAATATTGCCCTGGAGCGTGTGCCGGGCGCGACGGCGGAACATATATCAATTGAACTGGACGAAGACGACGGATGGTATATCTACGAGGGCGATATCCTCTACAACAGGATGGAATATGAGTTTGAGATCGACGCCAATACAGGGAATATCCTGAAATGGGAAGAAGAGAGATGGTAGGCTGGACTTAAAATCTCCTGTTTACGTTGCCGGTTTCCGGTGCTATACTATTACGTGAATATTGCGATAAGGAGTTTTAATTATGGAACTGACAACGATCCGGGAATTATTTAAGAACAGCGATGCTTATCTGGATAAGAAGATCACCGTCGGCGGATGGGTGCGCAGCCTCCGCGACTCCAAGACTTTTGGATTTATCGTGGTCAACGACGGCTCATACTTCCAGCCGCTCCAGGTAGTATATCATGACAAGATGGATAACTTTGCGGAGATATCGAAGCTCAACGTGGGCGCGGCAGTCATCGTGACAGGTACGCTCGTGGCGACTCCCCAGGCGAAGCAGCCTTTTGAGATCCAGGCGGATACAGTCGAGGTGGAGGGGGCGTCCGCGCCGGACTATCCGCTTCAGAAGAAACGCCACAGCTTTGAGTATCTCAGGACGATCTCACATCTGCGTCCGAGGACGAACACTTTCCAGGCAGTGTTCCGCGTGCGTTCCCTGGCGGCATATGCGATCCATAAGTTCTTCCAGGAGAGGGGATTTGTGTATGTACACACTCCGCTGATCACGGGAAACGACTGTGAGGGCGCGGGAGAGATGTTCCGCGTGACTACGCTGGATATGGAAAATGTGCCGAAAAATGACGACGGTACGGTAGATTACTCGAAGGATTTCTTCGGCAAGGAGACAAGCCTTACTGTGAGCGGACAGCTCAACGGCGAGACTTACGCGCAGGCATTCCGCAGCATCTACACATTCGGCCCGACATTCCGTGCGGAAAATTCCAATACAACGCGCCATGCCGCAGAGTTTTGGATGATCGAGCCGGAGATCGCGTTTGCCGATCTGGAAGACGATATGGATCTGGCGGAGGCAATGCTCAAGTATGTGATCAACTATGTGCTTGAAAATGCGCCGGAAGAGATGAACTTCTTTAATTCCTTTGTGGACAAGGGGCTCCTGGATCGTCTTCATAATGTGGCGGAGTCTGATTTTGCCCGCGTGACTTATACAGAGGCGATCGGGATTCTGGAAAAGAATAATGACAAGTTTGAATATAAAGTCTCCTGGGGCTGCGACCTTCAGACAGAGCACGAGCGGTATCTGACAGAGCAGATCTACAAGCGCCCGGTATTTGTGACGGATTACCCGAAGGAGATCAAAGCGTTCTACATGAAGCAGAACGACGACGGAAAGACCGTGGCGGCGGTAGACTGTCTGGTGCCCGGCATCGGCGAGATCATCGGCGGAAGCCAGAGGGAAGACGATTACGATAAGCTGCTGAACCGCATGAAGGAACTGGGGCTGGCAGAGGAGGACTACAGTTTCTACCTCGACCTTAGAAAATACGGTTCCACGAGACATGCGGGATTTGGACTCGGGTTCGAGCGCTGCGTGATGTATCTGACCGGAATGTCCAACATCCGCGACGTGATCCCGTTCCCGCGTACAGTGAATAACTGTGAATTATAATAAAGACAGGTTTTTAACTATAACGGAAAGAGCTTTTGTAAAAGAGGCGCCACAGATCAGGTGTGCGTCTCTTTTGTGCGATACGCCCGGAGAGCGGGCATCCACTTATAATTGCAGGAGGAATGTATGAAGTTTATCCATATCGCGGACGTTCATCTTGGCGCGCAGCCGGATGCCGGGCCGCTGTACAGCAAAGACCGTCCCCGGGAGCTGTGGGGCGCACTGGAAAGGATCGTCGGCATCTGTGAGCAGGAGCAGACAGATCTGCTGCTCATTGCAGGAGATCTCTTTCACCGTCAGCCTCTGGTGCGTGATCTCAAGGAGGCGGACTCGCTGTTTGCGGAATTGTCGCACACGAAAGTTGTGCTGGTCGCGGGAAATCACGACTATATCCGGACGGATTCCAATTACCGCACATTTGTGTGGAGTGAAAACGTATATCCGCTGCTGGGAAAGAACCCGGAGTATGTTGACTTTCCGGAATTTGACACTGCTGTCTACGGGATGAGCTACCACAGCAGGGAAATCCGGAAACCGGCATATGACGGCCTGAAGCCGTGCGGCGCGGAGCCGTTTGAGATCCTGCTCGCCCACGGTGGGGATGCAAAGCACATCCCGCTGGATGCCGGCAGGCTGGAACAGTCGGGCTTTGACTACGTTGCCCTGGGACATATCCACAGACCGCAGGCACTCCGAAAAAACCGGATCATCTATGCGGGGGCGCTGGAGCCTGTTGATAAAAATGACACCGGGCCTCACGGGTATGTGAAGGGCGAGATCACCCGGCAGGGAGTGAGAACTGCATGGATCCCCTGCGCGAAACGTTCCTATGTCCATCTGGAGATCCCGGTAAGTCAGGATGATACAACAGGAAGCGTCAAAACAACGCTGGGTGAGCGCATCCGGGAGTGCGGCGCCGGGAATATCTATAAGGTGATCCTGACCGGAAAGAGGGACGCGGACATCGTATTTGACGCGGGACGCCTGTCGGAAGGACAGAACATACTGGAGATAGAAGACCGGACGAGCCCGGCATATGATTTTGAAAAATTGTATGAGGAGAACCAGGATACGATACTGGGCAGATATATCGGGCGGTTTCTCGGATGTGAAGAAGGCAGTACCGAATACCGGGCGCTGTGCGAGGGCGTGGACGCCCTCTTGGGAAGCAGGGGTTGAGACTATGGTGATAACAGAACTGTATATTAAGAATTTCGGGAAGTTTTCGGAGCGGCATTTTTATTTTCACGACGGCGTACAGGTGGTCAGCGGTGAGAATGAGTTCGGAAAGACGACCCTGCACGCGTTTATCCGCGCCATGCTCTTCGGGCTGGAGCGGGGGCGCGGAAGGGCAGCGGCAAAGGACGAGTACAGCCGGTATGAGCCGTGGGAGAATCCGGGACATTATGCTGGGGTGATGCGGTTCGTCTGCGGCGGAAGGCATTTCAGGCTGGAACGGAGCTTTTCCCGGCTTGTGAAGAGAGCCACTCTCGTCTGCGAGGATGACGGGGAGGAACTGTCGGTGGAACACGGCGACCTTGACATGCTGCTTGGCGGCATGACGCCGGAGCTGTTTGACAGTACTGTGTCGGTCGGACAGATGAAAGCGGAGCCGGGGCAGGAGCTGTTCCGCGCGCTGGAGAACTATGCCGCCAATTACTTTGAGACCGGGGGCGGGGAGTACGACCTGAGCGCTGCCCTCAGGTCATTGAAGGACAAACGGAAGGCGCTCTCCAAAGAACTTGAGCAGGAAGAGGCGGAGCTGGAAGCTGAGCGTGAGAAGCTCCGGCAGGAGTGCCGTTATCTGGAGCGCGACATGGAGCGTCTGCGCGGGGAATATGAGGAAAGACAGTCGGAGCTTGAACGGGAAGACTCCGAAGCGGGGCAGGAAGACAGCTCGGCAGGGCTGACGGAGCAGACTGCCGGGAAAAGAGCCGGAAGCCTTATGCTCGGAGGCGCGGCGGGCATCGGCGTCGGAGCGCTGGGCTTTCTGTGGAGCCGGGTGATCAGCCGCCTGACGGGAGGCCTTGCCCTGTCAGCTTCGGCGGCTCCGGTCGAGATCATCGCCTGCCTTGCCGGAGCGGCGGGACTGGTGCTTTTGATTGCCGGGCTGTTGATGCGGCGGCGGGGAGCTGCCGGAAGATCCGGTAAGAGAGAGGCGGATCAGGCAAGCGGCAGGACGGCTGCCGATCCTCAGGAACGGGCAAGGCGTCTTGGCTGGGAGATGGAGCGGATCCGGTCTGAGTGGAAAGACAAAGAGCTGCGCCGGGATAACCTGAGAGAACAGTACGGGGAAATGGAAGAGAGCGCCGGGACAGTCCGGCTTAAGGAGAGAATCCGCGCTGTGGCGCTTGCGGAAGAAGAGCTCGAGAAGGCGGCAAGGGCGACGGGAGAGAGCATGGAGCGGCGTGCCGGGCGCAGGGCGTCTGAGATCTTTACAGAGATCACCGGAGGGCGCAGCCTGAGCCTCGCGCCGGACGGGACAAAGGAGATCGCCGTATGGGACGGAAGCAGGCGGATCCCTGCCCGCGCTTTGAGCCGGGGGACGCTCGAGCAGATCTATTTCGCCGTCAGGATGGCGGCGGCAGAAATCCTGCTGGAGGAGCCGATGCCGGTGATCTTAGACGATGTGTTTGCATTTTATGATGACAAAAGACTGGAATCTGTATTAAAATGGTTGAGCGGACAAAA
>DXEY01000032.1 GCA_019114745.1 Candidatus Mediterraneibacter colneyensis | reverse complement strand
GTCGGATCCCATTGGATCGCGGCTATATACAGATACTGGATCGGCAGTAATCTTATTGCCAGTTACTGTAAACTGATTCGGATTAGATTGTGTTGCACCACTTGTACATGACATTGTGACTGTATATGTTCCTGTACGATCGGCAACATACGGGATTTCAATCTTATCTCCGTTATTAAACCAATTTACCCAGTAACCATTGCTCTTGTCTTCATTTGGTCTGGCATCTATGGCCTGTCGCTCACCGTTAGCAACATCAATGAGGCGCAGTAACTCAGCCTCTACATGCGTCTCTTCCCCACTGACTGTTGGGAATACAACCGGGTCGTCCTCTGAGAACTTCGTTCTCTTTGTCATTGCATCTGCCGCTGCTTCCAGCGCCTGATAAGCACGCATCATATCAAGTGCATCCGGGGAATCTTGTGCCGCTAACTTTTCAGCAGCAGCGAGCGCCGATGCATAAGCGTCATAGTCGCCTGTCCATACGCCTTCGATCCGTCCGCCAACGTCATCGATCAGCGTCTGGAGCTTTTCTTTCGTCATCATCTCCGCATCAAGTATATGTACGGTCGCAGAATCATTAAATCCGAGAATAAGTCCTGTACTCGGAGTATCCAACACAATGGTAAAATCACGACTCTCCACGGGCTCTTTGCCATCATTCGCGCGCGTTGTTGTTACCGGTACTGTTGTCTCAGTTTCGCCCGGTCCCAATGTCACCACCTTCGCCGTCGTGTCAAAATCCCCCTGGACCGCAGAGCCCGGATTTCCGGTAAGAAGTGCTGATACGCGTCCTTCAGAACCTCCTACACGCACGATCTTAACATCCATCGTTTCATCTTCATTCATTGTGTATTCGGTCTGCTCTATTCCGATCATTCCGATACCGCCATTATTGATTACATAAGCAGCTTCTATTCCAAGAGCGCCTCCAACTGCTTCAATTGTCACTGTATGGTCGCCATCACTCAAATCAGGTGAGGTGTACCATATCTGGCTGGTTGCCCTTGCATCCGCTTTTGTCGATACCGTCTCTGCTGGTTCTCCATCAATTGTAATCTTAGCGTCACCATGCTTTGGATCTTTTGTGCCGACAATATAGAACTTTGATCCATGGAACTTGAAGGTAAGAGAGCCTCCGGCATTTGTCCATCGATTTGTTCCGTTAACGAACTGGGAGCCTTCCTCAGCTGTCCATGTTGAACCGCCAAAGTCAAATCCTACTCCGTCGGATACATTGGTGTCCTCAATATCAATAATTTCCATCCCCGTAGGCGCCGAACTCGGAAGCTCAAAGGCTTTTGTCGCTTTATATACGCCCACTTCACTGATCATCGGGACTTTACCTTCCGGCGCAGTCACCGTTATCCGAAGCTGATCTGCTCTGATCGCACCTGTACGGATCAGTCGTTTCGCTCCGATCGTAACGCCTTCTTTGAGCACTGTCCAGTCACCGTTTCCTGAGCGGTACTCAACTTTATACTGATTGATGTGCTGTCCATTCTGGATTGCTTCCTCAATGGATACAATATCAAACCTCTGGGATGTTCCCAAATCTATCAGAAGGCTGCCTTCTCTTGTTTCGTCGTCTGTCGTCCAGTATGTATCGTCTTTTCCATCCGTCACCTTAGCAGGGCTGAACTTTATGTCATTCCCGCGTACATTAGATGCAAAAACCTCTGCCCCTTCTGCTGCTGCAAGGTTAGCATCAAATGTGTCTTTGATATTTTGTCCAAATTCCGCCAGTCTGTCGAGGATTGCCTGGTCTACCGTCCCCTGATTATTCGGCGGGATGTTCAGAAGCAGCGGGGAATTATGCCCTACGGAATTGAAATACATATTTGCAAGTTCGGACAATGACTTCGGAGTCGCCTTGTTCGGTCCCCAGAACCATCCTGATGTAATGCGGGCATCCGCCTCTGGCACAGTCCACTGGTTGCCGTCCTCCCATCCAAGCGTATAGCCGCCCTGCGATCTGCTGTTGATCGTGTTCGCATCGTAGTCTACCCGGGATTTTGACCAGGTATCCTCCCCGGCGAACCCGTCCTCATTTCCGATCCATCGCACGGTGGTATATGCTTCTGCACCGAAAAGCATACAGTCGGAATCATAACCACCCTTTTTACCTTCATATTTCTGGATTGTAGCGAACCACTCCTCAAACTTATAATTCTGAGCCTGGCTGTAATCGCCATTATCGCCTCCCTTGGCGCCATCCATCCACACCTCTACGAAATGACCATTATTTCCATATTTAGGATTGCTCAGAATCTCTATTAGCTGGTTGTTATAATATTCGTTATAATCGAATACATCCGCTTCCTCAACCTGATCCCAGGTCATGCCATTGGCAGGCTGCTTGTCGCTGCCCAAAAGACCATTACCATCTTTATCATAGTATCCATAGCTTTTGTCATGCACATCCCACGGAGACAGATAAAGTCCCATGTCGATATCCTCGTCTGTACATGCCTTGGAGATCTCTGCAAGGATATCCTTTTGTCCCGATGCATCCTGATAGTTAGTCGCAGCAACGTCAAAGTCTGTATACTTGCTGTCCCAGATACAAAATCCATCGTGGTGCTTTGCCGTAACGATAAGCTTGTGGAATCCTGCATCCTTTACCGCCTTGACCAGTGTCTCTGCATCAAAGTCCTCCGTCAGAGTAAAAATACTTTCTGGCGATCGGTCGCCATAATTCCCCCACTCTGTATTATTGAAGGTATTCGGTCCGAAATGGCAGAACGCCGCAAGCTCTTCTTTCTGGTAATTGTACTGGTTCGTGCTTGGCACTACTTCATCTTTCGCCGGCTTTTCTGTGGAATGATCCCCCAGATCTTCTACACCGACCCAGCCGTCATCCGCCGCCTGCACCACAGGAATCCCCGTCCCAAAGAACGTAGTAGCTGACATTGCCGCCGCCATGAGAAGCGCTAAACTTCTTGCTGATTTCTTTTTCACGTTTTTCTCCCTTTCTCTAGTTCCTGATCTATAAGTTCCGTTATAACTGACCCGGCAGAGGCTCTTTTTCAAGAACCTCTGTCAGACCGCTCCTCAGAGAATTTTATTTCTCTGATCTTCTCTTTCTTACTGTAACTATAACTGCCGCGCCTGCGATGAGCGTTGCTGCAGCCCATGGAATGACGTTTGTTGTATCTCCGGTCTGTGCGGCTCTCTCACCATTTTCCGACTGGCTTCCGCTGTCTGAGCCTCCGCCTTTATCCTGGTCTGAGCCTGTGCCCGGTTTTTCATTCCCTGTACCCGGATCTGGATCTGTTCCCGGATTCGGATCTGTACCCGGATCGGGGTCTGTTCCCGGATCTGGGTCTGTTCCCGGATCCTGCTTCTCAGATACATAGATCGTAAACGATGTTCCCATTCCCTGATATGTGACTTTGACATTTCGTCCATCGTCCGTAAGGGTGAGTTCCGTACCTGCTGCCGGATCCAGAGTGATCTCACCTTCATGTCCTGCATAAGCAAGCTCGGTAGTATCTCCATTGTCGTAGGTCAGCTTCAGTTTCAGCCCTGTCGGGTCGAATGTCTCGCCTTCCGTGTAATTTGTCTTGCACGAGTTTGCCACGACGCTGATAGCGGTAAGTACCGGATCTGCTTTCACGATCTCAAATGTAATCTCTTTTGTACCGCCGTACCCGTACTGACCGACGCCTTCGATCACTGCCTTGGCTGTTCCTTCAGCTGTATTGCCTTCATAGGACACAACCTTGTAATCAATGCCGTACCTGAGCGCCTTGCCTTCCAATGTAACGGTAATATCATCTTTGCCCAGTGTCACCGGATGATCCTCATCCACAACGGAAACTTCCTTCGTTGGAACAGATACTTCCGCAGTGCTGATATCGGTTTTCTCTTCCGGCATCCTCAGACGGATCTCCACCGCGCTCATAAATCTGTCATTTCCGCTGTCCGCATATGTATGGACTCCGGTAAGACGTACATACTTTGCAGCTGTCGGCTCGTCAAATACTGCCAGCTTCCAGCCTTCTGTATTCTCCCATGTGCCTGTGGACACCTGCTCCCAATCAGTTCCGTTTGTACTTACCTCAACCTTGTACTCGGTAACACGCCCGTTAGGGCTCTGTCCGGTACGTCCGAGATAACGAAGGGCGTCGAGTGTGGTTTCCTCTTCCAGTTCCAGAGTAATCCACCGGTCTGATTCCGGTGCATCTGTATTCCATGCGGTATGCCACCATGTCCCTGTATTATTATCTACTGCAAATCCCGCCGGTCCTTCCGAGGTATTGCCCGGCAGCTGCTCACTGCCTGCCGTTGCTTCCGTCTTATTATATGGATAATCACGCTCATCATAGCCTGCGTCCGTGCTTCCCTGCTGGATATCCGCATCAAGGTTGATTACGAAGGTATTCCGTTCGCTGTGGTCTTCTGACTCGATGATCAGCACTTTCCTGCCTTCATAAACCGGAAGTTCTGTCACAGCCGCATTTTCTGACGTGGTATATTCCAGACTGTCGATCACAGATGCCTCTGTATTAAACTCGCCCGCTGCCAGATCGCTCTCGCTCACCGGAAGTCCGTTGACTGTCATGGAGGTGATATCCGCATCCGAGTTGGTCGTAAATGTTCCTTCCGCCCTGTTCAGCATAATCTCCGTGATTCCTGTACAGGAGTTTCTTGTACCGCCTTCGATCACCTCGTCCTTATTTGTCACACGTATCATGAAGTAAGTTCCAAGGGTCGGCGTCATCTTATATGTATACGGAGTTACATTTCCATCCTCCTCGCCGATGGTCTCCTCTGTCTCCAGAAGTTTCCAGTCATATCCCCCATCTTCAGTCTTCGTCTCCGAATAGTAGATCTCGGTCGTTCCCGCTTCAGGATAACGTGTTGCCCATCTGTCCGATGCAAAGTAGATCGTGATCTCCCCGATCCTCTGCTGTGTTGCATAGTCAAGATAGATCTCCGCAGTAGTATGTCCTTCCTGGGAATAATTATAATTGCTCCAGATCGTATTATTCGGCCCGGACTGCGGCGGATTATTCACTGTGCTTCCGTCAACGACTGCCTGCAGATTATCCGACTGGTACTCTTCCGGAATGTTCTGGCTGACAAGCATTGCCTGTGGCGCAACATTGTCTCCGATGACGATCTGTTCCTCCTGTACCCGTACCAGAGCAGTTACTGCAATCTGTTTTCCCAGCACATCCGCAGTCCCCTCGACTGTGACAGTGCCTGCCGTACTGTAATCCTTACCTTCTGTATTCCATGTAACCGGGAATGATGCGCTGATTACATCTCCATTCTGAAGCACTGCCGGTCTGGTACCCGGAAGTACCGGTTCCTGTCCGACCGGGGTCGCTGTTGAGTAGTTCAGCAGCGCCGCCACTTCTTCGATCATGTTGACAATCACTGACACCTGATCTCCCGCCTTAGTCGTACCTGAAACTGTAAATACACCGGTGGATCCGATCTGCTCTTGTGAGATATCATCCCACGTTACCGTCATGTCTTCCGTAGATCCGTCCGAATATACCGCCTTCACCGCTGCCGGGAGCTGAGGCATATTTCCGGTCTTTACATAGTAGTTTTTGGACATCTCATAGTAAACTAATGTTTTCTCACCTGTCTGTCCGTCGTCCGGCGCAGAAGTGTTGATCGTTACAGTTGAGCTCTCCAGCCCCTCCGCGCTTGCGGTAACTTTGATTTCGCCAGCGCTCTTTGTAGACTGTACGATCGCAAGTACCTTTCCGGCAAATGCATCTCTGTTGTTATCCTGATAGGACTGATGATCGTCCTGCCGTCCATTGTCTACACCGACGAGCTTTCCAGCTCCCTCGACGGTGAACTTCACGTTGTTCTCAGCATCCGGTACGATATTTCCTTTCGCATCTTTCACATCCACTGTGATGTAGCTCAGGTCCGCTCCGTCCGCCGTGATCTCTGCCCGGTCGGCGCTGGCTTCGAGCTTCGCCGCTTCTCCCGTCGTTGTTACGGAAGTGCGTCCTTCCACCTTGCTCAGATCAATCAGGTTGCCCTCTGCGTCCCATGCCTCCGCTGTGATCGTTCCGTCTTCATAAGGCACATTCCATGTCAGGTAGAGGTTCTTGTGTGCTGCAGTATCTTTGCCCTCTCCCTCGTAGATCTGATATGTATGTCCTGCGTTTGTTTCCTTCTGAGTAAATTCTTTTGTACCAAGATCCGTCTTTGTTCCGTCCGATTTGGTCAATGTAAGTTTAACTTCTGCCGCGTCTGTATAAACAACCACCGGAACTGTATTTCCGTTCGCCACTACATCTTCATTCCATGCCGGGAGGATATGGAGTGTGTTTACCGTATCGTTCCACTGGCTCTGGTAGAAGTAGTAGGAGTCTTTGGCAAATCCTGCTGTGTCCACGATTCCAAAGTAAGAGTTCTTCGGGGAAGGCCATGTTCCCTGTGCCCCGGCGCTTGTTCCGTTCCAAGGTGTCGGCTCTCCGATGTAGTCAAAGCCTGTCCACACGTATTCGCCTGCCACGAAATCTCTCTGGATCACATCGTACCAAGCTGCGCTGGCAAGAGCTCCCCAGCCGACACGCTGGTTGTCATAGGAGGTCAGCTTCTTATCCGACGGGGTCTCCGATTCTCCGTTTCCGAGTCTGTCATACACGCCCCGGCTGTTGATGGAGGAAGCGGTCTCAGATCCGTAGAGTTTCCACCCCGAATACTGGCTGTGAAGTTTATCATAAAGGCTGCCGTCGCAGTAGTTGAGTCCTGCTGTTCCGCCAGTATCTGCAAACTGCTGAAGCATATCCACTACAGCTCCGCCATCTGTTCCATTTTTGATATTGTTATCGCCTCTGGTATAAGGTCTCGTTTCATCGACTTCTTTTCCCCAGTTGATCAGCTTTGTCTGGATATTTTTAGAAGCATTACCTAATCCGCTGGAAGTACCTTCCTGGACTTCATTTCCAAGCGACCACATAATGATGGACGGGGCGTTCATGCCTCTCTTGATCATCGCTTTCAGGTCAAACTCTGCCCAGGTCATATCCGCTTCTGCTCCGATCAGCTCATTGCCTTCTCCCACGGACTGCTCAAAGAACCTCGCATAGTCCTTGCTGTTTCCATTCTTCGGCCATGCCCATCCGTCGAATGCTTCGTCGATCACGAGGATTCCCTGCTCGTTGCATATCTCGATCAGTTCATCTGACGCCGGGTTGTGCGTTACACGGATGGAGTTGCACCCCATTTCTTTCAGGATCTCCACCTGGCGCTCGATGGCGCGCTCCCACGCCTCCGCACCGAGAGATCCCTGGTCGTGATGCATGCACACGCCTTTGAGTTTTACGTTTTTATCGTTCAGGGAGAATCCTGTATTTGCGTCAAAATCAAAATACCGGAAACCGTAATCGGTGTCATAGGTATCTGTCACCTCACCGTTGACCAGCACTTCTGTCCTCACCGTATAGAGGTTCGGATCCTCTGTGCTCCAGAGCTTTGCTCCTGTCACATCTACATCTGCATCGATCTCCTGGCTTGTCCCCGCCGGAACATTGACTGCGGTTATTTCCGCTGTCCCGTTCGGATTCTCTGCGTCTCCCCCTTTCGGGAATACCGTATGCCGGAGCGATACTGACTGGTCTGCATCGGAGTCATTTACGACTGTCGTGCTGATGTCCGCATTCACAGTTCCGCTGCCTGCTTCTGTCGCCAGATCCGGAGTCTCGATCTTCGTACCGTACAGATCCACATGTACAGGATCTGTGATCGTAAGGTCTACGCTCCGGTAGATTCCGCTTCCCGAGTACCACCGGCTCGACGGAGTCTGATGGTTGACCCGGACGCTGATCACATTTTCCTCGCCAAACTTCACATAATCCGTGATGTCATATGAGAATGGCGTATATCCGTAAGGATGCGTACCCAGCTTATGACCGTTGATATATACGGTTGAGTCCATATATACCCCGCCGAAATCAATGCGGATCTGTTTGCCCTGCGCGCTTTCGTCAAGCTTAAAGTTCTTTCTGTACCAGCCGATGCCGCCCGGGAGATATCCGCTCTCTGCTTCCATCGACTTTGAATAATCCTGCTCGATACTATAGTCGTGCGGCAGGTTTACCTGCTCCCACGACGAATCATCATATGTCGGGGTCTCCGCACCTGACGCATCCCCCATCTGGAACTTCCAGTTGTCATTAAAATTCTCGGAACGTTCTGTGCCGGAATAGTTATTTACATATACCGCTTCCGGGTCAGAACTCATCTGTACATCGGAATCCGATCCTACACGGACGGATGGTCCGGCGGCGTATACTGCTGATGGAACAACCAGACCTGCCGCAAGGGTTGCCGCAAGAGCTGCCGCGCCTTTTCTTTTCCATGTTCCCTTTTTCATATCCCTTTTCCCATTTCCTCCATTCCTTTATTTTGCACAGCACAGACTGTTGTTCCCACACACAGTCTGTAAAAAAAAAACCGAATTTAATAACCAAAAAGACCGTCCCTGATTCGGAGATGAGTCTCTTCAGCCGTCAAATTCGATTTTGCCCGAATAATGGTAACAACTCTGAAATTTATGCAATTAATTTCTTTAATTGTAACATTACACATCTGTTTTCTCTATAATTTTGTATTTTACAAAAACAATTTCGGCATTTTGTTGGAATTTTGTTTGATTTTCCCGTTATACCTCCCCACTATTTTGTATAATATTACCAATTCATTGGTCGAATTTTTACTTTTAAGGGCGATGGCATTTCGGGGGTACCCTCTTAATGCTGAGGGCATGTTGACCTTTTC
>DXEY01000031.1 GCA_019114745.1 Candidatus Mediterraneibacter colneyensis | reverse complement strand
GATGATCCCTCCATATTAATTAGTTAATTAACTAATCGTTATATTAGTATTAATGCACAAATAAATCAAGTATTATTTGTGCATTTCACAGTTTTTTTATACTTTATTCACAATTTATAGTATGACTTCTTAAGTATCGGATGGGCAGTCTCAGACCGCATGCTCTCTAAAAATATTCCGCTGAATATCTCACGGATCCACTGCTTCAAATCCTGCTTCCAGCGCCGCGATCAGATCCTCTGCCTTCTCTATCCCGATCGAAAGCCGGATCGTATTCGGCTTTATCCCCTGCTCTTCCAGTTCTTCCCGTGTACACTGGCTGTGGGTGGTCGTCGCCGGGTGGATGACCAGAGATTTGACATCCGCCACATTCGCCAGCAGGGAGAAGATTGGCAGATGGTCGATGAATTTCTGCGCCGTGGCAGCGTCCCCCCTGATCTCAAACGTAAAAATGGAACCACCCCCGCCGGGCAGATATTTCTGATACAGTGAATGTGTCGTCTCGCTTTCCAGCAACGGATGATGAACTGCCTCCACCATGGGATGTGCGGAAAGATACTCCACGACCTTCAATGCATTTTCCACATGACGCTCTACGCGCAGGGAGAGTGTCTCCAGTCCCTGCAGGAGGAGAAATGCATGGAACGGGGAAATGGCAGCGCCTGTGTCCCTTAAAAGAACAGCACGGATATAGGACACAAAGGCAGAGTCCTTCGCCGCCTCCGAAAATGAAACGCCGTGATAGCTTGGATTGGGCTCGGAGATCCACGGGTAGCTGCCGGATCCCGCCCAGTCAAAACTTCCGCCGTCAACGATCACTCCTCCGAGCGCCGTGCCGTGGCCGCCGATAAATTTTGTGGCGGAATGTACCACGATATCAGCGCCGTGCTCGAGCGGGCGCACCAGATACGGAGTTGCAAATGTAGAGTCCACTACGAGAGGGATCTGATGTTTCCTTGCAATTTCCGCCAGCCTGTCAAGGTCTGCCACATTGGAATTGGGATTTCCCAGCGTCTCTGTAAATATGGCTTTCGTATTTTCGCGGATCGCCGCCTCAAAAGCCCCCTCTTCTTCGGGATCCACAAAATCAGCCGTGATCCCGCTGGTCAGGGGAAGGGTGTGCGCGAGCAGGTTATACGTCCCGCCATAGATCTTTTTTGACGCCACAATATGCTCTCCCGCTTTCGCCAGAGCCTGAAATGTATAAGTGATCGCCGCCGCTCCCGAAGCCGTCGCGAGCGCCGCTGTACCGCCCTCGAGTGCCGCCATACGTTTTTCAAAGATCTCTTCCGTGGGATTGGTCAGCCTCCCGTAAATGTTCCCCGTATCCCGCAGGGCAAACAGATCCTCCGCGTGCCGGCAGTTGTCAAATACAAAAGACGCGGACGCATAGATCGGCACTGCGCGGGCTCCTGTAGCAGGATCCGGCTGTTCCTGTCCGATGTGTACCTGTTTTGTCTCAAAGCTCCAGTTGTTCGCATTTCTGATGTCTGTCATGATGTTTTCTCCTTTTCCTGCCCGGGGCATATTTATCTTATCCTATCACAAGAGACAGATTTGGGCAAACAGAATCCATCGTCCGACTTATGTATTGTACTTATTTTCCGTAACGTTTATAATAGTTTTTGTGTATTACATTTTTGAAAAGGAACGCGAACAGGCAGAAAAGGAGAAAAACAGAATGAACGTACGCATGGCAGAAGAAAAAGATATTGAACGGATCCACGAACTTCTCACGCAGGTAGCCCTCGTACATCACCAGGGCCGCCCTGATCTTTTTAAGTACGGGAAACGAAAGTACACCGATGAGCAGCTAAGAGAGCTCCTTCACGACAAAAACCGCCCCATTCTTGCTGCTGTTGATGACAGCGACCGTCTTCTGGGCTATGCCTTCTGTATCTTTCAGCAGCATTTAAACGACAATATATTAACCGATATCAGGACGCTGTATATCGATGACCTGTGCGTCGATGAAAAAATGCGGGGGATGCATATCGGGAAAACGCTCTACCATGCTGTCCTGGATTTTGCCCGGGAACAGGGATGCTATAACGTGACCCTGAATGTATGGAGCTGCAATGAATCGGCGATGAAATTTTATGAAAGCTGCGGGCTGAAGCCTCAGAAAGTAGGGATGGAGACCATTCTGGATCAGAACGCATAACAATACAAGACCCGCTTTTGCGAGTCTTGTACTTTCTTTCCCTATTCCTCTGTAAAACCATCTATATCCGCGCTGCCGGAACTGTCGTTCCTGCGGATCGTCCTCACATTGATCCCATTTACCTCGATATGGTCGTCCACCGGGATCACAAGGCACTGGCGTCCGTCGATCACCCTTGTCTCTACCAGATCCGCCCGGTCGGGATTCACCTTGATGACGATATCCGGGGTCTCGATATTGAACTTTCTCGTCTCGGCAATGTTCGTCGCAAGAAGCGACGCCTTCTCCCCGGCATTTTCCTCAAAATTCCTGTCAAAGTTTTCCATTTTCTCAGCGTCCACACCGCTCTGCTCGAAAATCTTCTTCATCTCCGTCTTATCGAGAGCAAGGGGCTCGGGCTCCTCTTTGTGCTCTTCGATCAGATCGTTCAGCGTCTCATGGATATTGCGGACTGTCTCATAATCTCCGTCATCCCCAAGTGTGTCCTCAATGATCATCTGGAACGTCTCTTTCTGGTCATCTGCTGACATCGGCATCTTTGCGCCTAAAAGCTGGTCGATCATCTCCGGCTGGAGATCGGACGATTTTTTCGTATAGTAGAGCATACTGTGAAGATCCGTACTGCGGTCATTAAACGCCGGGAACAGGAATCCCTTGTCCGGCATGTCTACGATCCAGTCCCTCACGCGGTCCTCGATCCGGTTATCCTGCGCATTGTAGCACAATCCTGCTTTTGACAGAGACACCGGGCAGATGCTCATGAGAAGATACTCAAACACCTCGTCCGACGCATCAAACATCTCCAGGTCATCTGTGGATCTTCCCGGAATATCGTACATCGCATGGATCAGGATAATATAATAATTCTCGCCGTACTCATATGTAGCAATGACCTTATCGTAAAACTCCTCCAGAAGCATATCGTCTTCCAGCTTGCTGTCGCGCAGTTTCAAAAGAAAGTCCTGGGTGCCGCCCGGCATTTCCGCTTCCAGGGGAAATTCCATATTGAGCATATTTTTCCCCACTGTACCCGACAGCGTCTTTTTAAAAATGTCAAAATATTTGAACGTCTCCTCCTCAGGCAGAGAGAGAAACGCGTCCTTAGACTCCAGTTTTTTATTTTTCTCGTGATCCACATAACAGCCGCAGATCCTTGTGATCGCGCAGTTCGCAGGAGTGAACTGCCTGCGGATCTCCAGTATTTCCTTTTTGTTCATATCTATACTCCTCTCTGATACTGCTGTATGAAACTCCCTATTATCATATCGCAGTTCAGCCTGCAAAAAAAGGCTTGACTTTATTTTCCGCGAAGCTCTGTGTGCAGGATCCGGTTTGCATTTTCAATCCGCTCTTTTGCCGGCGGCTCGATGCCAGCGAGCGGATAGTCATACCCAAGTTCTTTCCACTTGTACTCGCCAAACGTATGATAAGGAAGGATTTCCGTCCTCTCCACATTGCTTAAAGTGCTGATAAAATCATACAGCTTCTCCAGATACACGTCCTCGTCATTTCTCTGCGGAACAAGCACATGGCGTATCCATACAGGTTTTCCGATGTCCGAGAGATATTCTGCCATATCCAGGATATTTTTATTGCTGTGCCCGGTCAGGATCTTATGCTGCTCATCATCAATGTGCTTAATATCCACCAGCAGAAGATCCGTGTACTCCATCAGCTCGTTAAACTTTCCGAAGAACGGCTCTTCCCGAGTAAACGGCGCGCCGCTCGTATCGATCGCAGTGTGGATCCCCTCTGCTTTCGCCTTTTTGAAAAGCTCGATCATAAAATCGATCTGCATCAGGGGTTCCCCTCCGCTTACCGTGATCCCGCCGCCGTCCTTCCAGTATGACCGGTACCGGAGCGCCTGTCTGATCAGTTCGTCGGCGCTGCGCAGTTCTCCCGCCTGCATATTCCATGTATCCGGGTTGTGACAAAACTGGCAGCGCATCGGACACCCACTGACAAAAATAACAAAACGGACACCCGGTCCGTCAACAGAGCCGAAACTCTCGGTAGAATGAATATAGCCTTGCATTAACTTCTCCTTTCGGGGACGTAGTAAATTCCGATTTGTCTACGTCCCCAACTGCAGTTCACCCTGTCCCTTTTCGCGAATCACCCTGTCCCCTTTATGAATTGTGCACAAATTGTCTGTAAAAATACAGCTGCAGAAATGCTAAAATTTGTTTACTATTCGGCAGGGGACAGGGCAGTTACCAAAAAGGGACAGGGCAACATCTAAATGGGGACGTAGTGAATTACGATTTAACTACGTCCCCGAAAAAAATTACATTGCTGCGTGGCAGGTTCTTGCGATTACGTCAAGCTGCTGCTCTCTTGTCAGGTCGATGAACTTCACTGCATATCCGGATACGCGGATCGTAAAGTTCGCATATTCTTCTTTTTCCGGATGCTCCATCGCATCGATCAGTTTTTCTGTACCGAATACATTGACATTCAGGTGGTGTGCACCCTGGTCGAAGTATCCGTCCATCACATGAACCAGGTTAACATTGCGCTCATCGTCATCGTGTCCGAGTGCTCCCGGGCTGATCGTCTGTGTATTGGAGATTCCGTCAAGCGCCTGCTCATACGGAAGTTTGGCAACCGAGTTCAGGGATGCCAGCAGTCCGTTCTGCTCTGCTCCATATGACGGGTTTGCGCCCGGAGCCAGCGGTTCGCCTGCTTTTCTTCCATCCGGCAGTGATCCGGTAGCTTTTCCGTACACTACGTTGGATGTGATCGTAAGGATCGATGTTGTAGGCTCAGAGTTTCTGTAAGTGTGGCATTTTTTCAGCTTGCTCATAAATGTTCTCAGCAGCCATACTGCAATCTCGTCTGCCCTGTCATCGTCGTTTCCGTATCTCGGGAAGTCTCCCTCTACCTCGTAGTCGACAGCAAGTCCGTCGTCATCGCGGATCACTTTTACTTTCGCGTATTTGATCGCGCTCAGGGAGTCTACTACGTGTGAGAATCCTGCGATACCTGTTGCAAATGTACGTCTTACGTTTGTGTCGATCAGAGCCATCTCAGCAGCTTCATAGTAATATTTGTCATGCATGTAGTGGATCATGTTCAGTGTATCCACATACAGTTTGGACAGCCACTCCATCATCTGGTCGTATTTCTCCATGACTTCATCGTAGTCAAGGTACTCAGATGTGATTGGCCTGTACAGCGGGGATACCTGCTGTTTTGTCTTTTCATCCACACCGCCGTTGATCGCGTACAGCAGGCATTTTGCCAGGTTGGCGCGGGCGCCGAAGAACTGGATCTCTTTGCCTGTCTCTGTCGCAGATACACAGCAGCAGATGGAATAGTCATCGCCCCATACCGGACGCATTACATCATCGTTCTCATACTGGATGGAACTTGTCTTCACGGAAATGTATGCCGCATATTTCTTAAAGTTCTCCGGCAGATGTGAAGAATACAGCACAGTCAGGTTCGGCTCCGGTGACGGCCCCATATTCTCCAGTGTGCGGAGGAAACGGTAGTCATTCTTTGTTACCATATGGCGTCCGTCCATTCCGATACCAGCCATCTCAAGCGTCGCCCATACCGGGTCTCCTGAGAAGAGCTCGTTGTAGGACGGGATTCTCGCGAACTTCACCATCCTGAACTTCATAACAAGATGGTCGATCAGCTCCTGTGCCTGCTCCTCTGTGAGGATTCCTTTCTCCATATCTCTCTGGATATAGATATCAAGGAATGTGGACACACGTCCCACGCTCATGGCTGCTCCGTTCTGAGTCTTGATCGCAGCGAGATAACCGAAATACAGCCACTGCACTGCCTCTTTTGCGTTTGTTGCCGGCCCGGAAATATCATAGCCATATACGGAAGCCATCTCCTTCATGCCTTTCAGGGCGCGGATCTGATCTGCGATCTCCTCGCGGAGACGGAAATCTGTTCCTTTCATTCCGTGTCTTTCATACTCTACGAAATCAGACTCCTTTTTCTCGATCAGATAGTCGATACCGTAGAGTGCCACACGGCGGTAATCGCCTACGATACGTCCTCTTCCGTATGTGTCCGGAAGACCTGTGATGATCTTGTTGTGGCGCGCCTTTTTCATCTCAGGCGTATAAATATCAAATACTGCCTGATTGTGTGTTTTATGATATTTTGTGAAGATTTCATGGAGCTCTGCACTCGGAGTATATCCGTATGTCGTACAAGCCTGCTCAGCCATCTTGATTCCGCCGTACGGCATAAACGCCCTCTTAAGCGGTTTATCCGTCTGAAGCCCTACAACCTGCTCTAAATCCTTCATCTCATCATTGATATATCCCGGACCGTAAGCGGTAAGCCCTGAGACAACCTCTGTTTCCATATCCAGAACGCCGCCTTTTGCGCGCTCTTCCTTCTGGAGCTTCTGAAGCTCTCCCCAGAGTTTGTCTGTCGCTTCTGTCGGTCCTGCAAGGAAGGACTCATCTCCGTCGTACTGAGTATAGTTGTGCTGGATAAAATCACGCACATTTACTTCCTCTTTCCAGAGATGACCTTTAAAGCCTTCCCACTGGTCAAAATTCACTTTTGCCATTCGTTCATCCTCCTCCTGAAATCTCATCATATTGTCAACTGTTTTTGAAACTTTCCTGAAATGATAAATCCGTATCACTTCCATGCGCTAGTATATCATTGAGTTCCGGAAAACGCAAGCAATATCTTGATAATGGTTCTCAAATACTGCCCTTGTATCCAATTTTGTGCAAAATACACTATTTTTACCATATTTTGTATCTATAATTATACATCACCACTCTCTGTAGTAGATTGTTTATCTCTGTCCATTCTGTTATAATCATCGGAGGATCACTGCGGAATGGATAAACGAAGAAAGGCATCTCACCTCTATGAAAATACGAAAATCAACCATTCAGGAATTAGAGCTTCTCTGCAAAATGTACGAAAACGCCCGCCTGTTCATGGCATGTCACGGAAATCCTCTCCAGTGGGGCCAGACATACCCCAAACGGACACTGACGGCGTCCGACATCGAATCCGGCTGTTCCTATGTCTGCGAGGATCACGGCAGGATCATCGCAACCTTCTATTACCACGAGGGGCCTGATGACACTTACCGGCGCATCTACAACGGAGAATGGCTCAATGAGCGCCCCTACGGCGTCGTTCACCGGATCACATCGGACGGCACAGTAAAAGGTGCCGCTTCGTTCTGCCTGGACTGGGCGTTTCAGCAGTGCGGGAACCTGAAGATTGACACCCACCGGGACAACCGGATCATGCAGCACATGCTGGAAAAAAACGGATTTAAATACTGCGGCATCATCTACACCGATGACGGCGGAGAGCGGATGGCATATCAAAAGGCGGAGTGAAAATCTCCGCCTTTTTCGCTGCTCTTTTCCTGATCGGATCTAATAGTGGATCACTACCGGCGTCCCCATCTCTACCATTTCGTAAAGCTGCGCCGCCTTATCATACGGCATATTGATACATCCGTGGGAACCCCTCGTCTGGTTTAAAGTCCCTCCAAACGCCGGCTGCCAGGTAGCGTCATGAAAACCGATCCCGGACCAGGTCACGCGCATCCAGTAATTCACAGGTGTCTCATAGGATGGCTTTCCTGTTGCCGGATCAACAGAACCTTTCAGTACACGGTTGCGTTCCTTTTCCACAATGGAATATGTCCCCTCAGGCGTGATCCTCTCCGGAGTCGGCCGCCCGGTCACCACGTCTGTCTCAAGAGCAACGCTTCCGTCTACCACATACCACATATACTGCTCGCTCAGATCCACATCGATATACGTGCTGCCCCAGTCCGGCATACTGTGCACCGCCGCATGACCGCTGTTATAATACTCCGGCTCCCGTTCCAGCACTTTGCTGTTCTGCACTGCGTCAATGATCACATCATACTCCGCTTTTTCGTTGATCGACCACCCGTAAGTCCCGCCGGATACCGTTGCCTGCTTCCCGGTCGGAGTCGTAAACGTTCTCGTAGTTCCTACCGTATCGTATGTATCCCCAAATTCCTGGAGCCATCCCCTGACTGCTTCCTCGCTGATCACGACCTGCATATTCTCATCCGTTGTCAGCCATCCCGAGATCACAGACTTGTCGATCACCACTTCTTCCGTCATCGGATAGACGATCCTTGCTTCACAGTATTTGTTCATCACATCACATGCCTGCTGTACCTCCGGCGATTCCGCCGTATAGGATGGAGACGCATAACACCCCGCCGCCTCCAGGTCAAGCGTCTCTTCCAGGGCGGCAAACGCACGCTCCATCTCCTCTCTGAGCACATCCGTCTGCACGGCTGTTCCGTACTGCTCAGGCTCTATGACAAACTTCTCTCCGTCGTACTTCGGATATGCGGACACCGGCTGGGTCTGCTCGGCTGTCACAACCTGCAGAGAATCAATCTTCGTCTGGAGCTGCTCATCGTCATAGGAAATCTCCACCGATGCTTCATACACCGGCTTTTTGAATAAAGCGCCGGGCCACAGAAATACATTCTGTTCTTCCAGAATCTTTTCCGCATCGTCACATTTCTCATACTTCATGGAAATGTCCGCGCCCGACACCGTCTCCTTCGCTCCGCTCATCTCAAGCAGCTCCAGCTCATAGGACGCCACATCATCCGCAAAGATCTGCTCCGCCGCCGATACCGACCTGCCGGAGACATTGTGTCCGTTGATCTCTGTGCGGAAAAAGTAATGGCTGCGGAAATAAAATGCAATCCCAAGGTACAGAAGGGCGATCACCAGGATCACGCCCCCTGTAATGCCGATCACTTTTTTCTGTCTATCAGACCAGCCCGGTCTTTTTTTATCTCTCTTACGCTCGTTTTTACGCTCTTTTTTTTCCATATCCTGCCCTGCCTTATATCCGGCACATCCATATTTTTGCCGTATGCTATCTACTACTATCTTATAAAGATTGCTGCAGGATTTCAAGACAAACTGATAAAGTCATCCTATAATCTATTGACATCATCCCCCGGATCCTGTATAATCACAATTGCAAGTTAGTTAGTTACTCAACTAACAAACTATATAACAAGGCGGTGATGCAGTTGAATATCAATCCAGATATTGAAAAGCCCATCTTCATCCAGATTGCCGAACAGCTTGAAGACTCCATATTTACAGGGGTTTTTGCTGTGGAGACAAAGATTCCTTCAACCAACGAAATATCTGCTTTGCTGAACATCAATCCCCATACGGTTCTGAAAGGAATGAACCTGCTTGTTGACGAAAACATCATCTATAAGAAAAGAGGGCTGGGAATGTTTGTAAAAGAGGGCGCGGTGGAAACAATACGCCGGAAAAGGCAGGGACAGTTTTATGAACAGTTTATTGCTTCCCTGATCCGGGAGGCGGAAAAACTTCATATGACAAAGGAAGAGATTATCTCTCTGATAGAAAGGGGTTATGAAAATGAATGCGATCCAGATTAAAAATGTCACCAAACGATATAAAGATGTCACCGCGCTCGACAATGTCTCCCTGGCATTTGAGCATGGAAAAATCTATGGGTTACTGGGCAGAAACGGCGCGGGGAAATCCACCCTGATCAATATCATCGCAAACCGGATCTTTGCCGACTCCGGCGAGATCGTAATCGACGGGATTCCCGCAAAGGAAAGCATGAAAGTCCACGAGAAAATATTCTGTATGAGCGAAACCGACCTGTACGATACCGGCCTGAAAGTCAGAGATCATTTTAAATGGGCCGCACGTTTCTACGACAGCTTCAACATAGAAAAAGCATTTGATATCGCAGAGAAATTTAATCTCGATACAAACAAAAAATTCAAAGCATTGTCAAAAGGCTATCAGTCTATCTTCAAATTGACGGCAGCTATGGCTCTCGAAGTCCCCTATGTGATCTTCGACGAACCGGTGCTCGGCCTTGATGCAAACCACAGAGAGCTGTTCTATCATCTGCTGTTGGAGGATTATGAGAGAAACGAACGGACGATCATCATTGCGACCCATCTGATCGAGGAGGCGGCAAATCTCATCGAAGAAGTTGTCCTGATCGATCAGGGAAAGATCCTGTTACAGGATAACGCCGCTTCGCTGCTGGAGGAAAGCTGCTGTGTATCCGGCATAGAACACGAAGTAGACGCTTACTGCGCCGGCAAAAATGTCATCGGATACGACGAACTGGGGAATCTCAAGATCGCCTATATCATGGGGACAAAGGAGCCCCTTCCCAAAACAGGCAGCCTGAACTGTACCCCTGTAAACCTGCAGAAACTATTTGTCAAAATTACGGAGAAGGGAGGCAGATAAAATGAAAAACTTAAAATCCATCGTCCAGTATGAATGCTTTACGTCCTTTAAATATATCTGGCTCTTCTATGCGATCCAATATGCGATCGTCGGATTCATTACGCTGATCGTCGGGCTGGCATCGGGGACTTTCGACGATATCGGATCAAAGTGCCTGGAAACCAACACCCTGATTTATATCAGCATCCTGGGAGTCATGGGCTTTAAAGAAGATTTTAAGATGCTGATACAAAACGGTTTTTCCCGGAAATATATCTTCATCGCCACACTCTCCATGTTCGCCTTTATTTCCGGTATCATGGCGCTGATCGACACGATCACAGGAACGCTGCTCCACTATTTCAGCAGCAGCTATTTCTCCATGTACGGCGCCCTGTACGGATACAGACACTCCTTTATCAACTGGCTGTGGCTGTTTCTGCTCTACATGATATTCTGCTGTCTGATGTACTTCGTGATCCTCCTGATCAACAAGATCGGCAGGACAGCGTCGGTCTGCCTGGCAGCCGCTTCCGGCGGAATTATCCTTCTTGTCATCGCCCTGTTCCGGTATGTGCTGTCAGCCGAAACAGTTAGCAGTATCCTGGAATTTCTGGCAGCGGCAATGGGCTTCACTGCTGGCGGCGCGGTAAACCGCATCATTCCGTTGCTTACCCTGTCCGTACTTGCAGCCGTTTTTGCAGCCGGAGCTTATGCTATCATCCGCCGCACAGAATTAAAGGAATAGACAGAAAAGAGCCTGCGGAACTCTTCATCCGCAGGCTCTCCCCTTTTCAGGCAGCCCCATCACTCAAAACGTATTTTCATATATGACTTGATCTCTTCCACGCACTTCTCAAATCCGAGCTTCCCGCTGTTTAAGCACAGGTCGTAATTTCTCGCATCCGCCCACTCATGGCCGGTGTGATAGCGGTAGAAATCCCCGCGGAATGCATCCGTCTTTTCGATGAATTTCTGCATTTCTTTTTCACTCATACTGTGGCGTTCCATCGATCTGTCAAGGCAGAACTTTTTGTCCGCATGGATAAATACACTCATCACATTCGGATAGTCCTGAAGCACATAATCCGCGCATCTTCCGACAATAACGCAGGACTCCTTCGCCGCCAGTTCCTTAATGATCTTCGCCTGATAGTTGAACAGGTTGTCATCCGACGTAAAACCCTTGTCCTCCGGCGGGAGCAGCTCTCCGCCGTAGGGACGGTTCAGGATGCGGAACCAGCCCGCATGTCTGACCTTCTCATCGGACATCCCGAACAGCCTCTCATTGATGCCGCTGTCCTCAGAGGCCATACGGAGGATCTCACGGCTGTAGCAGTTGATGCCCAGATCCTGTGCGAGCATGGCTCCGATCGTCTTTCCCCCGCTTCCATACTGCCTCGATATCGTGATCACGATATTCTTCATAAAGATACCTCCCCTTCCTATTCTCCAAGATATGCCTTTTTGATCGAATCGTCTTCCAGAAGATCCTTCGCATTTCCTTCCAGAGCAATCTTTCCTGTCTCCAGCACATACGCCCGGTCGGCAATGGAGAGGGCTTTTTTCGCATTCTGCTCCACAAGGAGGACGGTTGTCCCGCTCTCACTCACCGAACGGATGATATCGAAAATCTCATTGACCAGGATTGGTGAGAGTCCCATGGACGGTTCATCCATCAGGATGATCTTCGGACGCGACATCAGCGCGCGGCCCATCGCCAGCATCTGCTGCTCACCGCCGCTCAGAGTCCCCGCCATCTGGTTTCTTCTCTCTTCCAGCCGCGGGAAACGCCTGTATACATTTTCCAGGCTTTCCTCGATCTCGCCCTTATCCTTACGCGTATAAGCGCCCATCTTCAGGTTTTCGTACACGCTCAGCTCCGCGAACACGCGCCGTCCCTCCGGCACATGCGCCATCCCCATGGAAACGATCCTGTGGGCAGGGACTTTGGTAATATCCTTTCCCTCAAACACGATGCTTCCTTTCTTCGGGGAGATCAGTCCGGTAACTGTGTGGAGCGTAGTCGTCTTTCCGGCGCCGTTGGCACCGATCAGAGCGATGATCTCTCCTTTATTTACCTCAAAGGAGATTCCTTTGATGGCCTGTATCATACCATAATATACTTCCAGATCTTTTACTTCCAGCATTGCCATAACATGTTCCCTCCTATTCCCCGAGATATGCCGTGATGACCTGGGGATCATTCAGGACATCCGAAGTCGTGCCCTGACAGAGAACCTCCCCAAAGTTCAGTACCGTCAGTTTCTCGCAGATCCCGCTCACAAGCTTCATATCATGCTCGATCAGAAGGATGGTCATATGGAACTGTTCTCTGACAAACCGTATCATATCCATCAGCTCTCCCGTCTCGTTCGGGTTCATCCCGGCAGCGGGCTCGTCTAAGAGCAGGAGTTTCGGCTCTGTGGCAAGCGCCCTTGCGATCTCCAGCCTTCTCTGCTGTCCGTACGGAAGATTAGCCGCAGCCACATGCGCCATGCCGTCAAGATCGAATACTTTCAGGAGCTCCATTGCCTGCTCGTCCATTTCCCTTTCGATCTTCCTGTACTTCGGAAGGCGCAGGATACCTTCCACTGTTGAATAGTGGTGCTTGTTGTGCAGCCCGGCTTTTACATTGTCAAGTACGCTGAGCTGCTTAAACAGACGGATATTCTGAAATGTCCTGGCAATTCCCGCTTTGCTGATATCAATTGTTTTCTTTCCGGTGATATCCTTTCCGTCCAGGAGTACCTTTCCGCTGTCCGGCTTATACACCCCTGTCAGAAGATTGAACACCGTAGTTTTTCCTGCGCCGTTGGGGCCGATCAGGCCGTACAGTTCCTCTCTTTCAATTGATATGTCAAATGCATTTACAGCACGGAGGCCGCCAAATGAAATACCCAGATTTTTTACTTCCAGTAATGCCATTATTTTACAGCCTCCTTTTTCTTTTTCCCAAAGGAAAGATGTTTTTCTCTCCACTCGATCGCCTTCGGCGCCCAGTTAAAGAGCATAACGGCGATCAGCACGATCGCATAGATCAGCATACGGTAATCCTCCATGCCGCGCAGCAGCTCCGGAAGAAGCGTCAGGACGACAGCGGCGATGATGGATCCGCGGATATTTCCGATTCCTCCCAGCACGACAAATACAAGGATCATGATCGACTGATTATATCCGAAATTGTTCGTGTTTGCCGTCAGAGTGGACAGGTTGTGCGCATAGAGCACGCCCGCGCTGCCCGCTAAAGCCGCCGATATGGTAAATGCCATCAGTTTATATTTCGTCACATTGATCCCGATCGATTCGGCTGCGATCCGGTTATCGCGGATCGACATGATCGCACGGCCGTCTCTTGAATTGATCAGGTTCAGCACAATGAACAGCGTGATCAGGATCATAATGAAGCCGATAAAGAACGTTGCGTCCTGAGGCGTTCCGGTAATGCCCTGAGGGCCGTTTACGATCACCGTTCCTCCGGGCTCCATATCAAGGCCCATGACATCCTTTGTGGAGAAATGGAACCCGTTGGAGTCCTGTCCGATATACAGGACATTGACCAGGTTCTTGATGATCTCCCCGAAAGCCAGGGTGACAATTGCGAGATAGTCTCCCTTCAGCCTGAGCACCGGGATACCGATGATAATGCCGAAGAGCGCCGCCACGGCGATCCCGATCAGCATCGCCAGGAAGAACCTAAGCGGAGCGACTGTAATGACATCCTTCATGCATTTGGAAAAGAACGCGCTGGTAAACGCGCCCACACACATGAACCCGGCATGTCCGAGGCTGAGTTCGCCGAGGATGCCGACAACAAGGTTGAGCGATACCGCCATGATCACATAGATACAGATCGGCACCATAATTCCCTCAAGCAGACTGGACACGCTTCCCGTACTGATCAGCACCTGCATGATGATAAATGCGGCAATGACAATACCGTATGTGATCAGATTGCTTCTCGTATTTTTATTCATCTTCTTCCACATAGCGTCCACCTACACTTTCTCCTGAATCTTCTTGCCCAAAAGCCCGGTAGGTTTCACTAACAGTACGATGATAAGCACCGCAAATACAAGGGCGTCCGCCATCTGCGACGTAATATACGCTCTTCCGAATATCTCGATGACGCCCAGGAGCAGCCCTCCGATAAACGCGCCCGGGATCGATCCGATGCCGCCGAATACCGCCGCCACAAACGCCTTGATTCCAGGCATGGCGCCCGTGTACGGCGTCACGCTCGGGTAGGCGGAACAGTACAGCACGCCTGCCACTGCCGCCAGGGCGGAACCGATCGCAAATGTCAGTGCGATCGTTCCATTTACATTGATCCCCATGAGCTGGGCAGCGCCTTTATCCTCTGAGACTGCCCGCATCGCCTGGCCCGGTTTTGACTTCTGCACGAAGAGCACCAGCGCAGCCATGATGATCAGACAGACAACGATCGTCACGACCGTGACGCCTGAAATACTGAGCTGCCCTCCCGCAAGCGTGATCCCCGTCCACTCTACTACAGACGGAAATGTCTTTGCATTTGACCCGAACACCAGAAGCGCGATGTTCTGGAGCAGGTAGCTGACGCCGATCGCCGTGATCAGCACCGACAGCGAAGACGCCGCATTTCTGAGCGGTTTGTATGCGACTCTTTCGATCACAACTCCGAGCACAGTACATACCACGATCGCGATGAGCACCGCAATGACCGGGGACATTCCCGACTGTGTCATGGCGATCAGAGCCATGTATGCGCCGATCATGATGACATCACCATGGGCGAAATTCAGCATTTTTGCGATACCATAGACCATGGTATATCCGAGAGCGATGATCGCATAAACGCTTCCCAGGCTCAATCCGTTAATTAAATACGATATAAAGCTCATATCCATTCCCTTCCATTCCTTAATTTCATCTGATCTCATCTTTTGATGGTACTAAGACCGATAATAGCTAATTATAGCATTCTCTGTAAAAGTTAGCAATAAAAAAGTCCGGCATCCCCTGATATGACTGGTTTTCCAGCCAGTTTGGAGATGCCGGACATAATCCGTCCTGTTTACTTATTATCTTTTCTTTCTTCCCATTTCCGGTAGACAGCTTCCAGGGCATCCACAACCCCGTCTATCCCGAGAAGGCTGGCGTTCAATACCATGTCGCTGGCGTCGATGCCGCCCCATGTCCTGCCAGTCCGTGTCTCGTAGTAAGTCTTTCTCTCACGATCCACCTTTTTGATCTTGTCGGACGCCTGCTTTTCGTCCAGCTTATACAGCTTCATGATCCGCCGGATCCGGTCGTCTTTATATGCGTAGATGAACGTATTGATACAGTTCGTATAGTCTCCGAGGATATAATCCGCACAGCGGCCCACGAAGATACCCGGTCCCTCTTCTGCCAGTTTCCGGATGATCGCGCACTGGCGGTCGTATACTCTGTCCGTCAGCGTCTTTCCCGACTCGTCGCTGTTCATAAACACCCGGTATTCCAGGCTGCTGGACGCGTAAGCCGACAGGAACCGTCCGAGGATGGTCTCATCTACCTTTGTTGCGTCTTCATTGCTGATGCGCAGCTCCTGCGCCGCCATATGGATCAGATTGTGGTCATAGAGCGGAATATCAAGCCGTTCTGACAACCGGTTTCCTATCTCATGCCCGCCGCTCCCAAACTGCCGTCCGATCGTGATAATCGTATGTTCCATCATAATCTGTCACTCCTCCCTGCGGATCGCTGTATTTTGTCAGGCGCACCTGATGCGCCGAATGAAATTCTATTTAGATTATACCAAATCCCGCAATATTTGGACAGATTTTTGTGTGATTTATACAGATTTTTCTATCTTTTTCCTTTTCCACTGATAATTGTATAGTAACTTTTCGAGGTAATCCCGTATACGATCACATAGAAGAGGGCAAATACAAGGTAACAGCAGACTGTGATCATCATCAGCAGTCTCTCTTCTGTCGCCGACATCAGGAGCAGGATCTTTGAGATCAGCGGGAATGCAAACGCGAGATGTACCCCTGCTGTGACCAGCGGAAGAAAGAATACCGTCAGTACCTGGGAGTTGATGCTCTGTCTGACCTCCTTTCTGCTCATTCCCACTTTCATCAGGATGTCGAACCTGTCCTGGTCTTCATAGCCTTCCGAAATCTGTTTGTAATACATGATCAGCACGGTTCCGAACAGGAATACCGCTCCGAGCATCACACCCAGGAAGAACAGCCCTCCGTTTATTGCGATTAGATCCGCCCTTCCTCCTGCCTGCGAGTCCAGGATATAATGCGGGAGATCACGTCCATCTTCTGTCATTCCGTTGTTCTGTGCTTCCAGCTCACCAAATCTCTGCACAATCGTATCGTAAATCTCGATCTGCTTCTCATCGTCACAGGACAGATCAATGCCGTAGCTCTCGTCGATATAGTTCAGCGACATGCCTGTGGAATCCGCCGCCACATTGCACGCCTCCTCGATCTGTTTCATGACGGACATATCTTTGACCACTATAAACAGGCTTCCCATCACATCCGCCTGCGCTGATCCCACCGGAAACGGCTCTGCGTCCAGGATCTCCACATTCCATGTGCCGCAGTCTTCGATCGTAACCGTGTCATACTCGAAGTCTGTCTTGTACGGATACAGAAGCAGCTCGCCATCAGACATTTCCCTGCTGTCTCCCGAGATCCGGTTGTACTCGTCGAGCGTGATAAAGTACAGGGCGCGGATGGATTCTACCTCCCCCACTCCGGCTGACGCCAGGTGATCCCACCGGAGGGTGACCTGATCTTTGAACTGATACCCGGCAGTGCTGTAATAATGATAATCTTCCACATTTTCTGCCGTCTCGCCATACTCTGCCAGGGTACGGTCAACAATCTCTTTATAGACTTCCGTCTCACTGTAATCAGATGATGTAAACTCCATCATGATATCGTGCGGGTATCTTTTCGACACAGAATCCTCCGTCTGCGCCCACAGACACACTGTCGTTGATACCGTTACAAGAACCATAGTGGACAGGATACAGATTGAAGCCAGTCCTGCACCGTTGCGCTTCATCCGGTACACCATAGAGGACAGGGACACAAAATGACGTGTTTTATAATAATAATTCTTCTTTTTCTGGAGCAGCCTGCACAGCGCCACCGATCCGGCGATAAACAGGAAATACGTGGCGATGATGACCAGGATCACCGCAAAGAAAAACATTACCATAGCCGACATCGGATCAATGACCGCCACTGCCAGATAATATGCTGTTGCCAGAAGTACCGCTCCCAGAAGCGCCAGGATCCAGTTCGCCTTTGGCGGTTTCTCTCCCACGTTTTCGCTCTTTAACATTTCCACCGGGCGGAGCCGGAAAATATAAAATACCATCCGCAGCATGATCAGCAGAAAAATTGCAAGAAACAATACCGCCGAAGCGATGACCGCCTTCGGATCCACGTGGATGGCAAATCCGGTCTCGCCGCCCAAGATGCGCAGAGCCGCAAGCTCCGCCAGCTTTGAAAACAGGATACCCAGCACAAGTCCCGATGCTATGGAAACTGCAGCAGTCAGAATATTCTCCCACACAAGCACTTTCACCAGGTTGCGCTTCCCCATTCCCAGGATATTGTAAAGGCCGAACTCTTTCTGCCTCCTGCGGATCAGAAACGAATTTGTATAATACAGGAAGATCAGCGCAAATATCGCGATCACAAAAATGCCGAACGACAGGAAAGATTTGAGCATGTCACCGCCCCGCACTTTTGTAAAATCAGCGCACATCCCCAGATAGTAAATAATATAAAACATCATGATCATGCAGATACAGGTCAGGATATACGGAAAATACAGCTTCCGGTTCTTCGTGATCCCGTCTTTTGCAAGCCTTAAATAAAATCCGCCCTTCATCGCCTGTCACCACCTGTCGCCAGCAGTGTGAGGGTGTCGGAAATTTTCTGGTAGAGCTGTTCGTCCGACATATTCCCCCGGTAGACCTGATGGTACACCTCTCCGTCGCGGATAAAGAGCACCCGCCCGGCTTTGCTTGCCGCCTTGACAGAATGCGTTACCATAAGGATCGTCTGCCCTTTCTGATTGATCCTCGCGAACAGGGAAAGCAGTTCATCTGTGGAGCGGGAGTCAAGCGCTCCTGTGGGCTCGTCCGCCAGGATCATCCTCGGGTCAGTGATCAGTGCCCTCGCCACAGCTACTCTCTGCTTCTGCCCTCCGGATATCTCATAAGGATACTTCTCCAGAAGGTCTGCGATCCCAAGCTCTCTTGCAATGGGCGCGACCTTCTGCGCCATAGATTTGTAGCTCATTCCCTTGAGAACAAGAGGCAGGAAAATATTATCTTTTACATTAAACGTATCCAGCAGATTGAACTCCTGGAACACAAATCCCAGATTATCCCGCCTGAACTCGGAAATATCTTTGTCTCTGACCGCCGAGAGGGGCCGCCCGTCCAGATACACTTCACCTTCCGTCGGTTTATCCAGCGCCGCCAGCATATTTAAAAGCGTTGTCTTGCCCGAGCCGCTCTCTCCCATGATCGCCACATATTCGCCCTCCTCCACAGAAAAATTCACACAGGAAAGCGCCTGCACCTGAGTCCCGCCGAACCGGGGTCTGTATATCTTCTTCAGATTTTTCACTTCCAAAACAGTCATAGATCATGACCTCCTTCATGTTTTCTGGACTCAGTATAACAAAACAGCCGGAATGCCGACATCGAATCCCGTGACATTCCGGCTTGTCTATGTGACACTATTGTCACACCAGCTCACGCAGACAGGGAGCTCCCGCCCCACTACTCCACCTGAAGCGGATACGTCTCCATATCGATTACAAACCTGCTGCCACGTCCCGGATCAGACTCTGCCGTCAGTTTATGGCACAGCTTATCCGCCGCGGTTTTACAAAGGTACAGCCCAAGCCCTGTGGACTTCTTATCCAGACGCCCGTTATACCCCGTATACCCTTTCTCAAAAATCCTCGGCAGGTCTTCCGGCGAGATGCCGATCCCCGTATCTGTCACAGACAGACGTTTCCTCTCATCCACCGCGATCGTGACCGTCCCGCCTTCCTGGGTATATTTCACGGCGTTTGACAAAAGCTGCTCGAGCATAAAAGCAAGCCACTTTTCATCTGTGACCACGCGCGCATCTGTTCCTCCATACACCAGTCGTATTTTTCTGCGGATAAACTGCCCGGCATATTTTCGCACTGTTTTTCTGATAATGCCGTCAAGCTCATATTCCTGTATGACCAGATCGGAGGCGCCTTCACCCAGGCGGACATAGCAGAGCGCCATCTCCGCGTACTGCTCGACGCGGAAAAGCTCAGACGAGAGTTCCCGGTTCTGCTTTGTATCCTCCTGCTGGAGCATCACCCGCATCACTGCGATGGGCGCTTTGATCTGATGCACCCACGCCGCATAGTAGTCGTCCATGTCCCTGCGCGCACTCTCCCATTCTTCCTTCCAGGCACGGCTTGCTGCTTCTTCGCGCAACACAAGCGCCTGATAGTCGCGCTCCGCCAGGCTCCCCGCCGGAGGAAGGTACTCCGCGCACGGAGCCTCTTTCGGATCCAGCCGTTCCAGCTCCAGATGCTTTTTCCGGAATCTCAGAAACCCCAGTGCAAGAAACAGTCCGCCGAACAGGGCTGACAGGAGCAGCGGATACCATACAGCCTCCAGAGGGATCCCATAGAGTGCAAACACAACCGTAAACACCACGGCGCAGACCGCCGCCCACAGCCAGAGATAACGGCAGTCGAAAAGATATCTGAAAAACTGTTTCACCCGTCTCATCTCCCCTCTGTCTCCTGCATAATGATATACCCTTCGCCAACCTTTGTAGTGATAAAACCGTCAAGTCCCGCCTTCTCCAGTTTCTTCCTCAGGCGCGCGATATTGACGGTGAGTGTATTCTCCTCGATATAGTCGTCTGTCTCCCACAGTTTTGTCATAAGGGTATCCCTGCTCACAAGTCTTCCTTTGTTCTCCATCAGTGTCTGGAGGATGCGGAACTCATTCTTCGTCAGTTCGATCTTTTTCCCTTCCCAGGTAAGCGTCGCATCATAGAGATTAAGGATCGCGCCCCGGTGTTCGAGCACCGGGATCTTTCCCGCCAGGTCATAAGTCCTGCGCAGTACCGCCTGGACTTTTGCGGTAAGGACACTTAAATCAAACGGCTTGGCGACGAAATCATCCCCTCCCATATTGACTGCCATGATAATGTTCATATTGTCAGCCGCAGATGAGATAAATATGATCGGCACATTCGAGATCCTGCGTATCTCGCTGCACCAGTGATATCCGTTGTAAAAAGGCAGCGTGATATCCATGAGTACCAGATGCGGGTCATACTCTGTAAACGCCGCGGCAACGTGCTGGAAGTCCTGCACATATTCCGCCTCGTTGCCCCACATTTTCATTTCTTTTTGTATTGCCTGCGCCATGGGCAGGTCATCTTCTACGATCAGTATCTTGTACATAGTCCCTCCTGGTCAGTCATTGTCCGTATATAATCCAGATGTTCTAATACATAAAAATCGGTGTACAGCAGTCACATTGCCGCCATACACCGATCAGTATAACAGGTTTTTCATATTTGTGCATCTTCCAGTATCTTCATCGCCAGATCCCCGTCCCCGCTGATGGAAAATCCGGTTTTCTCGTAAAACCCCGCCATCAGTTCATGATACTGATCCGGACCGGTATAGCCAAGCGGCGCCAGATCATATCCGGTTGGCGCGGTGATCAGAGTGATCCCTTTTCTGCCGAACTGATCCGCGATCTCATTCATGCACACCGTCCCGTATCCCCTGCCTCTCAGGGCAAAATCTGTGAGATAAAATTCCAGGATATTTGCTTTCACCTTACTCTCGAGGATATACTCCAGATGAAAGACCGGATATCCCTCCTCAAACACATCTATTGTCCTGGGCATGTAATGAAATTCCAGGATATGTGCGCTTTTATCTTTGATCGTGACAGCACGGAAATATTCTTTTCTTATGTATACAGCTATTGACATATTCTCCTCCTGTCCTTAGAAAGATCTGCGGCGATCCGTATGTCATGCATCAGCCGTCTGCTTCTTTCTCCTTGCCACATTCAGCTGTACATTGACCCCCATAGGATTGATCACGACCCCTTTGGTCTCCCCGACCAGGATATCGGGGATCTTTTCAGCCGCAATGACCGAAGTCCTCACCTTTTTCCCCTTTGTGAACTTCTGCATCTCCAAAAGGTCGGTAAAAACCGGCTGATAGATGTCTCCGTTCTTCAGCTTCAGCACCGGAACCTGTCTGTCCTCCTGTACTGCTATGATCAGCGAGCTCCTGCTGTAATGCGCCAGGAGTTCCTCCTGCAGGTCTTTGAGTTCTCCCACAGGCTGAGGATTCTCCTGACGGCGCATCTCCTGCATAAAGTAGATCGCAGTCAGGTGCAGCGCCGGATTCTCGATCAGTTTCTTTCCCTCCGGGAGTTCGTCCGGGTTTTTACGTACCACAAGATCTGAGAGCTGTACGCTGATCTGCGTATCTGTCCCGCAGTTGACGGCAAGACAGTTCACTCCCATCGTATAGAGCCCGGTGTAAAACGGAAGGAGCTGTTTCTCGTCCAACTTTGCCGCTGCGGTAAGATACTTCTGCTCTGAGAGTTCCTTTACCTTTTCTTTCGCATCCTCCGCCCTGTAATAAAGAAAGACTTCATCATCAAACGTATCTTCGTCACACTTTACGAAAGGCAGTTTCGTCACTGCTGACATTACCACATAGAGTTCTCCGGGATTCCGAAGAGCTGCCAGCGTCTCCTGTTTTGTTACCGTTGTATTATTATCACTCATTTTGACAAATCTCCTTTTCTGCACTCGGCGCTTCTATTGTATCATATCTTTTGCAGCAGTTCCAATACATACGGCAGAAAGATGATACAGCCGATGATCACGGAAATGACAGCGGCAAAGAGGACCGCTCCCGCAGCCGCATCCTTTGCTGTCTTTGCCAGCGGCTTTTTCTCCCGTGTCACGAGATCCACAACCGACTCCACCGCCGTATTTACCATCTCGAGAGCTGCCACCAGCCCAAAGAGCAGAAGGCAGATACACCATTCTGCCGGGGTAATATGAAAAAGGGTGCCTGCCAGAGTAACAAGTATGATCGCAATACAGTGGATCTTCATATTCCGCTCTCTGCGTATGCATATCAGGATCCCTTCAAACGCATATCCGAAGCTCTTTGCGATCGGATCTTTCTTACTTTTCTTCATAAGTTTCCCATCCTTTTATTTTCTGGAAAGCAAGTGTTTGATAAACACATACAGTACGATGAGGAACGCCAGCATATATCCGAACGCCCCGAGAGCAGGGATGCCCAGTACTTTCGGCGTCATATCCGTGGTGCAGATAATACTCGAACTGATCAGCAGCGCCATCACCCAGAGCCCCATAACGATATTGCGCACCAGCCTTCTCAATAACTGTGCCAGTTCATCTGATGCCTGGAGATCCAGATTCACCTTTGCCTGTCCCTTGAGATATCCGCTCATCATATCGGACACCATAGACGGGATGTCCAGCGCCTTCCTGAATGACCTGAGCACACTCCGCCCGCTGCTCTTCAATTCCTTCTTCAGATCCAGCCTGCGGAAAAACTCCCCTGACATATGGGCTGTGGCTATCTCCACCATATTGATATCGGGCGCGATATCTGCCAGCACCCCCTCCATATGGGTCAGACCTCTCGCCAGCATGGTCAGGCCATGGGGCATCTTGATCTTATTGTCTTTCATCACATCCATCAGATCTGTCATAACTTCCGCCACATTGATCTTACCCATCCCGGCACTGCCGTATTTCAGGAGCAGTCCTTCAATATCTTCATACAGTTTCCTCTGATCCGGGCGTTCCTTAAACTCCCCGATGGCAAGGACTGCCTGCTGGATCAGCCCCACATCGCTTAAAGCCACGCCCTGTACCGCTTTGCCGATCATTTCCCGGTCATGTTCTGTAAGACGTCCCATCATCCCCATATCGATCCAGATGATCTTACCATCCCGTATCTTTACATTTCCGGAATGGGGATCAGCATGGAAAAACCCGTCGTCCATGACCTGCTTGATATAGTTGTCCACCAGCTTGCTCCCGATTTCCCCGAGGTCATACCCCTGTTCGGTCAGCGCTTCTTTGTCATCAATTCCGATTCCGTCGATATACTCCATGACCAGAACGTTTACTGTGGAAAACTGCTGGTAGAGCACCGGTGTCCCCACAAAATTCACTTCTTTGTTTCTCCGGGCAAACTCCTCCATATTAGAGGCTTCCGTAAGAAAATTCATCTCGTCTCTTGTCACAGACCACATCTCATCAAGCACCAGATCCAGATCTGCCATCCCCTTAATACTGATGGGAGGCATCAGCCGCACCGCTTTGTGGAGCAGGTCAATATCCCGCGCCATTTTCTCATAGATATCTTTTCTCTGGACTTTTACTACGACGTCTTCCCCGCTTTTCAGGACCGCCCTGTGTACCTGGGCAATAGAAGCAGAGCCCTGCGGCTTTTCCTCAATGGAAGAAAATACTCTCTTCCAGGAACGGCCGTAGGACCCTTCGATCACAGAGACCACCTCTTCAAACGGCATAGGGGTTACATCCGAGCGGAGTTTCATCAGTTCATCACAGTACCGCTTCGGCAGGATATCCGAATGCATGGACATAATCTGACCCAGCTTAATAAATGTGGGGCCGAGATCTTCCAGTATCGCACGGAGCTTTTTCGGGGTAACTCCCCTCGTAATATTATGCTTCCGCAGAACAGCCGTGATCTCCCGCAGTCTCGAATTATACGTGATCGGTTCCGCTTTACTCATGCTTCTTTACTGTCCTCTGCTGTCTCAGTTTTTACCGTTTCTTTTTTGCGGAGCTGTTCTTTGAGCGCGGCGATCTGCTCCGGAGTCATCTTGTCCAGCAGTTCGGAAATATCGATCTCAGACTCTTTTTCCCCTTCAGGCTTTCTATTCATCTTCTCCTTAATGTTATGCTTCAGTTCCTCATTGAGCACTTTGCCCTGCTCAACTGTGAGTTCTCCTTTTTCCACCATCTCATCCAGAAGGTCTTTGGATTTCTCTGCGGTAACGGCTACGGCACCGATCCCTGCCAGTATGATCTTTTTAATGTTGTCGCTGAATTTTTCCATTTTTACGTCCTCCTTATATGATGCTGCAGTCTTAAGACCGCGCTTCTGATACGCATTCGATCCATATTTAATTTAATTTTACATCGAATACAGAGCCGCGTCCAGTGGTAAATAGGGAAATATAGTCAGGACCACCGGCTGAGCCGGTGGCTTGCTCTGCCCCTATAAGGGGCTATTACCTGCTTGCGCCCGGAAGGCGCACTGAAGGCCTGCCAGCCGCACCACATCCACAGCAGCCCCTAAAGGGGCTTATT